>JAYUVX010000318.1:0-34671 GCA_043753855.1 Myxococcales bacterium | reverse complement strand
ACACGGTCACCCTCGGCGCGACCGCCTGGTTTTGAGCAAGTTGACGCACTCCTCGCGCGTCCTTGACACCGTCTTGACCCCGCAGCGGTTACTCATGGTTCGAGGACCTAATGCCGAATCCAGCTCGCTACACCTCAGCCAGACTCCACCGTCCCGACGAGATGAAGACCGCGGCGCGATGGGATGATCGCATCCTGTCGCTCGTGATGCTGGTCGTCAGCGTCCCGCGCGTCGTGCTCGCGCTCGCGACTGGCGAATCGTTCGGTGCCGAGTCCTCGGTCGCTGCGGTGGTCGCCGGTCTTGGCTTCCTGCTCCTGAGCTCGACGCGGAGGCGCTGATGCTCGACCTCGCATATCTCGGACTCACGCTGCTGTTGTTCCTGATCAGTCTGCGGATGATCCGGCTGTTTGGCCGGATCTGAGCAGGAGGCTTCTCATGTCCACTCTGTTCGTGCTCGCGGCGATCATCGCCGTCGGTCTGGTCGGCTATCTGCTCATCGCTTTGTTGTTCCCGGAGAAGCTGCAATGAGCGGCGCGGGGATCGCGCAGATCGTCGTTTACTGGGTGCTGCTGGTCGCACTCGCGATCCCACTCGGGGCGTACATGGCGCGCGTCTACGAGGGCAAGGCGCGCTTCGCGCAGCGAATCCTCGGTCCACTCGAGCGATTACTATATCGCATGTTCGGTGTGAAGCCCGAATCCGAGCAGAGCTGGCAGCGCTACGCGGTCGCACTGCTGCTGTTCAACATCCTCGGCCTCATCATCGTCTATGGACTGCAGCGGCTGCAGACTGCGCTTCCCGGAAACCCGAACGCGCTCGGCCCGGTCGATCCGCGCGTGGCGTGGAACACCGCGGTCAGCTTCGCCACCAATACCGACTGGCAGGCGTACGGCGGCGAGACCACGATGAGTCACCTCGTCCAGGCGCTCGCGCTCGGGGTCCAGAACTTCGTGTCGGCGGCGACCGGGATGGCCGTGCTGGTCGCGCTGATCCGCGGCTTCACACGGAAGCAGGTCGCCGAGGTCGGCAACCTCTGGGTCGATCTGACCCGGTCCATCGTCTACATCCTGCTCCCGCTGTCGATCGTGCTCGCCGTGTTCCTCGTGCAGCAGGGAGTGCCGCAGACCCTCGATGGATCTGAGACCACCGCGCTGATCCAGGCCACGGCGGATGCCGATGGGCATCCGGTCACGGCGCAGGACATCGCGGTCGGCCCGGTCGCCTCGCAGGTCGCGATCAAGCAGCTCGGCACCAATGGCGGAGGGTTCTACAACGTGAACTCGGCGCATCCGCTCGAGAACCCGACGCCGCTCGCGAACTTCTTCGAGGACCTCGCGATCCTGCTGATCTCCGGTGCCACCTGCTTCATGTTTGGTCGGATGGTCGGGTCGCGGCGCCAGGGCTGGGCGTTGATCACGACGATGCTGGTACTGGTGCTGCCGTTCGTTGCGATCGCCGCGTGGGCCGAGCAGCAGCCAAACCCGGCGCTCGCCGATCTCGCGATCGATCAGCACAGCAGCGAGCTGCAACCGGGCGGCAACATGGAGGGCAAGGAGGTCCGCCATGGAATCAGCGCGTCCACGTTATGGGCGACCACCACGACGGCGGCCTCGAATGGCTCGGTCAACTCGATGCACGATAGCTACTCGCCGATCGGAGGCCTCGCCCCGATGGTGCTCATGCAGCTCGGCGAGGTCGCGTTCGGCGGCGTCGGATCCGGACTCTACGGCCTGCTCATGTTCGCGATCGTGGCGGTGTTCATCGCGGGCCTGATGGTCGGCCGAACGCCCGAGCTGCTCGGGAAGAAGATCGAAGCCTACGAGATGAAGATGGCGTCGATCGCGATCCTCGTACCGTGTGCGGCCGTGCTGCTCGGGACCGCGTTCGCATGCATCGCGCAGGAGACCCCGGGTGTACTCAATAACCCCGGTCCGCACGGGTTCTCCGAGATCCTCTACGCGTTTTCTTCGATGGGGAACAACAACGGTTCCGCGTTCGCCGGGCTCACCGCGAGCAAGACCGTGTTCGCGACCGCGGGCGGGATCTGCATGTTCGTCGCGCGCTACTGGATCATCATCCCGACCCTCGCGATCGCCGGCTCGCTCGCGCGCAAGAAGTCGATTCCGCCTTCGTCGGGGACACTTCCCACCGACGGGCCGCTGTTCGTCCTCCTGCTAGCGGGCACCGTGGTGCTCGTCGGTGCCCTGACCTTTGTCCCCGCACTCGCACTCGGCCCGATCGTCGAACAGCTGCAGGCAAGAGGAGTCTCGCCATGACCGCCGCCGTCGTACGAAGACCCGTGGAACCGACTTCGCCGGGTCCCACCCCGCCGCCGCCGGATGATCCGGTGCGCCGGGACAGGGTGTCTGCGCGCCCGCTGTTCGAGGCATCGATCGTCAAGCGCGCGATCGGGGACGCGTTCGACAAGCTCGATCCACGCCGCATGATCAAGAACCCGGTGATGTTCGTCGTCGAGGTCGGCAGCATGTTCACGACGCTGCTGTTCGTCCACGCGCTGGTGACCCGTCAAGGTGATGCATCGCCGGGCTTCATCGGTGCGGTCGCGTTGTGGCTGTGGTTCACCGTGCTGTTCGCGAACTTCGCCGAGGCGATGGCCGAGGGTCGTGGGAAGGCCCAGGCCGATAGCCTGCGCAAGGCGCGCCGGGACGTCACTGCGCGCAAGCTCGCCGAGCCGCGCCGCGATGCAGAGGTCATCGAGACCCCGTCGTCCCAGCTGCGCGCCGGCGATCACGTGCTGGTCGAAGCGGGCCAGGCGATCCCGTCGGATGGCGACATCGTCGCGGGCGTGGCGTCGGTTGACGAGAGCGCGATCACGGGCGAGAGCGCCCCGGTCATCCGCGAGAGCGGCGGCGATCGCAGTGCCGTCACCGGCGGGACGCGCGTGCTGTCGGACTGGCTGGTCATCAGGATCACGGCCTCGCCAGGGCAGACGTTTCTCGATCGAATGATCGCGATGGTGGAAGGCGCCAAGCGGAAGAAGACCCCCAACGAGATCGCGCTCGATATCCTGCTCGCGGGGCTCACGATCATCTTCCTGCTCGTCACCGTCACGTTGCTGCCGATGTCGCGGTTCGCGGTGTCGCAAGCGGGGCAGGGCAGCCCGATCACGCTGACGGTCCTCGTCGCGCTGCTGGTCTGCCTGATCCCGACGACGATCGGTGGACTGCTCTCCGCGATCGGGATCGCCGGCATGGATCGGATGATCCAGGCCAACGTGATCGCCACGTCGGGCCGCGCGGTCGAGGCCGCCGGTGATATCGATACGCTGCTGCTCGACAAGACCGGAACGATCACGTACGGCAATCGGCAGGCGACGAGGTTCCTGCCGGCCGCCGGTGTCACCGAGGCAGAGCTCGCGGAGGCCGCAACACTGTCGTCGCTCGCCGATGACACCCCCGAGGGCAAGAGCATCGTGGCACTGGGAGCGGCGATCCTTGGCCGGGTCATCGTGACGCCCGCGGGTGCCAGCACCGTCGCGTTCACGGCGCAGACCCGGATGAGCGGCGTCGACCTCGCAGGCGGCCGATCGATCCGCAAGGGCGCGAGCGATGCCCTCGGCCGGTACGTGATCGGGCTTGGTGGCACGGTGCCAGTGCAGGTCAAGGTCCAGGTCGACAACGTGGCCAAGCAGGGCGCGACTCCTTTGGTGGTCGCCGACGGTGTGCGCGTGCTCGGAGTGGTTCAGCTCGCCGATATCGTCAAGACGGGCATTCGCGAGCGGTTCGCCGAGATGCGGAAGCTGGGGATCAAAACGGTGATGATCACCGGCGACAATCCACTCACCGCTGCCGCGATCGCGGCCGAGGCCGGGGTCGACGACTTCCTCGCGGAGGCAACGCCGGAGGCCAAGCTCGCGATGATCCGCGACTACCAGGACAAGGGCCATCTTGTCGCGATGACGGGCGACGGCACCAACGACGCGCCGGCACTTGCCCAGGCCGATGTCGCGGTCGCGATGAACAGCGGCACGCAGGCCGCCAAGGAGGCCGGCAACATGGTCGACCTCGACTCGAACCCGACCAAGTTGCTCGAGGTCGTGCGGGTCGGCAAACAGATGCTGATGACGCGGGGGGCGCTGACGACGTTCTCGATCGCGAACGATGTCTCGAAGTACTTCGCGATCATTCCGGCAGCGTTCGTCAGCACGTATCCGCAGCTCGGCGCGCTCAACATCATGCGGCTGCACTCGCCGGCGAGCGCGGTGCTGTCGGCGGTGATCTTCAACGCCCTCATCATCATCGCGCTGATCCCGATCGCGCTGCGTGGCCTCCGGATCCGGCCGGCGCCGGCATCGGTTACGCTGCGGCGGAACATCCTCGTGTTCGGTGTCGGGGGGCTGTTGCTGCCGTTTCCGTTCATCAAGGGGATCGATCTCCTCCTCACCTCTTTGGGGCTCGTGTCATGAAAGAAGACCTCCTCGCGTCGCTCCGCGCTGCGGTCGTCGCGCTGCTCGCGTTCAGCGTACTGACCGGCGTCCTGTACCCGCTGCTCGTCACGGGGATCGGGCAGGTCGTCTTCCCACGTCAGGCCCACGGCGATCCCGAGCTGATCGGCCAGGCGTTCACCGATCCGGCGTACTTCTGGAGCCGGCCGTCGGCCATCGGGCCGTTCCCGTACAACGCGATGAACTCGACGGGTACCAACGACGGTGAGAGCAATCCCGCGCTCCATGCACGTGTTGCCGCGCGGATCAAGGCGCTGCAAGAGGCCGACCCCGAGAACCTCGCGCCGGTGCCGGCCGATCTCGTGACCGCGTCTGCCTCCGGGCTCGATCCCCACATCACGCCGGCGGCGGCTTACTACCAGGCGGGCCGGGTGGCGCGGGCGCGCAGGCTGTCCGTGGACGTCGTCCGAGCGTTGATCGCCAGCGCGACGGAGGCCCGCACGCTCGGGATCCTCGGCGAGCCGCGGGTCCATGTCGTCACGCTGAACCGCGCGCTCGACGCCACGACCGGCCGACCGAGGTAGGCTAGGAGCGTGGGTGAGCGAGCGCGCGATGATGATCGGCCGGACCCCGACGCGCTGCTGGCGCAGGTGCAGGCGGAGGAGATCCGTGCCTCGCGCGCGCACCTCAAGATCTTCTTCGGCGCTTCGCCGGGCGTCGGCAAGACCTACACGATGCTCGAGGCCGCCAGGCGGGCGGTCGCCGATGGTACCGACGTCGTCATCGGGATCGTCGAGACTCATGGCCGCAGCGAGACCGCAGCCCTCGTCCATGGCCTGCCGGTGCTGCCCCGCCGGATCATCGACCATCGCGGCGTCAAGCTCGATGAGCTCGACGTCGATGCTGCCCTCGCGCGGAGACCGGCGCTGATCCTCGTCGACGAGCTGGCCCATACGAATGCGCCCGGCAGCCGCCACGTCAAGCGGTGGCAGGACGTCATCGACCTGCTCGACGCGGGGATCGACGTGTGGTCGACGCTCAACGTCCAGCACGTCGAGAGTCTCGGTGACGTGATTCATCAGATCACGGGCGTGAAGGTCCGAGAGACCATCCCCGATGCGGTGCTCGAGCGCGCTGACGAGCTCGAGCTGGTCGACCTCCCACCCGACGAGCTGCTCGGACGCCTCGCCGAGGGCAAGGTCTATGTTCCGGAGCAAGTGGCCCGCGCCGCGCAGAACTTCTTCCAGCGCGGGAATCTGCTCGCCCTCCGCGAGCTCGCGCTGCGCCTCACCGCCGAGCGTGTCGACGCCGATGTGCTGGCCTATCGCCGCGAGCACGGGATCGCGGCGACGTGGCCGACGCGGGATCGGATCCTCGTCTGTGTCGGGCCGAGCCCGGGCTCCGAGCGGCTGATCCGCGCCACCAAGCGAATGGCGGAGGGCCTCCACGCGCCGTGGCTCGCCGCCAGCGTCGAGCTCATCGGTGCTCCTCCACTCAACGCGAAGGACGCCGACCGGCTCGAGGCACACCTCCGGCTGACCGAGCAGCTCGGTGGACAGGTCGTTCGGCTGCGGGGGCCGAGCGTACCTCACGCGCTCCTCGATCATGCCCGCGAGCACAACATCACGCGGATCGTCGCCGGCAAACCGACGCACAGCCGCTGGCGAGACCGCCTCCGCGGCAGCCTGCTCGATGATCTGATCCGCGGCTCCGGTCCGATCGAAATTCACGTGATCGCACCCGTCGAAGGCGGGCCGCCCCCATCCCCGGCGGCCTCGATCGGCGAGCACCCGGGCGCGTGGCCGTACGTCTGGGCTGCCGTCGCCATCGCGATCGTCACCACGTTGTGCATGCTGGTCGCGGCGTACGTGTCGCTCGCGGACATCACGATGCTGTACCTGATCGCGATCATGGTGGCATCGCTCACCGGGCGCGGACCTTCAATCCTCGCCTCGTCGCTAGCGGTCGCCGCGTTCGACTTCTGCTTCGTCCCACCTCGGTTCGCGTTCGCGGTCAGCGACGCTCGCCATCTGCTCACGTTCGCCGTGATGTTCGCCTCCGGCCTCGTCATCAGCACGTTGACCGCGCGGCTCCGTCGCCAGGAGCGGGATGCAATCGAGCGTGAACGCCGGACCTCTGCGCTGCTCGCGTTCACCCGTGAGGTTGCTGCGGCAACCGACGAGACCGAGGTAGCGGTCGTTGCCGCGCGTCACCTCGAAGATGGGCTCGATGCCGCCGCGGGCGTACTGGTTCCGGACGGCCATGGCGGGATCGTGCCCGCGGCCGGGTTGGTCGCGCTCGCGGGCCAGGACGAGACGGTCGCGCGCTGGGCGTTCGAGCATCGCCGCACCGCGGGCCACGGCACGGACACCCTGCCGGGCGCTCGCGTGCTCGCGATCCCACTCATCGACGGGGAGGTGGCCGTCGGCGTCATCGCGCTTCAGCGCAGGAAGGATGCGCCCGTGTTCCAGTCCGACCAGGTGCATCTCCTCGACGCCCTTGCGCGACAGACCACGCTGGCCCTCGGGCGGGTTCGGCTCGCAGCCGAGGCCAAGGAATCCGCGCTGCGAGCGCGAACCGAGGAGCTGCGCAGCTCGCTGCTGTCTGCGGTCTCCCACGACCTGCGCACGCCACTGGCGGTGATCACGGGCGCGGCCACCACGCTGCGCGACGACGGGGACAGGCTTTCGCCGGAGATCCGCGCGGAGCTGCTCGAATCGATCGTGGACGACGCGCGGCGGCTCGAGCGCGTCCTCGCGAATCTGTTGCAACTGACGCGGGTCGAGACCGGCCTCCGGCCGACGCGGGAGTGGGTACCCGCGGACGAGCTGGTCGGCGCCGCCTTGACCCGGCTCGAGGACGCGATTGGTGACCGCCAGGTACAGGTCGATCTCGAACCGGACTTGATGCTGTGGATCGATCCGGTACTGTTCGAACAGGTGCTGATCAATCTGATCGAGAACGCCCTCAAGCACGGCGCTCCGCCGCTCTCGATCCGCGTCGCGAAGGCCGGCGCGTTCGTCCTGCTCGAGGTCGCCGATCGCGGCGCCGGTCTGCCCGCTGACAAGCCGCGGTTGTTCGAAAAGTTCGTGCGAGCGTCCGCGGCCCCGGGTGTCGGGCTCGGCCTCGCGGTGGTCCGCGCGATCGTCGTGGCGCACGATGGAACCGTCGTCGCAACGGATCGGCCTGGAGGCGGCGCCGTGTTCCGGATCTCGATCCCGGCCGGTACGGCCCCGGCTTGCACGGAGTTGCCAGCATGAGCGGCGTCGTTGTCATCGACGACGATCCGCACGTTCGCCGGTTCTTGCGCGCGACCCTCACGGGGCACGGCCACGTCGTCCACGAAGCGACCACCGTTGCGGAAGGGCTCGCCGCGATCGTCGACCATCATCCGGTGATCGTGCTCCTCGATCTCGGACTTCCCGACGGTGACGGGCTCACCCTGCTGCGGTCGGTGCGCGCGGACTCCAAGGTCCCCGTGATCGTGCTCTCGGCGCGTGGCCAGGAGGGAGACAAGGTCGCGGCGCTCGACTCCGGCGCCGACGACTACCTGACCAAGCCATTCGGCACCGGCGAGCTGATGGCGCGGATCCGGGTCGCGCTTCGCCACGCCACCGAGGCGGGGAGTGGCCCGGCGCCCGACGTGATGGAGGTCGGCCCGATCCACATCGATCAGCCTCGTCACGAGCTCACTGTCAGCGGTGTACAGGTGAAGCTGACGCCGATCGAGTTCAAGATCCTCGTCGAGCTCGCACGCCAGCCTGGCCGCGTGCTCACGCACCGCGCACTGGTCCGCGCGGTCTGGGGCGCGACGTCCACCGAGCAGAGCCACACGCTGCGGGTTCACGTCGCGGCGCTACGGCGCAAGGTCGAGCGGGACGCGGCGAGGCCGCGGTGGCTGGTCACCGAGGCGGGCGTGGGCTACCGGCTCCGCGACGAGTGATCAGTTATCGCCGTTCGGAAGGTTCGCGAACCGGCTCGGGTTCGCGGTGTTGCCATCGCATTCGCAGACGAACCGGTTGGTCTCGTTGCAGTCGCGATATTCGTCGGTGCCGCTGTTCTTGATCCGCACGCAGTCCTTGTTGTCCCCGTTCATGCCCGGATTCAGCGCCAGCGTGTTCGCCTGGTTGGTGACGTACTGCAACTCGCCTTCTTGGCCGAGATCGACGGCGCCGATGAACTGGTTCTGGATGTTTCCGCCGCCTGCGATGCCGCCGATCATAGCGATCCGCTCGGCCGCGTCATTGAGCACGATCAGGTGCGCCGGACGATCGCTCGCGGCCGCGTCGTTTTCGCAGTCCGTCTCCGCGTCGATCCACTTCGCCGCGGTGCTCACGAAGCGATAGCGCGAGGTCGACGCGGCGAGGGCCACGATCGGCGCGTAGGTCGCGGGGCACTGCGTGCCGGCAGGCGCGTCGATCGGCGGGGCAGTCGGCGCGTCGGGTGACCCATCTCCCTGCCGCGGGCTGTCGATCGACGTCCGGGCATCGACGCGCTGGTTGTCGCCGGCCGGTGCGTGAAAGCCGCACCCGGCAGCCAGGATGAAGACGACCCAGGAGCGACGCATACCTCGATCCTAGCGGACCGCACCGGGTCGCGGTGTGTGGATGTTTTGCACACCGGACGATCCGATCCGCGTCACATCTCGATCTGCAGCCCCAGCTCGACCACCCGGTTCGGGGGCAGGTTGAAGAATGCGGTGGGCGGCCGCGCGTTGCGCGAGAGGAACGAGAACAGCACCTTGCGCCAGCGCGCCATCTTGGACCGACCGCCCGTCAGGAGGGTCTGGCGACCGAGGTAGTAGGTGGTGGTCATCGGCTCGGTGACGAGGCCCTTGCTGGCACAGCGCTTCAGCAGCATCGGGACGTCGGGGGTCTGCATGAAGCCGACCTTGGCGAGCACGCGGAAGAAGCCGTGGCCGAGATCAGTGACCACGAGGTTGTCGTCGATGTTCACCGAAGGTACGGGCTCGATCTTGAGCGAGAACAGCACGGTCTGCGGGTGCAGCACCTGGTTGTGCTTGAGGTGGTGCAGGAGGACATTGGGCATGCCATCGGGCGTGGACGCCATGAACACCGCGGTGCCCTTCACGCGCGGAGGCGGCGAGGCGGCGATGTCGGCGAGCAGCATGTCATCGGGCACCGCGCCCGCTTCCATCGTCTTCGACAGCTCGATTCGACCACGCCACCAGGTGGTCATCACGATGAACACGCAGAGCCCGGCGGCGAGTGGGAACCAGCCGCCATCCGCGATCTTCGCCGCGTTGGCCGCGAAGAATGTCAGGTCGATCGTCAAGAACGGGATGAGAAACGCCAGCGCGCGCGGCCGCGAGATGTGCCAGCGCCGCCGGCACACCAGATAGAACAGGTACGACGTGATGCCCATCGTGCCGGTTACCGCGATGCCATACGCGGCGGCGAGGCCGGAGCTCGAGCGGAACTGCAGGACCAGCGCGATCGTGCCGACCAGCAGCAGCCAGTTCATCTCGGGGATATAGATCTGACCTTCGGTATCCGCCGAGGTGTGGACCACGGTGACACGCGGCCAGAACCCGAGCTGCATCGCCTGGCGGGTCAGGGAGAACACGCCGGAGATCAACGCCTGCGAGGCGATCACCGCGGCCATCGTCGCGAGGATGATCATCGGGATCAGCATCGGTCCCTCGACCATCGCGAAGAACGGATTGGTGATCGTGCCCGGCTTGCTCGACAGCAGCAGCGCGCCCTGGCCGAAGTAGTTCAGCAGCAGGCCGGGCAGGGCGATCGCGAACCACGCGATCCGGATCGGCGTCTTGCCGAAGTGGCCCATGTCCGCATACAGCGCCTCGCCGCCGGTGACGACGAGGAACACCAGGCCGAGCAGCAGGAAGCCGTGCCTGCCGTGGTGGATCAGCATGTCGATGCCGTAGCGGGGGTCGACCGCACGGAACACCGATGGATCGACCACGATCCAGCGCACGCCGAGGATCCCGATCGCGAAGAACCACACCATCATGATCGGGCCGAACGCGATGCCGATCTTCTTGGTCCCATGCCGCTGCACGAGGAACAGGCCGACGAGGATCGCGATGGTGATCGGCACCGCCAGATCGCCCAGTGCCGGACTCTGTTCGCCGAGACCTTCGACCGCACCGAGGACCGAGATCGCCGGCGTGATCGCGCCATCACCGAACAGCAGGCCCGCGCCGAACAGCCCGAGCAGGAGCGGGATCGCGAGGCGGTTCCGGGTGACGCGCGGATCGGTGCCCTCGAGCAACGCCGCGAGCGCGAGGATCCCGCCCTCGCCGTTGTTGTCGGCGCGCAGCACGAACACGAGGTACTTGAGCGTGACCACCAGCAGCAGCGCCCAGAACATCAGCGACAGCACGCCGAGCACGTTCCCCGGCTCGGCGGCCACGCCGTGGGGGCCCGCGAGGCACTCCTTCATCGCGTACAGCGGCGAGGTACCGATGTCGCCGTAGACCACGCCGAGTGCGCCGAGCGACGCCAGGGCCAGGGCACGCTTCCCGGAGGGAGCATGGTGGGCGGCCGGCATGTCGGTCGTCGGGGACGGAGAAACGATCCTGGCTGCTTCCATCGGGTCGCCGGCGGCGACAGGCAATGAGGTACGCCCTGCCATGTAGCGATGGCGTTAAGGGGAACACGGATCGAATCAAGAAACCATAAAGATGGCCGCGGAGGAGGATAACGAATTCAGCTGGTTATCCCGAAGACCGGCCCGGTTCGCGCCAGCGTCGGCTGAGCGCGACTTCGTGCGTGTACTCGGCGATCATCGCGGTGCGCTGTTCGGCGCTCCAGCCGTGAATCGCGCCCAGAATATCGGTCACGCGATCGCACACGCCCAGCCCCTGGTCGCGGCTCACCAGCAGGAGAGGGACGCGCCGCCCGAGGACGTCCTCCACGGTGCGCGCTAGGTCGTGGGTCGCGGCGAACCCGATCTCCGCCCACACGTAGGGCAGCTCGGGATCCAGCCGCTCGCCGAGCGCGGGATCGGCGACGATGCGTTGCGCGATCAGCGGCGCGCGCGTTCCATAGACCCCGCACAGGTGGGTGGCGGTATCGACATCGAGGCCGTGATCGTCCATCAGCGAACGACCGACCTTCGCCACGCCCTCGAGCGTGTCCTCGGCGAGCCCGGCGGCGCCGGGGAGCGGGCGCGACTTGGTGGTCGACCTGGTGACCTCGATGGTCTCGCCGAGCTCGGCCATCAGCTTGATCGTCTCGTGCACCGCTTCCCCGGCCATCCGCCGGTAGGTGGTGAGCTTGCCGCCCGCGATGATCACGAGGCCGTCGTTGCGCGCGAACACCTCGTGCTCGCGCGAGATCTCCGACTCGTCGACATTCGGCGGTGCGGCGATCAGCGGGCGGAGGCCGGCCCACGTGGCGATCACGTCTTCGGGCGCGAGGTTGGCGCCGGGGAAGTAGCCATTGCCGGAGTCGCACAGGTACTTCACGTCCTCGGCATCAGCGGCCACCTCGTCCGCGGATCCGGTGAAGTCGGTATCGGTGGTGCCGAGCACGGTGCGCTCGCGCCACGGGATCGCGAACATCACGCGCTTGTCGACCGGCGAGATCAGCGTGATCGCGCGGGCCAGCGGCAGGCGCTCGCGCGGCAGCACGATGTGCACGCCCTTGGTGCGACGGAGCAGCGGGCGATCCATCGGGATCTCGAACCGGCGGATCATCTCGTCGGTCCATGCGCCAGCGGCGAGCACCACGACCTTCGACAGCACTAGCCGGGTCTCGCCGGTCAGCCGATCGTGCACGTGGACGCCGATGATCCGGCCATCGGCGCGGCGCTCGAACCGCACCACCTCGGTGTACGTGTGGCAATGCGCGCCGGCGTCGACCGCATCGATCGCGTTCTCGAGGACCAGCCGTGCGTCATCGGTGGCGCAATCGTAGTACTCGAGCACGCCGCGCAGGCCCTCCGGGCGGAGCTGCGGCTCGAGCGCGAGCGCCGACTTGGTGCCGCGAAACGTCTTGTGCAGCCGCGGCGCGCGAAACAGGGCGAGCGAGTCGTAGAGCCACAGGCCGACGTTCATCAGCTCGAGCCCGGGCTTGGCGCCCTTGTAGATCGGGATCAAGAACGACAGCGGGCGGACGAGGTGTGGCGCGACCTTGGTCTGCACGCGGCGCTCCGAGACGCTCTCGAACACGAGGCCGATCTCGCCGTGCTCGAGGTAGCGCAGCCCACCGTGGACCAGCTTGCTCGACTTCGAGGACGTGCCCGATGCGTAGTCGCCCTTCTCGAACAGCGCGACCTTCATCCCCCGCAGCTGCGCATCGCGCGCGATGCCGGCACCGGTGATTCCCCCGCCGATCACCACGAGGTCATAGGCGGCAGGGGACACTGGTCTGACGATCTCTGGTGAGTCTGCGTCGGTCAAGGCTTCGACCGTTTCGCGGCGGTGATCACCGCCGACTTCACGTCCTTGTAGGCTAGCACTCCGAGCACCGTGGCGAGGCTCTCCACGGTGGCGGCGGGCTCGAGGGCGAGTGCAGGCGGCGCAATGAAGCTCGCGGTCGGCGCGGCCGCGATCGCCTTCACGGTGACGTCGGCGTTGGCGCCGATCGTGAGCGAGAGGCGCTGCGCCTTGTCCTTGGGCAGCGTCGCCGGATCCACCTCACCGGTCAGCTCGACGGGAGACGCGCCGTAGATCGACCAGCCGGGCAACGTGCTGGTGGCGGCCAGACCGAGCAGCAACGGGCGGCGCCGGGTGATGGCGAGCACCTCCACCAAGCGCGCCGCGGGCATCTTGATCGGCATCAGCACGAGCACCGGCTGCGCCAGCTTGTCGAGTGCGGCAGGGAGGTCCGCGAGCTTCACCGAAGCGCCGGGATATGGATCGCCGGTCACGGTCACGCCGGTCGCGCCGAGCTTCGCGCGCGGCAAGCTGCCGAGCCTCAGGTCCTCCATCGTGATCGTGAGCTGGCTCGACGCCGTCGTCGGCATGGTCACCGCCGAGGTCGGAAGCTCGAGGCCCGCACCGGTCACCGACGCAGCGGGCAGCGGCAGATCGATCGCGGCGAGCAGCTTCGCTCCGTCCGGACGCGCCGCCACATCGCGCGCGATCCGATCGAGCGCGAAGTACGGGGCCGACATGAACCGCGCATCCGGCACCGCCGAGACCGCTTCCTTGCAGAAGTCGCCGAGCAGCCGCCACGGGATTCGGTTCACCTTCTCCTTGCCGCGGTTGTCGTCGAGCCCGCCGAGGAATCGCATCTTCGCGTTCGGGTCGCAGTACGCCTTGCAGCCGACCATCGCCGACTCGATGTCCTTGCGCTTCGGTCCGCCGTCCTCGGTGGGTGTGGCCCAGGTGAGCAGCGGCGTCCAGTCGCCGCACGGCTTGCACGCTTCGAGCAGCGTCGCGACCTGTCGGGTCGGCGGCGTCTTCGGCGAGGCTTCGAGCGCGGCCTTGCACGCTGCCCAGTCTTCCCGCACGGCCACCGGCGCAGGCCCGGGCACCGGATGCGGCGGAGCGTTCGGTTCCTGCTTCGGGTCGCTACCGTTGCCGTTGCCGTTGCCCTTGCACGCGGCGACGAGCAGCACGAGGACTACCGCGCGACCAAGCGCGTTCACCCGCGGTCGACCTCGAGCCCGTACTTCTTGACGAGGCGGTGGATGTAGTTGCGATCGATACCCGCCTCCGACGCCGCGCGCGAGATGTTGCCGCGATGACGGGCGAGCAGGGCTGACAGGTAGTCGCGCTCGAAGCTCTCGACCAGCGCGGCCTTCGCTTCCTTGAACGGCAGCTCGAGCACGTCGGCGCCCGGCGGGACCGACGGCCGGCGCATGGCGGCCTCGTCGTCCTGCGCGGTGGGCGGCCGCTTGGTGCCCTCGCCGAGATCGTGGAGCGCAGCCGCGCCGAGGGACAGCGCCCGCTCGACCACGTTGCGCAGCTCACGAACGTTGCCGGGCCAGTCGTGGCGCTCGAGCAACTCGAGCAGCGCGGAGGACTGCGCGAAGCCACCGCGGCCCATCTTGTCGGCGAACCACGCGGCGAGCGCCGGGATGTCTGCCTTGCGATCACGCAGTGGCGGAACGCTGGTCGCGACCACCGCGAGCCGGTAGTAGAGGTCCTCGCGGAACTGACCGGCCTTGATCATCGCGCGCAGGTCGCGGTGGGTGGCGGCGATCACGCGGATGTCGACATCCACGGACTGGGTCTCGCCGACGCGCCGCACCTGACGGCGATCGAGCACGCGGAGCAGCTGGGGCTGCAGCTCGAGCGCGAGCTCACCGATCTCGTCGAGAAACAGCGTGCCCTGATTGGCCGCCTCGATCAGCCCTTGCTTGTCGGCACCGGCGCCGGTGAACGAGCCCTTCGCGTGACCGAACAGCTCCGATGCGATCAGCTCGTGCGGGATCGATCCGCAATCGACGACCACGAACGGGCCGCGATTGCGCTTGCTCATCTTGTGGACGGCCTCGGCGATCGCCTCCTTGCCGGTGCCGGTCTCTCCCTGGAGCAGGATCGTGGCGTCGGTGGCCGCGGCCTTGCCGAGCAGCGCGAACAGCTGGCGCATCGGCTGCGTGGTGCCGAGCACATCCCCGAACCGATCGCCCTGCCAGTCGGAGAGATCGATGCTGGTATCGACTGGCTCGACATCCATCTCGGTGTGCTTGCCGAGCCGCAGCCGCGCGGCGCCGGTGAGCACGACGTTGCCGACCCGCGCGCCGCCGTGCTTGGTGCCATTCGTCGTGTCGAGATCGCGGATCTCGATGCCATCGCGACGCACGCGGATCTCGAGGTGATAGCGCGACACCGTGGCA
Organism: Myxococcales bacterium; assembly: GCA_043753855.1. Classification (GTDB taxonomy): domain Bacteria; phylum Myxococcota_A; class Polyangia; order Haliangiales; family Haliangiaceae; genus JABFXX01. The sequence continues at coordinate 19,490 of JAYUVX010000318.1, read as the reverse complement.
TCGGTCAGCACGAGGTCGTTGTCGACATGTGTGCCGACCATCGTGGTGCCCTCGTCGAGGACGTGTTCCTTGCCAGCGTCTGGGCCGGCCGCGATGCGCAGCCGGTACGAGCGCTCGACGAGCACGCCGCTGGCGTCGTCGGTCAAAAGTTGCGTGTGAACTTGCGACACCTACGCCTTTGTACCTCGCCTGCGCCTCAGCATCCATCCCACCAGGCCGACGAGGACCAGCTGTGGGATGTGTAGGCGTTCGCGCCCCGCGTCGCAGCAACCGCTGCCGGGTCCGGTCTCGTGAGCTCCACCATCGGGCCCGAATCCGCCATCACCCGTGGTGGTCGCATCGGTGGGCCGTGGTCCATCGGGGACGCTCGCGTCGGCCGGCGGATCGATCCCCGGCTCGAGCACGACCGAGTTGTAGGTCTGGATTCCCGAGTCGACGATCTGGCACTGCCGCTTGGTCTTGTAGCCGGTCTTCCTGACGGTCACGCACGCGAGTCGCGGCGTGACGTTGGTGAAGTCATAGAACCCATCGCTCATCGTGGCCAACACGCGCCCATCATCGAGCGTGACCGCCGCGCCGATCAGCCGCGTGCAGTTGAACACGCTGTTCGCGCACACCAGACCGACGAGCTCGCCGCGGGGCAGGGCGCCGTACTTCACGCCGAGGTGATTCGCGACGTTGCGCTCGATGCCATCGGAGGGACTGGTGACCACCTTGCCGTCGAGGACGAGCGTCGCCGAGCTACCGCCATCGAGGGCCATCGCCCACGCCGCACCGCGCCCCGCGAGGAACACACCGAGCTCTTCCGCGGTCAGGCCCACCGAGCCGCTCTGCCAGCCATCCACGGTGGCGAGCCACAGCGTGTTGCCATCTCCGGACAGGCCCACCGCGGAGCGCGGCGCACGCTGGCACGCGAGGGTCACCGGATCGGCGCAATCGAAGTTCGATTCCACCGCGCCGGATCGCACGAGCAGGGGGCGGCCTCCGATCGCACCTTGCGTGCCCTCCGGAAGATCATCGGGTGCGATCACCAGCTCTGGCGGCTCGATCGCGGCGACCGTGCGCTCGCCGACGCGGCGCAGGTGAAACAGCGGCAGCGCGGCCGTATCGTGCGTGTTGGTCCACGCCGTGGAGTCACCGATCGCGAGGCCGCGAGGCCTGTAGCCCGCGATCGCGAACGCGTCGCCGTTGATCGCGACCTGTGCACCGATTCGATCCGAGAGCCCACTCGTCGTGATCCCGCGATCCGATTCCTTGGTCGCATAGACCGCGATCTCGGCCGAGGTCAGGTCCACGCGGACGAGCGTGAGCTTCGCGGGCACCGCGCTGTCGAGCCAGGTCTCGGCGTGGATGCCGGGATGAGGGTCTGTCTGCGATGTCCGAATCGGCGCCGCGGCGGCGCTGCCGGCGAGCGCAAGACCGGCGACGAGGGTACTGCACCGCATCGCCCCGAGCATACGCCAGCTCGGCGCCCCTGCCTGTGATCAGTTCGCGATCACGGTCGCGCCGGCCTTGACGTCCACCGTGACCGGATGCGAGGGCTCGTCGGGGCCGCTGACGTTGATCTTGCGCGAACCCACCTCGAACACCGCGCGGCGAACGCCCGATGAACCGCCGAGCTGCAGCAGCTTGCTGGGCGCTGCCTCGACGAAGCCGAAGTCGACGTTCTCGGCGTGAGGCTTGGCGGTGACCGCGACCTTGCGCATCACCCGGCCCGCCGTCGCGTTGGGCGGCGCGACCAGGACCTCGACGAAGTACGTGCCGGGTGCGAGCACGCAGCCGATCGGCAGCTCGAGGTTCTGGCAGTGCGCCGCGTTCGAGACGCTCGCCTTGCCCTCGAGGTTCGACGTCACGTTGAGCGGCGCGCCATCGACGAGCTTCGCGCTCTTGACCACGCCGTCGGCACCCCTGCCGGGCGTGAAGGTGTCGATCACGGCGGGCACCTTGCCGGCCTTCGTCAGGGTGAACTTCACCGGCTTGCCGGCCTCGACGAGGATCTCCGCGGGCGTGGTCACGCCGGCGAGCAAGAGGCCGTTCTGAACGACCTGCGCGCCCGAGGGCTCGGAGGTCAGCTTGATCCGAGCGAGGTCGGCCGAGACGGCGAGCGGCTGGATCAGCTTGGTCTCCTTGCCCGGGCCGGGGACCTCGAGCTTCGCGGTGGCGTCCTGATAGCCGCTCTTGTGAAACACGATCGAGACGGACGTGCCGGCGGCCAGCGATTTCATGGTCAGCGGCGTGATGCCGGCGGTGCTGCCGTCGATCTCGATCGTGGCGCCGGTCGGTGACGAATCGAGCGTGACCGTCGGTGCGAGCGCCTCGAGGACGAGCGTGACCTCATTAGCGCCGGCGCGCGGCTGCACCACGGCCTGGCGCGGCAGGTAGCCGTCGAACCGGGCGACCACCGGATAGGCGCGGCCGACCTCGAGCTCGCGCACGACGAGCGTCCCGTCCGTGGCGGTGCCGGCGTTCTTGCCCTCGACCTCGACGGTGGCGCCCTTCGGGATCGTGTGGATCGCGACCTCGGTCTTCGCGACGCCGCCGCCGAGCCGTGGCCAGGCAGCGACCGCCACCAGCGCGAGCGTGGCGACGATCGCACCGACCAAAAGGCCGATCACCGCCTTCGAGGGCGGGGCCGCACGCGGTGCTCGCCGCTCGACCGGATGCCCCGCGCCCGAGGGCAGCCGCCGCGACGGACCGGTGGCGAGCCGGCCTGCCGCATCGATCCGCTCGGTGAAGAACCCGAAGGTCTCGAGCTGCAACTTCGGCGTCTCGAGATCGAACGTGCACAGCGCCTCGGTGGCGACGCCCGGCAGCACGTTGAAGTAGACCGTGGTCGACGAGTTGGTCATCAGGTACAGGCCAAGGCCCGCGCCTCCCGCCTTGCGATCGATCTGCTGCTCGTTGTGCAGACACTTGTGGAGGTAGCGCAGCACGGTCGAGCGCTCCAGCGTGCCGAATGTGTCGCGCACGGTGACCGCGAACTGGGTGCCATCGCACGCGTACTGCACGACGACCTTCTGCTCGACGCGCAGCGAGATCCGCGTCTTGGTCGGGATCTCGGAGAAGATGTGATTGCCCTGGTCATCGACCGGCGCGTCGTAGAGCGCGTTCATCAGCATCTCGTCGACGCACTGCTCGATCGACTCGCGGTACTTGCGGCGCACGCCCATCAGCTCGGCGAACTCGCTGATCTGCGAGATGCACAGCGACTTCTCCTGATAGTCACCGACCAAGAACGAGTGGATCTGCGTTCCCCACAGGATCATCTTCTCGAGGCCGAAGATGTCGCCGTTGAGGACGCGCGTCGCCATCGACGACAGGTTCCGGGTGTCGAAGTCCTCGGCCACCATCATGCCGGCGACTCGATCGGAGGCCTGCATGATGTCCACGACGGTCGCCAGGTTCGAGCGCGGGAGGATCGCGATCACGCGTGTGTCGCCGGTGAGTCGCGGCAGTAGCTCGCTGGCTGCATTCGCGAGCGCACCATCGAGGTGGACGACCAGGAGCGCCGCCTGCAGAGTGCCCGCGCCGAGCGTGTCCAGCGCCTGATGCGCATCGACGGCGCCGCCGGCTGCCTTGAGAGCCACAGCTAGCTGCTTGCTGAAGGCCTTGTCAGGCGAGACAGCGATGATCCTGCGCGCGAGCACCCCACTGAGAATCGTAGCGTAAGGAACTGCTAGACAACAGTTCCCTCGTACCGACTGATCCACCTCGACGGCTGAAACTGGGGTATTGGCAGGGGGGCCAGGCGAGGCGCGTCGTCGATCCAAAACTCGCGGAACGGCCGCTTTTCGCCGGTCTTATAGAAGTGCATCAGGTAGCGGGTATCGCAGGCGGCGAAGTCAGATAGCCACTGATCGAGGTCCTCGAACCCGGCCTCGTGGAGCAGCTGGATCGAGTACCTACATGCCTCGTGCTCGTAGGCCGTCACTCGCCGGAGCAGCTCCTCGGTCCAGACGGCTGGCCTCGCGAACGCAGTCTCTCGGTTGGTTTCGGAGACGTTCCACTGCACGGTGTGCCCGAACAGGTGGACGAGGATGAATAGCGCCTCGTGGACCTCGAGATCGTAGTCGACCATGATCTGCTGGCCGTCGAGATCGCCCGTGAACGGGCTGGGGACGTCCTGGATGATCACGGGGATCGACCAGCGGTCCTCGATCATCCGCTCCGTTCGGTCGAACACCCTGCGCAGGTGATTCGGATCGGGTGCGTGCTTCCCCCAGCCAACGTCCATGGCCTACTGCTTCGGCGCGACGGCGCTCTGCACGCGGGCCTGCGCCATCTCGTGCAGCGTGCGCATCACCGCATAGGCGGTGAGCTCGGCGAGGAGCTTGGTGGTCTTCTCGTGCTGCTCGTCGTTGAGGCTGCCCTCGACGGCCTTCATCGCGGCGACCAGGTTCTTCTCCTGGGTCGCGAGCTCGGTGGCGTCGATCGCGCCGTCCGCGAGCGAGTTCGCGAAGTGCTCGAGGTTGTTGACGTGTGCGTCGAGGTCCGGGGTCGATTCGTCATTGATCCAGCTGGTGCGTGCCATGGCGGCTCCTTGTTCGTGTCTAGCGCTGTTCGAGGATCTGCTTGATCGCGGTCAATCGCTCCTGGAGCTTCTCGCGGCCTCCGAGCTTGTCCATCCGCTCCTTCTTGGTCGGCGGCAGGAACTCGATATCTGTGCATTCGATGATCGCCGCGAGCTCCTGGGCCTCGCGCTCGAGCGTCTGCGTCGAGGGCATGAAGCTCTCGAGGGCACCGGCCAGCGCCTCCTTGGTGATCGTGCGCGAGCCGGCGAGCAGCGAGGTGCGAAACGCGCGGCCGACGATGCCCTCGATGTCGGCGCCCGACAGGTTGCCCTTGTTCTGGATGTGCTCGGGGACATCGGACTCGGCGACCGAGGTGCCCGACTTCTTCGAGAGCACCATGATCATCGTGCGGAGCTCTTCGTCGTCCACGGGATAGAACAGCGGGATATGAACCTCGGCGCGGCCTTGGCGCTTGAGATCGATCGGCAGCAGGTCCGGGCGTGCGGTCAGCAGCATCCAGATGATCCGGCCGCGATACGCGGTGTCTCCCATCTGCGAGGCGATCATACCGAACGTGCGCGCTCCGACGCCGGAGTCGCCGCCCTGGTCGCGATCGCCGAGCATCGCGTCCGCCTCGTCCACGATCACCACGACCGGCCCCATCGACTTCAACACACCGAGCACGCGCTCGAGGTTGCCTTCGGTCTCGCCGACATACTTGCTGCGGAAGTTCTTCAGCACCACGGCCGGTGTGCCGATCGATCCCGCGAGGCAGGTCGCGAGGAAGCTCTTGCCGGTGCCGACCGGGCCGCAGAACAGATATCCCATCGGCACGGTGTCGAGCTCGCCGCGCTTGATCAGCTCGGCGTCGTCCATCAGCCGCTTCTTCGCGGCCGTGTGACCGACCACGGTATCGATGCCCCACTTGGGCTCGACGAACTCGAGCATGCCTTGCGCCTGGCGCTCGATCAGGCGCTTCTTGAGCTCGCGGAAGTACCTGGTGTCGAGCCGGCGATTGCCCTCGACCGAGCTGCGGATCAGCACCTCGAGATCGGTCAGGCCGATGCCGGCGGTCAGCTTGCCGAGCTGGGTGGTTCCGTAGTCCGAGAACGTGGTGACGTCCTTGCCGGTCGCCTTGACCTGCGCCTCGAGGAACGCGGTGCGCTCGTCGACATCGGGCAGCGGGACCTCGAGCGTGGCGACGTGCGGGTTGTTCGCGAGCCGCTCGGCGATGCTGGTCAGGCGCGGATCGATCAGCACGAACGCCATGTTGAGGCGCTTCACGTACGGGCTCGAGGCCCAGTTGAGCAGCGTCACCAGGTGGGTCTGCTCGGCGAGGTCGAGGCGGTCGCCGCTCGGAGCGACGTAGCCCGCATGATCGATCAGGACGGCGCAGCGCAGCCGCTTGTCGTCGTCCGCCATCACGTTCTTCTGGATCAGCAGATCGATCGCCGCGAGGCCCTTGGTCGGATCGCGGGGCAGGGCGCGTAGATCACCGAGCCACTTGTTGGCGGTCTCGACCATTTCCTGCAGGCGCTTGCCGCTCGATCCGGCCGAGCAGCGCAGGCCGCGCGCGAGATCGTAGTGAATGACGAGGTCCCAGCGGCCGAACAGCTGCTCGGAGAGAAAATCCGCGAGACCCACCCAGCGATCGGGACCGGCGCGCACCACGTCGAACGTGTTGCCGTGGACCACGAACATCGACGTGGTGCCGGAGAAGTACAGCTCCGCCAGCTTCGCGGCCCAGCTCGGGAAGAACGGAGGCAGCTGGGTGGCCTTGCCCGAGGCGACGATCGTTCCGTCGGTACCGGCGAGGGTCTTGGGTTGATCGGTCATCAGCTCCTCCGTCCGCCGGCGCCCTCGAGTACCCGCGGCTGCGACGTGAGATCGGTATCGAGGATCGACGGCGTGGTGTCCGCGTCACTCACGCCGGTGATCTGCTGAAGATCGCGGATCGTCTGTTCGGTCTGCGAGATGCCTTCGGAGATCGCATCGATCCGGCTCGACATCTCGTCGGGATTCGTATGGCCGACCGCCATCTCGGTGACAGCCTGGATCTTGTTCTCCAGCCGGTCGAGCTCGGTGGCGATGAACTCGGCGTTGTTCTTCGACTTCTCGACGTTCTCCTTGCGGGCGCCGGCGGTCGCGATGCTGTCGTCGAGCGAGCGCAGGATCCGATCGTCGGCCTGGTTCGCCTCGCCGACCGAGTCCGCGCGCTTCTTGCGCTTGACCTGGAGGGCGCCGATCGTCTTCTCGATGCTCGCCTCGTCGGCGGCCTGGAGGAACCGCGAGATCGCCTGGTCGGAGAGCAACAGGCGCAGGTAGACCCAGAGCAGGCGATCGAGCGCCGGCGTGCGCAGCTCGTTCGAGGCGCCGCTCGAATCGCGCGTCTCGCCGCGCACCGCATTGGCGATCCGCGACATCTCCACGCAGCGCGCGCGCAGCCGAAGGAACCGCGAGCGGCGGTCCTCGGTGAGCGACTTCAGGACCTCGAGGATCTTGTCGCGTGCGTTTGCCTGGACTTCGGCGCTGATGATTGGCTGAGCGCCGGTGGTGCCGCGCAGCTCGGCGCGCGACTTCGCATCGATCGCACCCTGAAACCTCGGCAGCGAGGTCAGACCCGCGAGATAGGCGACCTCGGCGGCGGCGACCAGAGGCAGCGCGATGTCCGCGTGACCCGAGACGATCGCAGCGGCCGCGGCGCCACCGACGGCGAGCAGGTTCCAGCGGAACATGAACGCTTCCTTGAGGTAGCGAAACAGTCCGGCTTTCCTCAGTTCGGCCACTAGTCCCCCGCTCGATTCGACGATTCGAGATGATCGATGGTCTCGCGGATGCCCATCACGACGTCGATGAACTTTGGATCGCGCTGCATCACGATCGAGGGCCGATCCGGTGGCGGGACGCGGATCGTCTTCAGCACGGTGCCGGGCGAGTTCGAGAAGATGAGGATGTGATCGCCGAGGAACACGGCCTCTTCGATCGAGTGCGTGATGAAGAAGATCGTCGGCGATTGCTCGCGCCACAGCGCGACCAGGTTGTCCTGCATCCGCGACCGCGTCGGAGGATCGAGCGCGCCGAACGGCTCGTCCATGAGGATGATCCTCGGCTCGAGGATCAGCGTGCGGGCGATCGCCACGCGCTGCCGCATACCGCCCGAGAGCTGGTGCGGGTACTTGTCCTCGTCCTTCTTGACCGAGAGCCCGACCTTCTCGATCCAGTACCGCGCGCGCTCGTGGCGCTCGATCTTCGACAGCTTCGGGATGTTCGCGCCACCGCCGCCGCTCTGCGCGTCGGGCAGGCCTTCCTGCTGCACGGTGAACACGTTGGGCTCGGGCGTGGCGAGCACGGTGACCGCGCCGTTGAAGCTCGCGTCGGCGACGCCGGCGATCGTGACCTTCATGCCCTTGTCGAAGCCGTGCGCGGACTGCGTCGTGAACCTGGTGACCGTCTGCTTGCGCACCGCGCCGTTCGCCACGATCGCCCGGTGCAGGCCGCGGCATTCGAGGCCGAACGCGACGTTCTCCAGCACGCTGCGGTTATCGAACGAGGTGTAGTCCTGGAACACCATGCCCCGATCCGGGCCGGGACCGTGGACCGGCTTGCCGTCCACGAGCACCACGCCCGACGTCTGCGGGAACTGCGGCAACAGGCCGGCGATCATCCGGATCACGGTGGACTTGCCGCAGCCCGACGGACCGAGGATCGAGACGAACTCGCCGCGTCCCGGGTAGTCCTCGATCGAGAACGTGACGTCTTTGATCGCGGTGAACGCGTCGGAGCCCGTGCCGTAGGTCTTGGTGACGTTGCGGAACTCGACGACCGGCGGCTTCGCCAGCGGCTTGCCGAGCTCGGCCATCTTCGCCGGTGCTCCGCCGGTCACGACGGGCGGCGTCTTCGCATCCGCCTCGATCCGCGGAGCCGGGCGCGCCTCGGCCTGCGCCATGTTGACCTCCGCCTTGCCGGCCGGCTCGTCGAGCGGAGCCTGGCGCTTCTCGTCGTCCTCGAACATCGCGAGCGCCGCGGCCTCGGCCGCCGGGTCGCGCGAGGGCGGTGTGGGCTTCATCGCGCCACCGCCGGCGGGACCGGTCCCGGTGCCGGGAGGATTCTTGGGATCGTTGATGGTCATAGATCCTTCCGCCACGCGAACACGCCTCGCTGGACGGTGCGCAGGAGCAGATCGATCGAGAACGCGATCAGCGCGATCACGAACAGCAGCAGGTAGACGTGCTCGTACGGGCCCTGGCGCTGACTGCCCATGATCAGCTTGCCGAGGCCGTGCTCGGTGTTGATCTCCTCGACGAGCATGATGTAGCCGAGCGCGAGGCCGAGCTGGAACCGCAGGCTGGTGATGATGTCGGGCAGCGCGAGCGGGACCAGCACCTTGCGGATGATCTGGAACCGCGAGGCACCCAGGGTCTGCGCGGTCTCGACGTAACGCTCGGGGACGATCGAGATCGCCTTCACGGTGTCGGAGAACACGAACGGGACGATCGCGAGGAAGATGAACATCGTCTTCTGCTTCTCCTCGTCTCCAAACAGGAGGAGGGTCAGCGGGATCAGCGCGCCCATCGGCACCGAGCGCAGGAAGATCACGAGCGGCGCGAGCGCCGAGCCCACGCCGCGGTTGGACGACGCGAGCACACCGATGCTGACTCCCACGATCGACGCGAGCCCGACGCCGATCAGCACGCGCTGCAAGGTGTCCGCGATGCTGATCCCCAGATCGCGATGCGTCAGCCCTCCGAGCGATCCGAAGATCTCTCCGGGGCTCGGCAGCTTCGACGGCGAGATGATCCGATCGACCGGATCACCGTGCGTGACGGCCCACCAGATCAACAGGACGACGCCGATCAGCCCGACGCCTAGCGCCGTGCGGATCGACGCCGGAGGATCCGCGCGCAGCGTCTTCCACCACGGCGGCGCAGTCGGCAGCTTGTTCGGATCCTCCTCGACCGCCGCCGGCTTCGGCTTGGTGGGTGCGGGCTTCGGTGCGGCGGCCTTCCCCTCGGCGGTCGGTGCGTGGGCGGCGGGCGCGGCGGCGGCGGTGGGCTTCGCGTGGCCAGTGGCCTCCGCGGGCCCCCCCGGGTCACCGGGCTTGTCGCCGCCCGTGCTCACTTACTGAGCCTCCGCGGGCACGACCTTGACCTCCACGCGACGGTTCTTCGCGTGGTTCTCCGGGTCCTTCGGATCGGCGGGCCGATCCCAGCCCATGCCGTTGACCGTGAACTGGTTCGGCTGCAGCTTGAACTTGTTCACGAGCGCTTCCTTCACCGCGTTCGCGCGGCGAGTCGACAGCTCCTTGACCAGGCCCTCGTCCGCCGAGCCCTTCATCGAACCGTCGGTGTGGCCCTCGATCACGATGCGCGCGGCACCGAACGAACCGGAGAGCTTCGCGATCTCCTCGATCGTGTACTCGACGTTGCCGTCGTAGAACATCTCACCCGAGCCGCCCTTGGCCGGCACCTTCTTGTACAGGTCGTACGAGTTCGGGAAGAAGTTGATCGTCACCGTCTTGGTGAGGACCGAGCTCTCGACATTGACCTCGTTGCTCGCCGCGGGCGTGAACTTGAACTCGTACTCGTTCTTGCTCTCCGCGTACTTCGGCTCGCCGCCGAGCTTCTTGATCACGGAGAAATCCATGATCTTGTCGAACGGCAGCTTTTCGTTCTCGATGGCGCGGATCGCCTTGTACAGACGGTACGCGGTGTCGTAGGTGCGCTCGAAGTTCGTCGGATTCGAGGCGACCAGGAAGAAGTCGCGGTTCTCCGCGTAGTTCGTCCAGTGCGCATCGCCGAGCATGCCGCCGCCGGTGCCAGGGGGCAGGCTGTAGAACTCGTCCATCAGCTTGCCGACGCCCTGCTTGCTCGCCGCGTTCTTGCCAAGCTCGTCGGTGGCATCGAGGATGCCGCGCACGAGGCCCTCGACGATCTCCGGGTTGTCACGCGCGAAGTCGGCGCGCGCGAACCACACGTCCGCGATCAGCTTGTTCGCGGTCTGCGTCGACACCAACATCTTGTTGCCCATGCCGGTCTTCGTCAGGTTGTAGATGTCGGGCGCCCACGTCACCACGCCGGCGATGTCCTTGTTCTGATTGAACGCGGCGGCCGCCTGGAACGCGTCCTTGGTGAACTTCATCTTCACCTCGGACGGCTGCACGCCACCGTTCAGCAGCACGTTGAGCAGGAAGTAATGCGAAGGCGAGTTCTGCGCGAGCACCACGGTCTTGCCGCGGAGGTCGTTGACGTTCTTGATCGAGTCGCGGACGACGATCCCGTCGCCGCCGTTGGACCAGTCGATCTGCTGATAGACGCGCGGCATCGTGCGCGGGTCGCGCTTGAGGCGCTCGACGATCAGCGGCAGCATGTCAACGGTGGCCCAGCCGACCTGCACCGTACCGTTGGCGACCGAGTTCCCCATCGCGACCGGATCATCGATCAGCTTGAGCTGGACCTGGAACTCGCCGCCCTTGGCATCCTTCCAGATCTTCTTCGGAGCGCTGCCCTGGTTCGCCCAGATGATCGGCGCCCAGCCAGCCCACACGTTGACGGCGAACTTGACGACCCTCGGCTTGCCGAGCGCCTCGTAGGCCGCGGTGCCCGGAACCTCCGGCAGCGTGGTCGCCGGCTCGAACGAGTACTCGGTCACGGTGGTCGGTGGCGCGTTCGGATCCGGGTTCTCGGCGGTCCCCGCGCCGGATCCATTGGACCCGTTCGGCTTCTTGACGATGTTCGGATCGACGTAGTCCCCGCTGCCCGATCCACCGCCGACGGACTTCTTCGCATTGCAGCGATAGAAGGCCAGACCGACGAGGCCCGCCACGACGGCGAGGACAGCGATGAAGAATGCGGGTTTGGGCTTTCCAGCTCCGTCAGCCATGTGCGTGCTCCTCTCTCGTACCTAGTCGATTGACCTTCGCTCCACCATGCGGCGGAGTTGCGCGGTCCGGCGATGCCGGGCCTTGCGAAACCTTACTCGGTGACCTTGGGGGCTGCTTCGCGCGCGCGGGTCTCCTCGGCGGGGCCGAGGTCCTTCGCGGTCTGCGCGATCGGCGTGGTCTCCGGCGCGCGCATTCCGAGCTCGACCTCGAGATCCTTCAGCGCATCGTCGGCCATCGAGGCTTCCATCTTCTCTTCGGCGGCGATCTTGTCGATGCCCTCGCCCGACAGGTCGCTGGCCACGCGAGCCTTGCCGCGGTTGCCATCGATCTTGCGCTGGATGACGTCCTCGAGCTGACCGAAGTCGGTCGTGACGTCCATGTTGAAGCTCTGCGTCAGCTTGGCGACCTCGGCCTCGGCCTCGCTCATCTTGAGCTCGGAGTCGTACCGAGAGATCTTGTCCTTGACCTCGACGAGCTTCTTGTTCGCGTACTGGATCTTCTTGAGGTTGTTCGAGTAAGCCGCCTCGTGCATGCCGAGCTGCTGCTTGTTCTCCTCGAGCTGCGCCCTGGCCTTGGTCAGCTGCAGCGCGAAGCTACCGGCCGTCTCGCGGTCGCCGGCCTTGAGGTACGCTTTGGCCTGCGCGGTCAGCTTGTTGACCGACGTCTCGCCATCTTTGACCTGGCGCGAAACGCGTTCGACCAGCCCGCGATACTGCTCGAGGCCGATGCGGCCCTCCTTGAGCTGTTCGACCGCCTGGTCGTACTCGTACTGCATCTGGGCGATCGGATCCGCTTCCCAGAAGTAGTTCGCGAGCTTGTTGAGCTGTGCTTTGATCGCACCGAAGAACTTACCGAGAATCATACAAGCCTCCACCCTGGCGCGGGAACCGAGAAGGTATGAGACCCCGCAAGGGCGCTCAAGCCAACCTGGCAAGATCCTTTGCTTGATGCGGACCGGCGGCGATCGCCCTCCAACGTACACGTCCACGTGTCCCGTGCACGTCCCCGTGCACGTCCACGGTCTGCGATCCGGCACAATACCAACGATCCGGGGCGATACCAGCGGCCGTCGTCATCGAGCCCGCGTTCGCGCCGCCCGCGCACCGCGTTGGATCGTGTACGGACACGTCGCGGACAACCCGGCTTAGAACAGGACCTGGCCCTCGACCCCGATGATCAGCCCAAAGTTGTCCTCGGAGAAGTAGCGATGCCCGACCAGGTCGATCTTCGGCGCATGGACCGGGTTGACCTCCTTGGTGCCGGGATTGACGAGCTCGTTCGCATCGTTCTCGCAGTTGCTGCTGCTGCCGCCGCAGGTCGGCAGGTCGACACCGGCATCCGCGAAGCTGATGGCGTGATCGGACTTCCACGTCAGATCGACGAGCGCGGCGAACCGGACCTTGGGGCCGAGCGCGGCGCGGACCGCGAACCGGCCGGCGGTCTCGAGGTAGTTCTCGACGTTGGAGATGCCCGGGTGGCTGGTCGGCTGGACACCTGTCTCGAGCGGATCCGCGTCGAGGATCAGCGGGCCGCCGAGCCGGGTGTCACCGGCGTAGGTGAACACCTCCCACATCTCGGTGTAGTCGCGACCCTCGAAGTGACCGACGACGCGCGCGCCGGCATCGAAGCTGATCCGGTTGCTATTCTGCTTGTCGTCGAGCGCATAGGCCTCGATACCGACCGAGGCGCCGGCCTGCTGCGAGAGCGAGACGTTGGTGGCGCCGAAACCGGGATCCTTGAACAGCGAGCCCGATTTGGTCGCGATCGGCGCCTGCCAGAACAGCTCGAACCAGCCCTCGAACCGATCGAACGTGCGGTCGACGCTCGTGAACACGCGTGCCTCGTGAACGCCCTTGCTGACGCCGGTCTCCGAGCGGGGGTTCATCGGGTCGAACTTCATGATCTTGCCGACGGAGAGGAGCAGCTCGGCTCCGATCTTCCAGGTCGGCTTGGTGTCGTCGCGCTGCTGGGACATCGGCGCCGCGGCGAGGCCGAGACGGAGCTGATCGAGGCCGCCGCGCGAGACGCCGCGGAACACGAGCTTGCCCGGAGGTGCGGTGCCCGGATCGCGGGCATCGAAGCCGGCCATCGGTAGCAGGCCATCGTCGATCGTGCTGCTGTTGGCGCGGTCGACCCCGGTTGCCAGGTCGAGCTCGCGCGCCTGGGCGATGATGATCGGCAGGGCGATCGACAGCCAGGTGTCGTGATAGACGCCAAGCTCGGCGCGCGGCGTGAGCACGTGGCGGTACTGGTGGAACGCGAGGTCCTTGCTCTTCGGGATGCCGCCCAGCGGGTCGGTCCCCACCGCGCCGACTCGCTCGCGGGTCAGCAGCGAGCGGTCGATCTGGTACTCGTAGTCGAGCCGCATGTGCAGGTCGATCGGGTTTCCCGGATCGGCGGCGCTCGGGACCTCGGCGGCGGGATTCGCCTGCGCGATCGAGGAAGCCCACAGCAGCGCGAGGGCCGCGGGGCCGAAGATCGACGTCAGGCTGGCCAAGCTGGCGGCACGCGGTGGCAGCACCAGTTGGGACCGTAACACGGTCAGACCTCGCGGTCGCGAAGCCCCAGCTCCTTCATCTTCATCTGGAGGCTCTTGCGGCTGATCTTGAGGAGGCGCGCGGCCTGAGTCACGTTGCCCCCGGTCTCGTCGAGGGCCTTGACGATCAGCTCGCGCTCGACCCGGGACGTCTCCGCACGGACGATGTCCTTGAGCGACCCGGAGGTCGATCCCGCGAGCTCGCCAACCACGGCATCGTCATCGTCATCATCGTCGTCCCCCACCGGGGCCATCGATCCGCTCGTGGTCGTTCGGGGCATGGCCGGGGGCTCGCCGCCGGAGCCGAGCTGGAGATCGGCGCGCTCGATCCGCTCGACCTTGCAGAACAAGATCGTCCGCTCGAGCACGTTCTCTAGCTCGCGAATGTTGCCCGGCCAGCTGTGGCCCTCGAGTGCGGACAGCGCGTCATCGGCGATGCCCGTGATGTTCTTCTTCAGCCGCTCGTTGAACTTCTTGATGATGTGCTCGACCAGGAGCGGGATATCGCTCTTGCGAGATCGCAGCGGCGGGACCAGCAGCGGCACGACATTGAGCCGGTAGAAGAGATCTTCGCGGAAATTGCCGTTCTTGATCTCTTGCTCGAGATCTCGATTGGTCGCGGTGATCAGGCGAACGTTGACCTTCAACGTCTTGATCCCGCCGACGCGCTCGAACTCGCTCTCCTGGATCGCGCGCAGCAGCTTGACCTGCATCTCGACCGGGATCTCGCCGATCTCGTCGAGGAACAACGTGCCGCCATCCGCGAGCTCGAACCGCCCCGGCTTGCTCGACGTGGCGCCAGTGAACGCGCCCTTCTCGTACCCGAACAGCTCGGACTCCATCAGCGTCTTCGGGATCGCCGCGCAGTTGATCTTGATGAACGGCTCGCCCTTGCGGCTCGACTGCTCGTGCAGCGCCTTCGCGACCAGCTCCTTGCCGGTGCCGCTCTCGCCGGTGATCAGCACCGTCGACGGCGTATCAGCGACCTGCTCGATCACCGCGAAGATCGTGTTCATCTGATCGCTCGAGCCGACGAGCCCGAACCGGCCCTTGGCGAGCGGCTCGCTCGGCGGGTACAGCGTCGAGCGCGGCGCCGTGCGGTTCGCCGCTGCCTGGTTGATCGCCTTCGTGACGGTCGTGCGGATCGAGTCCTGCTCGAACGGCTTCTCGATGTAGTCGAACGCGCCGGCCTTGATCGCCTCGACCGCCTGGCCTACCGAGCCGTACGCCGTGATCATGATGACCGGGACGTGCGGGTGGTTCTTGGTGGCAGTGCGCAGCACCTCCATGCCATCGGCGCCTGGCATCCGGAGATCCGTGATCACCACATCGACATCGGCCAGTCGCTCGATCGCCTCGAGCCCGCTCGCCGCCTGCACGACGTCGTGACCATCTCGGCGCAGTAGCGCGACGAGCACGCGGCGCAGGTTCTGCTCGTCATCCGCGACGAGGATCTTCGCCGGTTGCATGGAGGTTCAGCCTACCCCAGGTTGCTCGTCACCGCTCGTCGCTGCGGGTGCATCCGGTGTGCGAGTCCGCAGCCGAGATCGAATCGACCCGCGTGGACGTCGCGCTCGTGCTCACCGCGTTGTCCTCGGTCCGGTCCACCGGCGCGGGAGCTGGCGTGGCATCGCCGCGCACCGTCGATAGCGTGGTCAAGGTCGACATCCGGCCGGTCTCGATGATGTCCTCGACCTTGTTCGCCGGCACCGGCTCGGCGGCGGGGAGGAACACCGAGAACGTCGAGCCCTGACCGATCGTCGAGCGGACCTCGATCGTGCCGCCGTGCTGGTTGATGATCCGGTGGCTGATCGCGAGCCCGAGGCCGGTACCCTTCTGTTTCGTCGTGTAGAACGGGATGAACAGCTTCTTCAGGCGATCGCGCGGGATGCCGACGCCGGTGTCGCGGAACCGGACCTCGGCGAACTGGCCATACCCGAGGCGCGAGCGGCGGCGCCGGGTCGAGAGGATCTCGAGCGTGCCGCCATCGGGCATCGCCTGCAGTGCGTTCTGCCCGAGGTTCAAGAACACCTGCATCAGCGACTCGGGATCACCGGCGATCTGCGGCAGCTGGTCGTCCAGCCGCACCCGGAGCTCCACGCTCTTCAAGTTCTCCTGACGCAGGAGCTGCTCGGTCTTGCGGACCACGGCATTGAGATCGACCTTGTCGGCGCCTTCTCGGCCCGGGCGCTCCGCGCGCGCGTAATCGAGGAACCGGGTGACGACGTTGTTCAGCCGGTTCGCCTCCTCGACGATGATGTCGAGGAACTCGCGGGTATCCGATGCGGGGCCGGCGGGCTTCCCGTCACCGGTGATCAGCAGCTGGGCGGCACCCTTGATCGCGCCGAGCGGGTTTCGGATCTCGTGGGCGAGACCTGCGGCCATCTCGCCCAGGGCCGCGAGGCGATCGCGCTCCTTCACGCGCTCGTACGCCTGGCTCGATTCGATCACGCGCGCGGCACCGACCGCGAGCTGGCGGAACGAGTCGATGTCATCCGCATCGAACGCACTCTCGGTGCGATCATCGCGCAGGCAGATCAGCCCGAGCAGCCACGGGCCCTGTTCGGTCTCGGCGGAACCGAGCAGCGGGAAGATGAGATCGGCGCCGAGCTCGTCGAG
Source organism: Myxococcales bacterium (assembly GCA_043753855.1). Classification (GTDB taxonomy): domain Bacteria; phylum Myxococcota_A; class Polyangia; order Haliangiales; family Haliangiaceae; genus JABFXX01. Next base: position 2,944 of record JAYUVX010000318.1, on the reverse strand, counting down.
CCGCGTGCGCAGGGCAAGCAGGGGCGCGCGCCTCGCCTCGGAGTCGGGCTCCTCCTTGAGGTCATCGAGATCGCGGGCGACGATGTCACGATCGATGAAGCCGCCGCGGATCCGATCGAGCAGCGCGCGCTCGGCGTTCGCGTCGAGGCGCTCGGGCGCGACGGTGCCGATCTGACCGGCGCGATCGAAGCCGGCACCATCGGGATCGAGCAGGAACACCGCCGCATCGGTGACGCGCCGCGATTCCTCGAGCGCCGCCGTGATCCGCTGGACCATGTCCGAGACGTCGACCACACCGGGCAGCTCGCGCCGGACCGCATCGATCTTGCCGCGTAGCTCGGTACGCTGTCGTAACAGCCAGCGGTTGATGCCATTCTCGAGCCAGTTCCGCACCGGCTCGAACAGGATCAGGATCACGAACGACGCGACCAGCGCGTTCAGCAGATAGAGGCCCTTCTGACCGCCGCCGATCCAGTACAGCAGGAAGCCGTAGACCGCCCACAACAGGACGACGAGCGTGCCGAGCACCGCCATCTTCCCGAGCAGCTCGTTGAGATCGATCAGCCGGTTGCGGAACAACGTCTGCGACAGGAAGTACAGGTAGAGGATGCCGAGCACGTTGCCGACCGCGGGCCAGGCAACGCCGAACCGCGGCAGCACGTCGGTCAGCGTCAGCGTGGTGGCCACGAACCCGCCGAGCGCGAGGTAGCCTACGCGCGTGCGCTCCACGCGCTTCGTGGTCGCCCGGTACATCATCCACATGTCCCAGACGCAGCGGTACAGCCCGCCGAACACGTACATGCCGAACGGGATGAGGAAGTAGCTGGACTCGTGGATCGGCTGCGCGATCGCCGAGTACACGAGCAGCATGTAGGCGAGCAGCGTCCACGCCAGCGTCACGCGAGGTCCGCGCTTCGGGCCACCGATCGACGGCTGGGCGAGGAACGCGCGGAAGAACCGGATCGCGGTGGGCGGGATGGTCGCGGCCGCCCACAGCGAGAGCCAGCGCATCACCGGGCTCTCGGTCGCCGCGTCGATGAAGGTGCACAGGTGCCACGCCGACACCGTGAACGTGAACAGCGCGAACGAGTTGAACATCCGGTCGCGCCGCGAGCGCAGCAGCACCGAGGTACCGATCGCGAGGATCAGCAGCGCGGCGAGGAGGGCGGAGACCGCCTGGACGTCCACGGGGGCAGTCTACCCACAAGGACCCGAAAATGCCGAACGGCCAACGGAGACCGCCGGCCGTTCATCGAAACTCGGTCCTCGTCAGCGCGGCGGGATCGTCTTGACCCAGCGCTGCATCAAGTCCGGGATAACCTGACCCGTGTAGCCGCGCTCGAATGCCGCGCAACGGATCGTGGCGGGATCCGCTGCTCCCGCGGTAGCGTCCGCTCGTGCAGCGCGAGCTCCTCGCCAGGCTTCCGGCGGTTCACGTCCTGGCGGACGCTGCGGCGGCGCAAACGTCGGCACCGCGCTGGGCCGTCGTCGAGGCCGCGCGCCGCGCGATCGCCGAGCGCCGCGCACAGATCCTCGCGGGAGCCTCCGCGGAATCCTCGGTGGATGCCGGGAGCGTCGCGAGTGCCGCGGCCCAGCTCGCCCGCCCGGCGCTACGGAACGTGATCAACGCGACTGGCGTGGTGCTCCATACCAACCTCGGCCGCGCACCGCTCGCAGCCGCCGCGCGTGCGGCGATCGATGACGTCGCGCGCGGTTATTCGAACCTCGAGTACGACCTGGTCGCGGGCGAGCGCGGCTCGCGCCACGATCACCTCCGCGGTCTGGTCTGCGAGCTCACCGGCGCCGAGGATGCCCTCGTCGTCAACAACAACGCCGCCGCCACGGTGCTCGGCCTGGCCGCGCTCGCGACCGACAGAGAGATCATCGTCTCGCGCGGGGAGCTGATCGAGATCGGAGGCTCGTTCCGGCTGCCCGAGATCCTGAAGCTGTCACGCGGCGTGATGGTCGAGGTCGGCACCACCAACAAGACCCACGCGAACGACTACACCTCGGCGATCACGCCGGCGACCGGCCTGCTCCTCAAGGTGCATCGATCGAACTTCGCGGTCGTCGGGTTCACCAGCGAGGTCGCACCCGAGCAGCTCGTCGCGATCGGCAAGCCGCGCGGGATCCCGACGATGATCGACCTCGGCTCGGGCGCGCTGATCGATCGCGCCACTCAGCAGGCGTGGGGCCTACCCGACGAGCCCACCGTGGCCCAGACCGTGGCGACCGGCGTGGATCTCGTGACGTTCTCCGGCGACAAGCTGCTCGGCGGCCCGCAGGCCGGCCTCGCCGTCGGCACCAAGGCAGCGATCGCAGCCGCCAAGGCGCACCCGCTGATGCGCGCACTGCGGCCCGACAAGCTGACGCTCGCCGGCCTCGCCGCCACACTCGCGCTGTACAAGCGCGGCGCGCTCGATGCGATCCCGACCACGCGGATGCTCGGCGCCACCGCCGACGCGTTGCGGACCGTGGCCGGAAAGCTCGCCGCCGCGATCGGCACGGTCTCCGGCCTCGCGATCGCCGTCGAGCCGAGCACCGCCACGGTCGGCGGCGGCGCGATGCCCACCGCGCAGCTCGAATCGTGGGCGGTGACGCTGTCGGGGATCGGGGCCGACCAGCTCGACCGCGACCTGCGCGCGCACGCGATCGTCGGGCGGATCGAGGACGGCCGGCTGTGGCTGGACGTCCGGACGATCGGTCCCGACGAGCACGAGGCGGTGGTCGCGGCGGTGCGCTCGCTCGGATAAGCTGGCAGCGTGAGCGCGACCGAGCCATGGCAAGCCGCTGTCGAAGCCGCGGTCGCCGGCTGTCCGCAGATCCGCGCAGCGGAGGCGATCGCGTTCGTTCGCACGGCGATCGCCGGTGGTGCTGCGAGCGCGCATGCCGCGGACCTCGCGCTCGCGTGGAGCGTCGGTCGTGGGGATCCGGTCGCGGCCCG
>JAYUVX010000317.1:0-4002 GCA_043753855.1 Myxococcales bacterium | reverse complement strand
CAAGATGCCGCGCTACAAATTCCCGTCGGGGGACCTGCTGACCTGGCTGGATGGATTGGGCCGTCAGACCGTTATGCGCAGTCCGATACGAGCAACCCTGCCGAAGTCGAAGCCTTCCAGGAGGAACTCCGCATAACCAACCGCTGCGCATAACATCTGCACTTCGAGCTGTGGCTCGGCGGGCCGACCAACGCTATCGATCCTTCGAACGTGATGCGCACGTGGACGGTGGTCGCCGATCCGCGCGAGAACCTGGTCGCGCGAAATGCCAGCTTCAATTATCGGCGCATCGGCGCGAGCGGCGAGGCGTACCCGCAGTGGGTCCGCGACCTGAAGCACAAGGCCGGCGTGTACGTGATCCGCGATGCGGAGAGCGCCGACATTCTGTACGTCGGATCTTCCACAGGACGGCTCTACGACACGCTCACCCGGCACTTCCAAACGTGGCGCCGCTACAAGGGCTTCTGGAAGGGCCAGTACGCCGAAGGCCACGATCCCGGCTTGACCTACGAGCGCGACAGCGTCGAGGTCGCCGTGCGCGTCACGCGTCCGAACGATGCACTCGATGAAGAGTCGCGCCTCATCCAACGCCTTCGCCCTCGCGACAACTTACTCGGCCAACCCGTCGAGGAAGAAGTCCCGTTCTGAGCTCACCACGCACCGGAGGAACACCATGATCGATCTTCTACCCCGCCCTACTCGTCAGCCTCGCTCGCGCAAGGCGAAAAACACCAACGCGCCGGTCCGCCCGTCTCCACCGGTCTGGCCGTTGCCGACCCTCGATGGATGCGCGCCATCGGTGATCAGGAACGACGCGCGTATGCCGGGGCTCGACCTCGCGTACTTGCGCGACCCGAACGACGCGACGAAAGGACACCAGTTGCCACGCTTCGTCCCTGCGTTCGCGGTCGCCGACGGCGAGATCATGTACGCGGGCAAGCAAGCCAACGGCTACGCGGTCGTCATCAACCACAACAACGGCTGGGCGACGTACTTCTCGAACCTCGAGCATGTCTTCGCCCTGCCGCGCAGCGTTCGACCACGCTCGCGGGCCGAGCATGTCAAGGCCGGTGACGTACTTGGCTACGTCGGCGCGCCGAGCGAGGGCGAGCCGCGCTGCTTGCACTTCGAGCTGTGGAAGCTCGACGAGGAGAGTCACTTCGCCCCAGTCGATCCAACGACGGAGATGCGCTCATGATCACTCCTTCCGTGGAGCGATCAGCGCCTCACGCCGCCGGATGCCGCGATCAACCAACCGCTTGCCGCCTGAGGAGACAGCCATGGAATCCCTACTCGAAGCCATCCGCGTCGCGACCGCGAACGACGCAACCGACGAAGCGCGCGCCGCGGGCGCCACCGCATGCCGCACGATCCTGATCGCGCTCGAAGCAAGACCCGGCGAGGCGCTCGCGCCTCCGATCGCGCTGCCCACCGACACGTCACCGATCGCCACGATCGCCGCTGGACTGCGCGGCGTGCCCGTCGATCAGCTTCTCGACTTGGCGATCGCGAAGCTGCGAACCCTCGTCCCCGCGGACGCGACCCCGGTTGCTCCCAGGATGTCGATCCCTCTGATCCAGGTTCCGCGCCGATGATGTTCGACAGCGATAGTCATTGGGAGCGGGAAGCACGCCTGGAGCGTGACGAGTCTCGCGAACCGCGTCGGCCGCACGTGGCGGCTCGGAGAAACCCGCGACAGTTCCGCGACTGGGCCGGGATGATGTTCCGCCCGTCAGTGGTCGAACCTGTTGCCGCGACGGCTGCAATGTCTTACATTCGGAGTCATGAAGCTGCGCAAGGACGACTCGATGACGATTCGCATCCCGGCGCCTCTGAAGGAGGCACTGGAGCGCGCAGCGGAGAAGGATCGCCGCAGCCTCAGCCAGATGGTCGGCCTGGCGTTGGAGCAGTTCTTGGAGTCGCGGCATGAGTGGCCATCGCCCAAAGCAAAGCCAGCCCGCCCCGCCCCTCGACGCCGCTGACTTCGAGTTCCTCGACTACCTCATCGAAAAGGCGATCGAATCATGCAGCCCATGTTCAAGTCCGGCCCCATCGGCATCTACGCCCGCTACTCGTCGGCGAACCAGAACGAACGAAGCATAGACGACCAGGTCCGGCGCTGCCGCGAGCACATCGCGATCAACGGTGGCGATCCGGACGCAGCGAAGGTCTTCGCTGACTTTGCGATCTCCGGCGCGAGCCTCGATCGTCCGGGGTTCGAGGCGATGATGGCTGCGGTCAACGCGGGCGCGATCAAGATGATCGTGACCGAGGACATGTCGCGCATGTCTCGCGACTTCGCCGACTCGGCGATGATCTTCAAGCGCCTTCAGTTCAAGCGCGTGCCTCTCGTCGGCGTTGCCGACGGCATCGACACGTCAGCGCTCGGCGCCAAGATGGCCTTCACCCTGAAGAGCCTGATGAGCGACATGTACCTCGACGACCTTCGCGACAAGACGTTGCGCGGCCTCGAGGGTCGAGCGCTCGCCGGCTTCGCTACCGGCAACGTCGCGTACGGCTTTCACACGGTGCCGGTTGTGGACGCGCACGGAGCCGTCATCGGCAATCGCATCGCGATCCACGAAGCCGAGGCAGAGATCATCGTGCGCATCTTCCGCGAGTCACGGGATGGCCGCTCGCTCACCACGATCGCGCACGGGCTCAACAAGGACGGCATCGCTTCACCCCGCGTCGGCACGCGCCACAAGAACTTCGGCTGGGGCAGCTCGACAATCCGGGCGATCCTCTACAACGAGCGCTACGCCGGCATCTGGAAGTTCAAGGAGCGCCAGTGGGTGAAGGTGCCGGGTAGCAACAAGCGTCAGCCTCGCGCGCGTAACGCGTCCGAGGTCATGACCACGGAGCGCCCCGAGCTGCGGATCATCGATCGCGACCTCTGGCAGGAGGTGCAAGCGCGGCTCAAGAGCACCAAGGACCGGTACACGAATGGCGCGCAGGGCATGCGCGGCGAGCTGACGTTCAAGCGCGCGCCCTACCTGCTTTCGAGCATCCTCGTGTGCCGGTCGTGCGGCGCGCCGATGTCGATGATGGGCGGCATCAAGTACCGCTACTACCGGTGCCAGGCGAACAAGACCAAGGGCATCGGCGTGTGCAGCAACAGCCGCAGCGTGCGCGAGGACATCATGCGTCCGCAGATCCTGGACACGATCCGCGAACGCCTGCTCGCACCGGAGGGCGTGGCCTACGTGCGCAAGCGCTCCGCGGAAGACCTGCGCGACCAATCGAAGAAGGTCGACGCCGGGCTGCGTGAGCGCAAGGAGCGACTGAAGCGCACCGAAGAGAAGATGGCCGGGCTCGCGGACTTCATCGCGGGAGGCGAGCGGTCGCAGTACATCGTCACGACGCTGCGCGACCACGAGACGTTCGCGAAGCAGGAGCGCGAGGCGATCGAGCACCTCGAAGACCAGGCGCGCACGCCGATTCGCCTGCCGAGCATCGAGGAGGTCGAAGCCCAAGTGATCCAGTTCGACGATCGGCTGAAGCAGGATCCGGAATCGGCTCGCGAGCAGCTCCGCCGCTGGCTCCGCGGGGGATCGATCAAGCTCGGCCCGCGCGAGGACGGCGAGATCGTCGCCGAAGGCGCCCTCCTGCCTCTGATGGTCATCGAGGATGGCCAGAGGCCGAAAAGGAATCTACCGGGAACCAACCCAATGGTTCCCGGTAGATACACTATCGTAGCGGGGCGCTCTTAGTACGTTGATCTACCGGATTTCTCAGGTGAAATCGTTCGCTCGGACCGTTTCGAGGACTTGAAGACATGTTGCAGGGCCCCGGCCGAAATCGCTCGGCGATTTGTATGCGACGGTTTGGCCGTCAGCTGATCGGGTGACCAGGACTTTGTCCGTCTTCGGAGCCACCATCGTCGACCGAACGTGTGGCTCGTGTTAGGGAGCACGTCCTCTGAGGCGTGCGACCGGGTTTCGGATCCGGCTGGTTGATGCTCGGCACATCGAGCACCCTCGTCGACGGTGACTGGTGTTG
>JAYUVX010000316.1:0-12018 GCA_043753855.1 Myxococcales bacterium | reverse complement strand
AGGTCGGGTTCGCGGTGCTCCTCAACTTCCCGCTGACCACGCTCGCGGACCGGATCCGCGACGTCGCGAGCTACAGCCGGCGCAGCTGGGCGGAGCTACGGCTGACGCGGATGTTCGAGGTGCGGATCCCCGGCGACCTGGCGGCGGCGGTCACGACAGCCGAGGTCGCGGGCGACCAGTACATCGCCGCTTACTACCTGTGGATGCACCACGTGCTCGGTGCCGACGGCAAGCGCCGGTTCCCGCAGGGCAAGCATCTGATCACCCACTGGAACCTGCGCGACGAGCTCAAGGCGAACTACGCCGATGCCGACGGGCTCGAGAAGCAGCGGACGATCGCGAAGCTAATGGAGCGGATCGTCACGCAGACCATCCCGCGTGCGGTGATCGACAACCCGCGCCTCGACTGGGATCCATTCACCAACCGGGTGACCGCGGCACCCGCGAGCACGATCGAGGCGGATGCTCCGAAGAATCGGGCAGCGACGCCATCCGACGAGCGCGAGCCCGACGCGCGGTTCGCCCGCGTGATCGAGCACTTCAAGGCAGCGCGCGCGGTGGATCGGTTCTCGCCGATCGCACCAACCAAGATCGCTCGTGCGTTCACCGCCGCGGAGCTGCCCGAGGAACGCGTGCGCGGGATGCTCGTCGAGATCCTCGAGTCACCGGTCGCCGCCATGGCGGCCAAGGAGATCGAGACCAAGCTCGCGCGTCCGCTCGAGCCGCACGATCTGTGGTTCGACTTCAACGCTGGCGCCACGGCGGAGACCGAGCTCGATACGTTGACGCGCAAGCGCTATCCCACCGCCGCCGCGTTCGAGAAGGACCTGCCGCGGATCCTGACCGGCCTGGGGTTCACCGCCGCGCGCGCGAGCTATCTCGCCGCGCACATCGCGGTGGATCCGTCGCGCGGAGCGGGTCATGCGATGGAGGCGCAGCGCCGCACCGACAAGGCGCACCTGCGCACGCGGGTCGAGCCGAACGGGATGCTCTACAAGGGCTACAACATCGCGATCCACGAGCTCGGTCACAATGTCGAGCAGACGTTCTCGCTCTACAACATCGACCACACGCTGTTGCAGGGCGTGCCGAACACCGCGTTTACCGAGGCGCTCGCGTTCCTGTTCCAGGCTCGCGCGCTCGAGCTGCTCGGCAAGCCGCGCCCCAAGGGCGATGCGGAGCGCCGCCGCGTGCTCGCCGACTTCTGGAACACGCGCGAGATCGCGGGCTCGGCACTGGTCGAGCTCGATGTCTGGCACTGGCTCTACGATCATCCCGCCGCCACCGCAGCCGAATTGCGCGATGCGACCGGCCGGATCGCGCGCGAGACCTGGGACCGCTACTACGCGCCGGTGCTGGGCGGGAAGGGTACGTCGCTGCTCGGCATCTACAGCCACACGATCACCTCACCGCTCTACCTGTTCAACTACGTGGTCGGGCATGTCATCGCGTTCCAGGTCGAGGAGCACGTGGCGGGCAAGGACAAGGCGACGTTTGCCACCGAGTTCGAGCGGGTCTGCCGGCTCGGCAACATCCTCCCCGACCTCTGGATGCAGCAGGCGACCGGCAAGCCGGTGACGACGCAACCGCTGCTCGATGCGGCGGCCCGCGCGCTCGGTCAGTGACATTGGGTGGGTCGGTGACGTGCGGTCGACGCCGGGCAGCGCGCGTCACGATCTCGCGGGGTTGCGGTCTGAGCGCGGCGTGCAGATTGGTCAGACCATGAGCCGATCGCGGGCGCTGGCCCGACCAGCCGAGACGCCGCGGCGCTGGTCACCGGGGAGGTGATTGCCCCGTGCCGTCGCTGACGGGGGCCATGCGCGCGTGGGATCGGGTAACCGAGCGGAACCGGCTTGAAAGGGCTTGTCGCGCCGAAATATCTGGGGCATAAGACAGCCCCTCCGACTACGCGGAAGTTAGCCATGCCCAAGGTCAAGACCCACTCCGGTGCCAAGAAGCGTTTCAAGCGCACGGCTTCCGGCAAGTTCAAGTTCGGCCACGTGTTCAAGCGCCACTTGCTGACGAATCGCAGCAAGAAGCGCAAGCGCCAGGCCCGCAACAGCGCGTACGTGTCGGACGCGCATCACCACCAGATCGCGCTCCTGCTGCCGTACAAGGACTAGTGCTATGCCCCGCGCCAAACGAGGATTCAAAGCTCGCCGTCGTCGTAACCGCATCCTGAAGGCGGCCTCCGGCTTCCGCGGCAAGCGCAACAGCTGCCACGCCGTCGCCAACGAGGCCGTTCAACACGCGTGGATGCACATGTACCGGTCGCGCAAGGTCCGCAAGCGGGACTTCCGCTCGCTCTGGATCATGCGCATCAACGCGGCTGCTCGCGGCCTCGGTGACACGTACTCCAAGCTGATGGGCAAGCTCGGCGGCGCCGGCATCGAGCTCAACCGCAAGATGCTCGCCGAGATCGCGATCAGCGACCCCGTCGCGTTCAAGGCGATCGCCTCCGCGTAGCGAACCGATCGTCTGTGTTTCCATGACGGCGGCTCGCAAGAGTCGCCGTTTTTGCGTTTGAGGATTTAATTTCATGAGCGCCAACGAACTGATCGCGAACCTCGACAAGCTCGGCCACGAGTTCCTTGCCGTGATCCAGCCGCTCGCCGACGAGCAGGCGATCCGCGCGGCGCAGGCGCAGTACCTTGGCAAGAAGGGTAAGGTCTCCGAGGTGATGAAGGAGCTGGGAAAGCTCCCGCCCGGAGATCGGCCGCTGGTCGGCGCGGCCGTCAACAAGGTCAAGCAGACGATCGAGGACCAAGTCGCGCAGCGCCTCGGTGAGCTCACCGCGCTGGTCGCCAAGGCGGACCTCGCGCGCTCGGTGGATGTCACGCTGCCGGCTCGCCCGGCGCCGCATGGCCACCTCCACCTGTTGACGCAGGTCCGGCTCGAGGCGGTCCAGATCTTCAGCGAGCTCGGCTTCGTGGTCGCGGATGGTCCGCAGATCGAGACCGACTGGCACACGTTCGAGGCGCTCGCGATCCCGAAGGATCACCCCGCGCGCGACATGCAGGACACGTTCTACATCTCCGAGGAGATCGTGCTCCGCACGCACACGTCGCCCGTACAGGTTCGCACGATGCTGACCCAGGCGCCGCCGATCCGGATCATCGCGCCGGGGCACGTCTACCGACGCGACGACGATCCGACGCACTCCCCGATGTTCACCCAGATCGAAGGGCTCGCCGTCGACGAGGGCATCTCGTTCGCGGATCTCAAGGGCGTGCTGATCCACTTCGTGTCGCGGTTCTTCCAGAAGCACCTGACGGTGCGGCTGCGCCCGAGCTACTTCCCGTTCGTCGAGCCGGGTGCCGAGGTCGACATGCAGTGCAGCTTCTGCGGTGGCTCGGGCTGCCGGCTGTGCAAAGGCACCGGCTGGATCGAGATCGGCGGCGCGGGCGTCGTCGATCCCGACGTGTTCAAGCACTGCAACATCGACAGCGAGAAGTACACCGGGTTCGCGTTCGGCATGGGCCTCGAGCGGATGGCCATGCTTCGCCACGGTGTGAATGACATCAAGTACTACTACGAGGGTGACGTTCGCTTTCTGGAGCAGTTCTAGTGAAGATCTTGTGGAGCTGGCTCCTCGAGCTGTGTGATCTCGACAAGCAACCGACGGTCGAGGAGGGCGCGCGCGCTCTGACGCGTGGCGGCCTCGAGATCGAGGGCATGACGAACCTCGGCGCGGGGTTCTCCGGCGTCGTCGTGGCCGAGGTTGTCGGCAAGCAGCCGCATCCGCAGGCCGACAAGCTGACGCTGGTCGACGTGATCACAGAGACTGGTGGCACCGCGACCCAGGTCGTGTGCGGCGCGTCGAACGTGCCGGCGCCGGGGCGCCGCGTGCTGTGGGCGCAGGTGGGCGCGACCCTGCCGGGTGGGCTGACGCTCGCCGCGAAGCAGGTGAAGGGCATCGTGTCCCCCGGCATGCTGTGCGCCGAGGACGAGCTCGGCCTCGGTGACGATCACGCGGGGATCATCGTGCTGCCCGAGGACGATCGCACGGCGCTCGGCACCAGCGCCCAGGTGCCGCTCGGCCTCGACGACTGGATGCTCGAGGTCAACGCACCCGCGAATCGGGGCGACGTGCTCGGTCACCTCGGCGTGGCGCGCGAGCTGGTCGCGGTGCTCCGCGGCAAGGTGGTGCTCCCCGACCACGACCTCTCTCCGTTCGCGAATGGTGGCGCGCCGAACGTCGCGATCGAGATCGCGGACCCCGATGCATGCCCGCGCTACATCGCGCGTGTCATCGACGGCGTCCGCGTCGAGCGGGGAACCTCCACGCTCGCCCGGCGGATCGCGCAGCGGCTGCGCGGGGTGGGCGTGCGCTCGATCTCGAACCTCGTCGACGTCACGAACTACGTGATGTTCGAGCTCGGTCAGCCGCTGCATGCGTTCGATGCGCACACGCTGAGCTCCGGTACCGTCGAGATCTCGCACGCGAGGGACGGCGAAGCGTTCGTCACCCTCGATGGCGTGAAGCGCACGCTGATCCCCGGCGATCTGCTGATCCGCGATGGCAAGCAGGGCATCGCGCTCGCGGGCGTGATGGGAGGCCTTGAGACCGAGGTCACCGACAAGACCACGCGCGTGCTGCTCGAGGCCGCGAGCTTCAAGCCGATCCTGATCCGCCGCACCGCGCGCCGGCTCGGGTTGCACTCCGAGGCCTCGCATCGGTTCGAGCGTGGCGTGGATCCCGAGCTCGCACAGCTCGCCTCCGCGCGCGCCAGCCGCCTGTTGTGCCAGGTCGGCGGCGGCAACGTGCAGGGGACAGCGATCGATGCGTATCCGCAGCGCCGCGTGTCGCCCACGCTGACCGTGCGGATGGCCCGGGTGCGCATGGTGTCGGGCGTTCCACTCGAGACCACGACCTGCCGCGATGCGCTGGAGCGGCTGGGCTGCACCGTCGGTGGGACCGGCGAGGTGCTCGATGTGACGCCGCCCTCGGCGCGGTCGGATATCGCGCGCGAGGTCGACGTGATCGAGGAGATCCTCCGGGTCGTCGGCTACGAGTCGGTGCCGTCGAGCCTGCCGATCCTGCGGCAGGCACCCGGCGTGCGGCCCGCCGATCGCGCGGATACGGCCCGACTCGCCCTCGCGGCGGCTGGCCTCGACGAGGCGATCACGTACGCGTTCCAGTCGGCAGATCGCAACAACGCGCTCGGTGTGAGCGTCACGGATCGGCGCGCGCAGCCGATCGCGATCCGCAACCCGATGAGCCTCGACCAGGCGGTGATGCGGACGTCGTTGCTGCCAAACCTGCTCGCCGCGGTCGCGCGCAACACGAGTCACGGCCGGCCGGATGTCGCGCTGTGCGAGGTCGGCAGCGTGTTCCTGCGGCGTGGCGAGGGGATGCTCGAGCGCCCGATCCACGAGCTTGCCGACGAGCCGGTCTGGGCCGCCGGCGTGCTCGCGGGGCGCCGCCCGGGCCAGCTCGGCGCCGGTGCTGCGTGGGACGTGTTCGACGCCAAGGGCTTCGCGCTGGTCGCGATCTGCGCGGTCGCCGGCGAGGTGACCGTCACCGCCCGCGCCACGCAGTCGGTCCCGTACCTCCATCCGGGCGTCGGGGGCGAGCTCGTGCTCGCCGGCATCGTGGTTGGCTGGTTCGGCGAGATCCATCCCAGCGTGCGTAAGCGGCTCGGCGTCGAGCAGCCGGTGTTCGCGTTCGATCTCGATCTCACGAAGCTGCCGCTCGCCCAGCCGGCCCAGATGCAGGCGATCTCGAAGTTTCCGGGGTCGGCGCGCGACGTATCCCTGCTGCTCGAGGCGCAGATTCCCGCCGCGCGCGTGCAGGACGTGATCGCCAAGGTCGGCGAGCCGCTGGTCTCGGCGGTGCGGTTGCTCGAGGACTATCGCGACGCGAAGCTGGGCGAGGGCATGAAGAGCATGCTGTGGTCGATCGTGTATCGCTCTCCGGAGCGGACCCTGACCGACGTCGAGGTCGAGCAGGCGCACGAAGCGATCGTGACCCGGCTGATCGAGAACCTCCCCGCGCAACGGCGGTGAGCTACCATCGACGCGATGGTGTTCCCGTTCGGTCGCTGGGTGATGATCGATCGACTTCCGGAGGAACCGATCGTAGCGTTCGTGTATCTCGATCCGCACGCCGGCCCGTCGGCGAAGGGCGGGCTCGAGAGTGAATCGCGACAGCTCGCATCGATGCCCTTGCGCACGATCCGGCTCTCGCCGCAGTCGGCATTGCGCGAGCTGACCGACGACGAGCTCGCCACGCGGAAGCTGCCCGCCGAGCCGCCGTGGCTCGCGACGTTTGGTCCGCAGCCCACGGCCACCGCGCCGTGGCGCGACGATCCCTACCTGCGGGGCAAGTTTCATCCCCAGTTCCCCGACGACCTCCAGGTCCTGGTTCACGACGGCGATCCGCGGCGGATGCGGCGCGGCCCCGAGCTGTGCTGGGTGCGCGTCCAGCGGCTGGATCGCGCGCCGACCCGCCAGGTCACCGCGGCGGTCGAGAAGAGCAACACCGTGTACGTCGGCGAGCTGCTGAGCAGCCCGCACACGCTGCAGAGCGTGAACAAGGGCGACCGGATCAAGCTGCTCAGCGTGGCCGGCATGGCGCACCCGCTGCACGTCAACGACGACTACCTGCGCGAGCGGCTCGAGTGGCAGATCACCCCGTGCGACCGCTGCGGCGCGAGCGAGTCCTTCGATCCGCCGAGCGTGATGGCGCGGGTGCGGTTCCCCGACGCCCCGCCGGCTACCGTGATCCAGGCGTTCACCTCGTTCTGCGCTAACCTCAATTGCGGTGGGTCCCAGCAGCTCGCGCGGCTGTGAGCCCAGTCGTCCATTGGGGTAACGGGGATCGGGTTAGATTCCAAGACGTTAGTTGCCGGGCAGGACGGGAGTCGTGTAGCGTTGAACCATGGCACGCATGACCAAGGCGGACATCATCGAGGCAGTCTACGAAAAAGTAGGCGGGTTCTCGAAGAAGGAAGCGGCGGAGATCGTCGAGACCGTGTTCAACGTCGTCAAGGAGACGCTGGAGCGCGGGGAGAAGATCAAGATCAGCGGATTCGGTAACTTCGTCGTCCGCGACAAGAAGGACCGCATGGGCCGCGATCCGCAGCGCGCGGTCCCGATCCTGATCCCGGCGCGCCGCGTACTCACGTTCAAGCCGAGCCAGGTCCTGAAGAACATCCTCAACGGGCTTCCGCCCGTCTGATGGTTGCGGCGCACCGCCGGATCTAGTAACCAATCGGTCCTGACAATCGAGGCGTAGCGCAGCCTGGTAGCGCACCAGACTGGGGGTCTGGGGGTCGCAGGTTCGAATCCTGTCGCCTCGACCAATTTACGGCCGATCGCCCCCAGCGATCGGCCACCTTTTTCAATGCGCCCCCTCGTCCTTTGCTCGAATGACGACGGTATCGAGGCGCCGCACCTCGAGGCCCTGGCGCAGCGCCTCGAGGCGTTCGCCGACGTCCTCGTCGTGGCCCCGGAGCGGCAGCGTTCGGCCGCCTCCCACGCGATCACGCTGCACAAGCCGCTGCGGCTGACCGAGGTGCGACCGCGCCGGTTCTCGCTGTCGGGAACGCCCGTCGACTGCGTGTACCTCGCGGTCCTGAAGCTGTGTGACCGCAAGCCCGACGTCGTGGTCTCGGGCGTCAACGATGGCTACAACCTCGGCTCCGATGTCTTCTACTCGGGCACGGTCGCGGCCGCGGTCGAGGGTGCGCTGCGCGGTGCTGCAGGGATCGCGTTCTCGCTCGCGCCGCGCGCCACGCATGTCGACGACGCGATCCGGTTCGCCGCGGACGTCGTGCGCTCCGCGGTGGCCGAGCCGATGCCGCGCGGTACCTTGCTGAACGTGAACCTGCCGGGCACCGGCAGCGACCAGTATCAGTGGACCACGCTCGGCCGGCGGCTCTACGAGGACGACGTCGCCGAGCGCCAGGATCCCCGCGGCCGGCCCTATTACTGGGTCGGCGGCGGACCGGCGGGCCACGATGATGTCGAGGGCACCGACTGCGTCGCCACCGCACGCGGTTGGAACAGCATCACGCCGATGCACCTCGATCTGACTGATCGCGGACGGGTCGCCACCCCGCCGTGGACCCTCGAAGGCTTTCGCGTGGTGGTAGGCTCCGCGGGATGAAGCGGGTGATCGCGTTGCTGCTGGTGACCATCGTCGCGTGTGCGTGCCCCAGCAAGACGACCAAAGCGAGCCAGTCGACAACGACGGGCAGCGGGGTCGGGAGCGCCGGATCGGGCACCGCCCAGGTCGTGCCGCCTACCGGGGGATGCGAGGGTGCCCGCGCGAAGATCGAGCAGCTGTATCGCGCCGAGGCGCAAGCCAAGGAGCCCAAGCGCGTGGAAGCCGCGGTGACCGACAACACGGCGATGGTGCTCGGCGAGTGTGCGAAGGATCCCACCGCGGTCACCGCGTGCATCGCCAAGGTCGCGACGCTCAAGGAGCTGGAGACTAGCTGTCTGCGCCAGCTCGACGACGAGGGCACCGAAGGCGATGCGCTGAAGCACTGAGTGCAGCAACCCACGACCCGAGGACATGTCCCGATGGTGATGAGGAGCCTGGCTACCGTGATCGTGCTGGTCGCGGGGTGCGGCGGCAAGCAGACCCCGAACGGCGGCGAGGGGAGTGCCCAGCCACTGGGCGTCGTGAAGGACACCCGCTCGCCGATCGAGAAGCGTCGCGATGTGGCATGCGATCAGCTCGCGCCGCGGCTCACCGCGTGCGCGGTTGACGACGCCAGGGTGGATGCGGCGTCCGGAAAGATCAGCAAGGCGCAGCTCGACAAGGACACCGCGCCCGACGTCCTCCGCAAGAACACCGAGGAGGCGAAGAAGGCGTGCAAGGTGAACCTGTCGTCGCGGCAGGTCCGCGTGATCGAGGTCTGCATGACCGAAGAGACCGCGTGCGCGCCGCTCCAGGATTGCCTCGGCCACCTCAACGACGGCGGCAAGTAGCTATTCGTCCTGCTCGCTCTCGCGCTTGCGACGCTTGGCGTCCTCTTCCTCGACGCGGATCATCAGATGGATCTCGGTGCCGGGCAGAGGCAGCGGGCAGAACCACAGCGTGAGCTCGAGCGCGGCCTTGTTCTCGCCGCGAAACACCCGGGCTCGGCGCTCGCTCGGCTTGCCGTGGAGATGGGTCGCGCGCAGCGCGCGCATCAGTCCCGGCATCACGCCGGTGAGGGAGGTATCGGAGACGTTGAGCCCGTCGACGCCTTCGTCCTGGCCGAGCAGCCGGCAGAACGCCTTGTTCGCGAACTCGATGCGGCCGTCCATCGACAGCAGCGCCTGCGGTACGCGCGACCGATCGAATGCGGCGAGGACCGTGGCCTCGCGCGGATTCTCGGGCTTGATCGTTCCGCTCGCGCGGCGGCGACGGCCCATGTCGAGCATGTCCATCACGGTGTTAAGCTCGTAGCGGAACGCTGCCGCGGAGCCATGGCGCTGCGCGGGATCCTTGGCCATCGCGCGCAGGATCAGCGCCTCGAGCGCCTCGTCCACCTCCTCGCCGCGGCGCAGCGACGGCGGCTGGGGCGGCGTGTTGATGTGCGCCATCAGGATCTCGACGACGTTGCCATTGAACGGCAGCGAGCCACTCAGCAGCAGATAGCCGAGGACGCCGAGTGCATAGACATCGGCGGCGACGCTCGGCGGTCCACCCGCGGCGCGCTCGGGTGCGAGGTAATGCGGGCTGCCGCTGACCTCCTCCTTGGCATCCCCCCCGGGGCGACGGGCGAGGCCGAAATCGAGGAGCCGTGCGACGCGGCGCCGGCGAGTTCCGGTGCTCGCGGAGTCCTGCTCGCCGGACAGCATGATGTTGTCGGCCTTGACGTCACCGTGGACGATGCCGCGCCGGTGGATGTGATCGAGTGCGTCAGCGATCTGGCCGAGGATCTCGGTCGCACGCCGCACCGACCACGGGGTGGTTCCCTCGTTGATCAGCGGCTCGCCTTCGACGAGCTCCATGACCATGTACGCGCCGAACTGCGCATCCTCGCCGAAGTCGACGACGGACACGATGTTCGGGTGCGAGATCTCGCTGGCGAGCTTCGCCTCCTCGTTGAACCGGGCGCGCGCAACCGTATCCAGCGCGAACGCCGGAGAGATGATCTTCAGCGCGAACGCCTTGCCGAGCTGGAGATGACGAGCCCGGTAGACCTGGCCCATCCCGCCCTCGCCGAGGCGACCGTCCAACGCGTAACGCCCGCCGACCGTGGCGTCATCCCCCATGCCTTCAGACTAGAACAGAGGATGGCGTCACGCCCACACGTCCGAACATAGATTCGGACACGCCGGGAGTGGTCCGGTCGGTCGGACCAGTCGTCGAGCTAGCGGTACGAGCTCCACATCTGGGCCATGCGCGTGTCCTGGCCAGGCGTGAACTGGTCCATGCAGGCGTCGTCGGTGTAGTCCATGAAGTTCTTGATCGGATCGAGGCCGGGGAACCGGCTACCGGTACAGGTGTCGCGGCCCGTCGGGCACCCGAACGCCGAGGACTTTTCGGCGGGCGTGTCGGAGACACCGTCGTTGCTCTTGGTACAGCCACCCTGGAACGTGTGATAGAGGCCCATCCAGTGACCGACCTCGTGGGTCGCGGTGTCACCGAGGTTGTACGGTGCCGAGCTGCCACCGGGGAACGACGAGAACAGGACGACGACGCCGTCGATCTTCGGCTGGCTCGCGTAGCTGCTCGGGAACGTCGCCCAGCCGAGCAGGCCGCCACCCATGTTGTTGGTGTAGAAGTTCAGCGTGTTCGATCCGCCCTTGCGGAGCGCGGTCTTCATCTCGGTCTCGGTGGTGCCGCCGCTGGAGGTGTACCAGCCGTCGTTGTTCGTATCGTCGGTTGAGACGAGCGAGTAGGAGAAGCCCGACGAGGCATACGCGTTGTTAAGGATCGAGATCTGCTGCGAGATCTGCGAGCTCGAGACAGCGCCGCCGGTGCCGTCCGACGCGTGGATGCGGTGCACGTACACCGGAATCACGTGGGAGGCAGTCAGCGCCGCTGTGTCGCCGAGGGCAGCAAGCCGTGCCTCGATCGCATCGCGATCGAGGCCATTGGGCTCGATCGTGGCGCAGCCGCGATGCAGATTGCTCGAACCAGGCTCCTGAACACCTGGGATCTCGTGATCATTGATCGTGGTCGTGTCCTGTTCGCTGTCGCCCGCACAGGCGACAAGCGAAGTGCCGAGTGTTGCTGCCAGAAACAGATACTTCTTGTTCATAGAGCCTCCCAGTGTGCACGCAGCGTAGATCGGCGGGCATGTAGGGCCGCTAGCCCTATCCTTCTGACGTGTGCTGTCTTTCGGCGTGTGGGCGAATGTCGGCCGTAGTGAACGCCCGGTCACACACCCGCACGCCGCAGTGCATCATGTGGCGTCGGTGCGTGTTCAGGATGGTGCCGACGGGGATGTTCGTCGCGCCGTGCTCGAGACGTGCAGGTTTTACGACTGCGTTGCTTCCGCAGCGACGCTTCCACGTAGCGAGAGATCGGTATTCGCCGAGATCCAGAGCGTTGTGCGATTCGCCGCATCACGTCCGCGTGAATCGTGCATGCCGTGACGAGGTCGCGGAGCGATCCGGGTTCGCCCTCGACCCGCGAGTCCAGCTCCCGACCGTCGCGGGGTGGTGGTGGTGGTGATCCCTGCAGGTCTCGAACCTGCGGCCTGTGCTTTAGGAACGGCACGCGCGGTCTAGTGTGATCGGTAGGTTGCTGGATTCATTGCAATTCATTGCAACGCTGTGCACGTCAGAACGCCTGTGAACGGCAGTCGGGCTACCCACGTGGACGATGGATGGACGCTGGACCTGCCCGCACAATCTCGATCACCCGATCGGGAGTGTCGGTTCGGTGGGTACGTTTATTCTTCTCGGTTTCCCAAAACCAAAGGACGTTGACCTCATGCCGATGATCCCAGTGCACGTGATGATCTGTGGCGACGTTGCCACCGTGCTGTCGGTGACAACCGCTCGAGTTCACCAGCTCGACGACGAGCTCCAGCCCGTTCGATTGGCTAACGGACATCGCCGATA
>JAYUVX010000315.1:0-12044 GCA_043753855.1 Myxococcales bacterium | reverse complement strand
GCCCGAGAGCTACGCGTATCCCTTCGGCTCCCGCACGCCCGAGACCGATGCCGTGATCGAGCCTCACGTCCGCTACCTGCGGGCCACGCCGGGTACCTGCGACGGCGACTAGATCCGCGACGCCAGCAGCGCGGCGCCGTTGCGCAGCGGGAGCTCGATCGTGAACCGCGCGCCGCCGCCCTTGGCATTGGCGATCGAGATCCGGCCGCCGTGGTCCGAGACGATGCGATGGACGATCGCGAGGCCCAGCCCGGTGCCGCCCTTCGCATGCTTGGTCGTGAAGTACGGCGCGAACACCTTGTCCTTGATCTCGCTCGGCACGCCGGGTCCGTTGTCCTCGATGGTCAGGAACACGCGATCGCCGGCCTCGCCGAGGCGGGTCGAGACCGTGATCTTGCCGTCGCTGCGCCCCTTGATCGCATCGCGAGCATTCTCGACCAGGTTCAGCACGATCTGGTGGATCTGCGCCTTGTCGGCATCGAGCTCGGGCAGTGGAGCGAGCTGCACCGAGACCGGCGCAGCCTCGAGATACAACGTCATCGCGGAGCGCACGACCTCGTTGAGATCGATCCGGCCGAACTCCGGCTTCGGCATCCGGGCGAAGTCCGAGAACTCCGAGACGATGTGCTTCAGCCGGTCGGCCTCCTGGAGGACCGTGGTCGTGGATTCGTCGAGGATCTCCGCGAAGTCCGGGTGCTGCTTCTTCCAGGTCTTGCGCAGCGTATCCATCGCCATCTGGATCGGCGTCAGCGGGTTCTTGATCTCGTGGGCGAGCCGGCGAGCGATCTCCTGCCAGGCCGCGATCCGCTCGGCGATCACGAGCCGATCCTTGGACGTCTTGAGATCTTCCATCATGAAGTTGAACGCGGCCGCCACGGCACCGATCTCGTCCTTGCTGCGGACCGGGACCCGGTGATCGAGGTCACCGCGCGCGGCGGCGAGTGAGCCCTCGACGAGCTTCTCGAGATCGCGCGCGGTCTGGCGAGCGACCACGAGGCCGATCAGGATCACCACGCCGAGCGCTCCGAGTGCGAGCAGCGCGGACACCAGCGTGAGGTTGCGCAGCACCTGCGGTAGGTCGCCATCGGAGACCGCGACCTCGATCATCGCAAGGGCCGCGCCATCTGGACCGAGCAGCGGGACCTTGATCGGCGCGTCCTTCGCGATCCGCGCCCAGTCCTTGCTCGGCGGCAGCACGAGCTGCCCCCTGGTGTCGACTACGCGCGCGTCGACACGGCCCGGGCGCCGGAGCCCCGCGAGCAGCTTGTCGGTGACGCGGCGCCCCGCGGACAGCGCGACCGTGTAGCCATCCTTGCGCGACAGGCGCGAGGACTCCGCGACCAGTACGGTCTCGACGGTGGGGCCGGTCCGGATCTGCGCGTTGACGAAGTAGGTGATGCCGGTGGTCTTGATCGCGCGCTCGCGAACCGTGGTGTTCACGTCGTCGGTGGCATCGCGATAGTGCGGCGTGATCAATACGTGATCATCGGGCCCGGTCACCGTGAGCACCTGCAGCGACAGCCCGCGCATCACCTGCCCGCCCTGCTCGCGCAGCGACTTCAGCAGCTTGCCATCGCCGAGCGTGCCCTTCGCGAGCTCGCCGAGCAGCACGCCGATGAACGGGTGGCGGTTATCCGCGAGCGAACCGACGGCCTCACTGACCTCGCTGGACAGCGTATCGAGCTCGCGGTGGATCGCCAGCTCGGCGGTGCGCCGGTCCTCCTCGTAGCCGGCGCGCGAGCTCGACGCGACCACCGTGCGCGTCACGATCGCGGCGACCGAGATCGGGACCAGCGCGGCGAGCGCGAGCGACAGCGTGAACCGGCCCCGCAGCTTCACGGCTTGCCCTTGCCGGGGCGTGCCGGATCTCCATGCAGGAACATCTCTGCGTAACTCGGCCGTCCCGAACCATCGAAGCCGAGGCCGTGCACGTCGGTACGGTGCCAGATCCGGACCGCGCGGAACAGCAGCGGCACGATCGGCAGCCGCTCACCGAACGCCTTCTGCGCGGCGGCATTGTCGATCGCACCGGTCGCGAGTCGCTGCTCCGCCCAGGTATCGGCACCTGCTGCGAACGCCGCCCCCCACCACGCATTCGCGGCGTTGACCGGCGCGGCGAGCTGACCGACCCACAGATCGCAGTCGCCCTTCCGCACCCGCTCGCGCAGCGTCGCGGCGGAAACGGCGGTGATCACGCTCGCGATGTTCAGCTTGGTCAGAGCGTGCGCCGTGCGCTCGGCGATCTCGCGATCATCAGGCCGGGTCTCCTCGATCAGGATCTCGAGCTTGAGCTGCGCGAGCCGATCCGGCGCGAGTGCCTTGACCCGGGTGGCTGCATCGGCGAGCGCGCGCTTCGCACCTGCGAGGTCATCGATCTTTCCGGCCGCGTCGAGCATCGGCCCACCCGCCTCGACGGGCAACGGCGACCGCGACGGCAACACCCGCTCGCCGGAGGTCACCGAGGCCAGGGTGCCTCGCGCGAGCGCCAGGTCGAGCGCCCGGCGAAACGAGCGATCCGCCATCACGTCGAGGTGGACGCGCCCGAACCCCACGAACACGAGCAGCGCCGGCGGCCCCTCGACGTCCGCGGCGCGGAACTTCGGCTGCACCCCCGTGAACACCGTGACCCCGCGCGCCGAGAGCTGGGCATCGCCCTTCTCGAACTGGCGCGCCTCGCCGTCGGGGGTGTCGTACCAGCGGAGCGTCAGCTGATCGACATACGGCCGGCCGGCGAAGTGCCCGTCGAACGCCTTCAGCACCAACCGCCCCTTGCGGTCCCAGCTATCGACGAGGAACGGCCCCGAGCCGATCGGCCGATCGCCCTGCGCCTTGCCGCCCTTGGTGATCGCGGTCGCGGGCAACGCGAGCAGCTTCGCGAGCTCGGCCGGGGCCGCGGTGGTGGTCAACTCGATCGCATCTCCATTCGCCGTGATCATCGACACCGCAGCGAGCGTCCACCGCGACGGCGTGGTCCGCACCCGCTCGAGCGAGGCCACCACATCCGCGGGCGTCAGCGTGCTGCCATCGTGAAACCGCACGCCCTTGCGCACCGGAAACGTGAGCTTGCCGCCCGCGACAACGGGCGGCCCCACGGCGAGGTGCGGCTGGGCGATCCCCGCGGGGCCGATCCGGTACAGCGTGTCGAACACGAGATCGATCGCCGTCAGCTCGGCGTGCGCCTGTGCCATCGGCGGATCGAGGGTCACCGGTGCGCCGAGCAGCGAGCCCTCCAGCGCACCGCCGTAGCGCGGCCGGCTCTCCGCATGTGCGAGGGCCGCCACCGCGATCACGATCCACGTCGCGCGCACCACGCGCATCAGTCCAGCCTCCACAGATCGACGCGAGTCGCGCCCGCGAGCCGGACCGCCGCGAGCACCTCGGGTACGCCGTCGCCATCACCATCACCGACCGCCACGCCGGCGACCCCTCCATTGAACGTGCGGCGGAATAGCCCCTTCTTCTCGTCACCGCCGAGCGTGATCACCTTGATCGCATCGGGATCCCCGGGTGCACCCGCGCCAGTGACGATGACCTCGGGCTTGCCATCGCGATCGACGTCGGCGAGCTCGAAGGCCGAGCCAAACTCCTTGAGGTCGTAGTTCGCGACCGGCAGACAGCCACCGCCTCTACCGCAGCGTTCGACGCCGACCTCGAGCTTGGTGCCGGTCATCACCGCACGCACACGCAGCGGCAAGCCGATCGGATCCACCAGATCTACGCACCGCACGCCGTAGATCGGCTGCGCGGGATCGCCGAAGTGGTTGCGCCCGATGACCCGGATCAGCCGCTCGCCCGCGCATACCAGCGAGCCCGCCACGCCCGGTTGGCCCACGAGCTTGCCCGCCTGCCAGCGGATACGAAGGTCAGCGTCCCAGGCGGAGCTACTCGCGACCAGCTCGCCGTGCTCGACCGTGACCGTTCCCACCGGATCGCGCGATCCGACGAGCGCCGGATCGCCCGCGAACGCCACCCGGCCGAGCTCGCTGACCTTGCGATTTGCAAGCCCGATCGCGATCACCTCGCGCGTGGTCACCGCGTAGAGCTCCGCCTTGCCATCGCGATCGAGGTCCACCGCGGTCAGCGCCACCAGCGGTGCGCCGAGATCGAGCGAACCGAGGCGCACGGCCTTCCACGTCAGCTTGACCGGAACCGGAGGTACGAGCTTCGGAGCACGCGCCGCGATCACCCCGTCGACGCTGGTGCGTGCTGCGGTCGCGAGGCGCGCGAAGTAGTCATCCGTACCGGCCTCCGCAGGCGACGCGACCAGGCCGAGCGCAGCCACGGCGAGCAGCGCTCGGACCATCAGTCGGTGTACTCGCCGGTGACGACGTTGGTCTCGGTGACATCGCCCGGCATCGCCGCGGTCTCGGTCGGCGTGGTGCCCTCGACGAACACCTCCGTCCTCGACGTGCCTTTCGGCGCACCCTCGGGCGCAAGCAGGCCGGTGGCGAGATCGATCGTCGCCTCGGTGACGTGCGCCGGCTTCGAGAACGGCTTCGCCGGCAGCGACATGCCCTTCGCGATCTCGACGAACACCGGCACCGCCGTCGTGCCGCCGGTCTCGCCTCGCCCCATCGGACGGTTGTCGTCATTGCCGAGCCACACGCCGATCGCGTAGTCGGGCGTCAGGCCGATGAACCAGGTGTCGCGCGCATCGTTCGAGGTGCCGGTCTTGCCGGCGAGCGGGATCTTTAGCGACGACGCGAGGTGACCGGTGCCCTCGGTGATCACCGAGCGCATCATGTCCACGACCACGTACGCGACCTCGGGCCGCAGCACCTGCTCACCCGGAGACGGTGGCGTGGGCTTGCCATCGATCGCATCGACGAACTTCGGAGGCGCCGCGATCCCCCCGGCCGCGAGCGTGGCCACCGCGTTGGTCATCTCGAGCGGCGTCACCTCGCCGGAGCCAAGCGCGAGCGACATCTCGTGCGGCAGCGAGCTTTGGATGCCCATCTTGTTCGCGAACGCGGCGACGGTCTCCGGCTTCATGTCATAGGTCACGCGGATCGCGACGGTGTTGATCGACTTCGCCAGCGCGTGGCGCAGCAGCACCGGGCCCTCGAACTTGCCGGTCTCGTAGTTCTTCGGCCGCCACAGGTCGAACACCTCGGGCGCATCGTTGACCTTGCTCGCCGCGGTGTACTTGCCGGAGTCGATCGCGGTGGCATAGACGAACGGCTTGAACGAGCTGCCCGGCTGGCGCTTCGCCATCGTCGCGCGGTTAAAGCCTCCGACCTTCGACGAGTAGCCGCCGACCAGCGCCCGCACCTTGCGGGTCTTGAGATCGATGATCACCACCGCGCCCTGCGACGGCGAGATGAACGAGACGTGATGCTTGGTGTGCTTTGGCCCGCTCACCGTCTTCTGCTTCACGACCACGGCCGCATCCTCGTCGTCATTCGTCTGCGTGGCGGCCGCGGTCAGATCGGCCTGAGCCACGGTGACCTCCACGACATCGCCGGCCTTGAACCGCTCGCTCGGCTTTCTGATCGTGCCGTCATCCGCCGGCGGGTTGAACCGCACATCCTCGGGCGTGCCGAGCAGCAGCGAGGCCTTCCAGTCTCCGAGATCGACGACGACCTCCGAGTCCGGGTCGAATACCTCGGTGACCACGGCCTCGTAGATCTCCTTCGCGTGCGGGCCGCCCTTCGGCAGCTTGTTCGCCAGCGCGGCGATCGTCGACGCGATCTTGTCCGACTTCACCGTGCGGGTCGCGCGGCCGACGCCATGGCGCTTGTCGACCCCGCGGAGGCCGTTCTGCAGCGCCTTCTGCGCCATCGCCTGCATGCTCGGATCGAGCGTGGTGCGCACCTTGGCACCGAGCGTGTCGAGCGCGGCCTCGCCCTTGTCGGCGATCAGCTCCTTCTTCGCGAGCTCGACCCACTCGGGCGCGGTGCCCAGCTCGGGGAACGGATCGTTGACGATCTTGATCGGCGCATCGATCCATTTCTGCGCCTCGGCCTGGCTCAGCTTGCCCATGCCGACCAGCTGGTTCAGCACGTAGGTCTGGCGCTCCTTCGCACGCTTGGGATTGATCCGCGGTGAGATGTTGTTCGGCGACTGCGGGAGTCCGGCGATCATCGCGGCCTCGCCGACGTCGAGCTTGCCCACGTCCTTGCCGAAGTAGAATCGCGACGCCTCCTGCACGCCGTAGCGGCCGTGACCGAAGAAGATCTGGTTCATGTACAAGGTCATGATCTCCTCCTTGGTCAGCGCCTTCTCGAGGCGACGCGCGAGGATGATCTCCTGGATCTTGCGCTTGAATGTCTTCTCCGGCGTCAGCAAGAACGTCTTCACGACCTGCTGCGTGATCGTCGACGCACCTTGCTTGCTGCGACCACCGGCGCGCAGGTTGGTGAGGAACGCGCGGAACATGCCCCAGTAGTCGACGCCGCCGTGGGTCCAGAACTTGTTGTCCTCGGCCGCGACGAATGAATCGATCAGGATCGTCGGCACCTTGTCGTAGGGAACGTAGGTCCGGCGCTCGGTATAGATCTCGCCGATCCGATTGTCGTTCGCGTCGAGGATCTGGGTGACCTGCTTGGGGTGATAGTCCCCGAGCTTCAAGTAATCCGGGAGGTTGGGATCGCGTCCGTACATCCAGAACACGAACGCGACCGCCGCGACCATCAGCAGCAGGCCGGCGAACCCGACGATCGCCAGCCACTTGACGATCGTCACCCAGCGCTTGCGCGGAGGCTTGTCGGAACGCCCGCCAGATTGCTTACCCGTGCCGACCCGCGCCCGGGCGGTCGCGGGCCGGCTGGTGCGAGGAGGCACGCTCGCCGGCTGCTGCTTGGAAGGTGGGTTCCACATCCTGATCGTCGGGCCCGAGGGCATGCCCCGAGGTGTGCAAAGGGGATACCGCGGTGAATCCCTGGAATTGTGGATTGTCCCCCGCTTGCGTCCGGTTTGCCACACGCCACGTGGCTGTCCAGACACGCGCGCTTATGCAAGTCGGCGCTCGAGGATCCCCACGGCGCCGCGGATCTTCAGCGCGAACCAGCGCGCCCGCAGAACCGACTTCAGGTCGGCGGGGAGATCTCCGGAGACGCCGAGCACCGCGCGCCGCCGGGTCGCGAGCCGATTCATCGCGAGCGCCACGGTGACGCTGAGGTTGAAGCTCTCGGTGAACCCGAACATCGGCACGCCGAGGGCACCGTCGCAGGCAGCGACCGTGTCATCGCGCAGCCCGTCGTGCTCGTTGCCGAACGCCACCGCGATCGGCGCGGTGACGTCGACGTCCTCGATCGAGTGCGGTGCACCCGGCAGCGTCGCGTAGACCTTGAATCCGCGGCCCTGGAGCGCCTGGACCGCGGCGACCGGATCCCTCCAACGGTGGAGGTCGATCCACTTGTGGGACCCGCGCGTCACGCCGCCGGCGGTCGAGAACCGGCCCCCGGGCTCGATCACGTGGAGCTGGTGCAGCCCGATCGCCTCGGTGGTCCGGATCGTCGCCGCGGCATTGTGCGGGTCGTAGGTGTCCTCGACCATGGTGACCACCGACGCGAGCCGGTTCGCGAGGACGGTGTCGATGCGGATCACCCGCTCGGGGGTCAACATCGGCAGCAGCGCGGCGCAGACAGCTTCTGCACCGTGGCGCTCGATGACGCGGTCGATTGCGTCGGGCACGGCGAACAAGATACCGTGACTGCACGTGATCGAGGGGGCTCCCGGGCGCTTCGTCGGCGACCGCTATCACATCGTGCGCGAGCTGGGGCGCGGTGGGATGGGGGTCGTGTACCTGGGTCGCGACCTGCGTCTGGACATGGACGTCGCGATCAAGTTCCGCGGCGTCATCCACTCCGATGCCACGCTCTGGCTCAAGCGCGAATTCCGTTCGGTCGCGTCCCTGCGCCATCCGAACCTGGTCGAGCTCTACGAGCTGGTCGCCCACGAAGCGTCCTGCTACTTCACGATGGAGTACCTGCCCGGGCTCGATCCGCGGCGCTATGTGGAGCGGCCGCGTCCCGGCGTGATCAGCGTGCCGTTCGATCCGCTCGCCACCGATGACACCACGCGCAGTGCGCCGCCCCTCCAGGAGGCGCGCACCGAGATGACGCTCAGCCCCGCGGTCGTCACCAGCGTCGTGAGCGGCACGCCGCGCAGCGCCCCGCAGGTCGACTTCTCGCGGGTCCGCAGCGTGCTGGCGCAGCTCGCCGAGGGGCTGGCGTTCCTCCACGCGCGCGGCGTGATCCATCGCGACGTCAAGCCGTCGAATGCGATCGTCGTCGGCGGCAGCGTCAAGCTCCTCGACTTTGGCCTCGCGCTCGAACGGCGCAGGCAGGACGAGGATCTCGCGC
Source organism: Myxococcales bacterium (assembly GCA_043753855.1). GTDB lineage: Bacteria > Myxococcota_A > Polyangia > Haliangiales > Haliangiaceae > JABFXX01. The sequence continues at coordinate 3,738 of JAYUVX010000315.1, read as the reverse complement.
GCGAGACCCGGATCGTGGGCACCGCGGCCTATCTCGCGCCCGAGTACGTCGAGCGCCTGGTGGTCAGCCCTCGGATGGACGTCTACGCGCTCGGCATCCTGGCGTTCGAGCTGTGCACCGGCGCGCCTCCGTTTGGCGGCACGATGCACGTGCTGTCCCGGCTGCAGCGGAACCTCAAGGTTCCGCGTGGGAGTGCAGCCAACCCGGAGATCCCGCCGGATCTCGACACGCTGATCGCCGCGATGCTGTCCGCCGAGCCCGGCGAACGCCCCACCGCCCTCGACGTCGCGGTGCAGCTGTCGGGTGCGTCGTCGCAACCGCGCACCATGCGGCGCGAACAATCGTTCATCGGTCGCGAGGACGAGATCGCCCGGCTCGGCAAGCGGATCGCAGATGGTACGTCCAAGGGCCGGCTGGTCCTCGTCACCGGTCCATCGGGCGCCGGCAAGACCACGCTGATCGACGAGGCCGTGGGCCGCGTGCGCGCCAGCGACGTGCTGCACTGGCGCGGTCGCTGCCACGAGCGCGAGCGCGTGCCGTATCGCGCGTTCGATTCGATCATCGATGATCTCGCCACCGAGCTCGCGGGGGATCCACGGCTCGCGAAGGAGATCGAGCACGCCGCCGCGCTCGGGCGCGTGTTCCCGGTGCTCGCGCCGCTGATCGATCCGGTGCTCGGCGACGAGCCCGCCGCCGCCGATCTCCGCGTCGAGCGCGAGCGCGCCTTGCTCGCCCTGGTGCAGATGGTACGGACGATGATGACCGCGCCACGCGCGATGGTCGTGATCGATGATCTGCAGTGGGCGGACGAGGACAGCCTGGACCTGCTCGAGCTGCTCGTCTGCAAGATCGAACGTCCGCTGACCGTGATCGCGACGTGGACCACGCAGGGTGCAGCGCCCGCACGGCAGGCGTTGCTCGACAAGCTCGGGAGCTCCGCCGAGGTGATCGATCTGCCCACGATGAGCGACGCCGAGGTGCTGCGCGTGATCGCCGAGCTCGCGCCACGTGCGCCTACGGACCGGCTCGCCGCCGCCGCGCGGCTGGCGGCCGGAAGTCCGTACCTCGCCGAGCTGATCGGCCGCGAGCTCGACGAGGCGGAGGTCTCGGATCCGCGTGACGCCGAGCTCCGCCGCCTCGATCGGCTCACCGCCCCCGAGCGCTCGGTGGCGGAGATCACGGCGCTCGCCGGCGGCACCGCGAGCTTCGAGCAGCTTCGCGCCCTGGCCGAGCTGCCGTCGGGGAAGCTGCAGTCGGTGCTGCGCGGCCTCGAGGATGCTCGGGTCGTCCGCGCGACGCCATCGGTGACCGGCGATCCGGTCTACGTGTTCTATCACCAGCGCCTGCGCGAGACGCTGACCACCGCGATGAGCGAGGACGGTCGCCGCGCACTGCACCAACGATTCGCCGGCTGGTTCGAGGCCACCACGTCGGATGCGGGCCAGCTCGCGTATCACTGGCAGGAAGCCGGGCAGCCCACGCGCGCGGCGCACTGGTCGATCGTTGCGGGTCAGGCCGCCCAGGCGCAGCTCGCGTGGGGCATCGCATCGGACTGGTACGCGCGCGCGATCGCGCTCGGCACCGACACCTCCACCGTCCGCGGCCAGCTCGCGCAGTGCCTGTTCCTCGCGGGCAAGCTGTCGGCGGCGGCGGACGAGTTCCTCACGCTCGCGCGCACCGACGCGACCGCCACGCAGCCCGACGGTGATCGCTGGCGGGTGCGTGCGGCGGAGGCCTACCTGAAGCTCGGCGAGCTCGATCGCGGGCTCGGCCTGCTCGACGAGGTGCTCGCGCGCCGTGGCGTGCGCCGTGCGTCCAACCGGGCAACCGCGGTGGTCCGTGCGGTCGCCGTCACCGCGCGCTGGTTGTCGCCGCTTCCGGTGCGGCTGCGCCGCGTCGATGACGTGCTCGCCTCGGCGTACCGGGTGATCGCGAGCTTCTTGTCGACGCCGTATCCGATCGAGTCTCTCGAGTACGTGCTCCGCGGCGTGGCGCTCGCCGAGAGCAGCGGTGATCGCGCGGCGCATGCGATGGGCATGGCGATGCTGTCCGCGTACGTCGCCACCGGATCGCTCGGTCGGTTCGGCGATCGGGCGATCGCGAATGCGCAGCAGCTGTCCGTGCAGAGCGGCGCACCGTATCCGCACATGGTCGCGGCCGGCGCGACTGGGATGCTGGCCACGCTGCGCGGCAACTGGGCTGGCATGCGATGTGCGCACACCGAGGCCCAGAGCATCTGCAAGCGGCTCGGCCTCGAGCGCTCGTGGGAGGCGTCGTTTCTCCGCACCTACTGGGCGCTCGGCGAGCTATACGCCGGCGAACCACCCCGCGCAGGCGAGCTGCTCGCGGGCCTCACCGATACCAGCGAGGATCTGTGGACGCGCGCGATGCTCGGTTCGTGCCGGGGGCGGGTGCTGGTGCTCGCCGGTGATCTCGCAGGAGCGCGGATCGTGGCGGGCGAGCTCGCGCTGACGCCGGCCGCGCGCCAGGGCATGTCGTCGATCTATCGCCAGGTGTTCCTTGGCGAGCTCGCTCTCGCCGAGCGCGACTGGCAACGCGCGCGCCTCGTGGGAGACGATCTCGCGAAGTCCGCGCGTGCACAGTGGCTGTCGACGATGCCGGCGATCTCCGCGATGGTCGATGTCATCACCAGCACCGCCGATCTAGGCCTCGCGGCAGCCGGCGACCGCGCTGCCGCGACCAGCGCGCTGGCCACGGCGAAGCAGCTCTACCGCCGAGGTCGCTCGTCGTTCTACGCGGCGACCGCGCTGCGGATCTGGGGCCAGGCGGAGGCGCTGCTCGGAGCTCGCGATGCCAGCCGCGCCACGCTCGAGCGCGCGGCCAGCGTGGCGGCAGAGCGCGGTGGCAAGGTCGATCGCCTGGCGATCCGCGCCCTCCGCGGCGGGCGCATCGATCCAGGTCCCTTGGGTTCGGCAGTTTCGTGGAGCACCGGAGGCGTATGGCAGGAACAGTGATCGTGATCGGCGGAGGCGTCGGCGGGTTGACCGTCGCGCACGAGATGGCAGAGCGCGGCTACACGGTGCACCTCTACGAGGCGCGCCCGTCGTGGGGAGGCAAGGCGCGCAGCCAGCCGGTCCCCGGCTCCGGCTCCGGAGGCCGCATGGACCTGCCCGGCGAGCACGGGTTCCGGTTCTATCCGCGGTTCTACACGCACGTGATCGACACCATGAAGCGGATCCCGAGCCCGCTCGGTGGCTGGGTGGTCGACCAGCTGAGGTCCACCACCGAGAGCGCGATCGCGCTGGTCGATCGCGGCACCTGGTACCGGTTCTATCGCCGGCAGGTGACCAAGCCGTTCGAGGTGATTGCAGCGCTCGAGCTGTTCTTCCAGGAGCTCGACTTCGACGAGCAGGACATCGCGCTGTTCACGGCGAAGATCCTCGAGTTCTTGACCACCAGCGACGAGCGCCGGTTCGGCGAGTACGAGCACATGTCGTGGTGGGACTTCCTCGAGGGCGATCTGTACTCGGAGAACTTCCAGCGCCAGCTGCGCGCGGTGCCCCGCACGATGGTCGCCATGGATCCGCGCCGCGGCTCCGCCCGCACCGTTGGCGGCGTGTCGATGCAGCTGATCCTCGACTACGCCGACACCGGCGTCACCAACGACCGCACGATGGGCGGCCCGACGTCCGAGATGTGGATCGATCCGTGGATCGCTCACCTCACCACGCTCGGCGTGACGTTCCACTCCGGGCTGTCGGCGACGAGCTTCGATGT
>JAYUVX010000314.1:0-34848 GCA_043753855.1 Myxococcales bacterium | reverse complement strand
GCGGAGTACGTTATGTCGACGTCTCGATGCTGGTGACCACGCTTGCGCCGCTCGCGGCTCGCACCACGCTCGGTCTCGGTGGGCCCGCACGGCGGCTGATTCGCGTCGCGAGCGAACCCGAGCTGTCAGAGGCGCTCGCAGCTGCAGGTGCTGATCCGGTGCTGATCCTCGGCGGCGGCTCCAACCTGGTGGTCCGGGACGGAGGCTGGCCGGGTCTCGTGATCGAGCTCGCGATCCCGGGGGTGAGGATCCGCGATCACGGCGATCACGCAGTGGTCTCGGCATCCGCCGGGGTGGTGTGGGACGACCTCGTCGCCGAGATGGTCGAGGCCGACCTCGCGGGCGTGGAGTGCCTGTCGGGGATCCCGGGGCTCGTCGGTGCCACCCCCATGCAGAACGTCGGCGCGTACGGCCAGGAGGTCGCCGACACGATCACGTCGGTACGCGTGCTCGATCGCCAGACCGGCACGATCACGTCGCTCGATCCTGCCGCGTGCGGGTTCGCGTATCGCACGAGCGTGTTCAAGGGCAGCGAGCGCTGGATCGTCGTCGAGGTGACGCTTCGCCTCGAGCGCCGCCCCGACAGCGCGCCGATCAAGTACCTGGAGCTTTCGCGCGCACTCGGAATCGCGGACGCTGGGCGCGCGCCGCTCTCCGAGGTCCGGCACACCGTGATCGCCCTGCGCCGTGGCAAGGGCATGGTCGTCGATCCCGCGGATCCTGACTCGCGCAGTGCCGGATCATTCTTCACCAACCCGCTCGTCGACGCCGCCACGCTCGCTGCGTTCGAGGCGCGGCTTGCTCCAGGTGTCACGCCACCGAAGTTCCCCGCGCCGGGAGGGATGACCAAGCTCAGCGCGGGCTGGCTGATCGAGCGCGCGGGGTTCACGAAGGGTTACTCGCAGCCATCGGGCCGCGCCGGCATCTCGACCAAGCACGCGCTGGCGCTCGTCAACCGCGGCGGTGCCACCGCGGCAGAGCTGCTGGAGCTCGCACGGGAGATCCAGAACGGCGTGCGAGCACGCCTCGGGATCGAGCTCGTCCCCGAGCCCGTGATCGTCGGCGTCGAGTAGAGGTACAACGGAGCATGTCGCATCCATTCGCCGGCAAGCGCGTCGCGGTCGTGATGGGCGGCCTGTCCGCCGAGCGCGAGGTCTCGCTCAACACCGGCGCGGGTGTGCTCGCTGCGCTGCTCCAGAATGGGTGGGACGCGATCGGGATCGACTGGACCGCGGGCACGAGCCTCGCTCAGCTCCTCGAGCGGTCGGGCGCCCAGCTGGTGTGGAACGCCCTGCACGGCACGTGGGGCGAAGATGGCGCGGTGCAGGGCCTGTGTGCCTGCCTGCGGATCCCGTGCACTGGCTCGGGGATCCTGGCCAGCGCGCTCGCGATGGACAAGGTGATGTCCAAGCGGATCTTCGAGAGCAACGCACTGCCCACGCCGCACTGGAAGCTGTTGCCGCATGACGGTCCCGCGGATGGGATCGATGCCGTCGACGCGCTCGATGCGTGGCCGCTGCCCTGCGTGATCAAGCCGGCCAACGAGGGCAGCTCGGTCGGCGTCAGCATCGTCGAGCAGCGCTCCGAGCTCGCACCCGCGGTCGCCGCGGCGCGCAAGTTCCACGGCCCGGTGATCGCCGAGGACTACATCGCGGGCACCGAGGTGTTCGTCGGGATCCTCAATGGCCGCGTGCTCGGCTCCGTCGAGGTTCGCCCGACGACGAAGTTCTATGACTACGAAGCCAAGTACAAGCGGACCGACACCAAGTACCTGATCCCCCCCGAGCTATCGGCCGCCGTGATCGCGCGGACCCACGAGCTCGCGCTCGGCGCCTACCACGCGCTCGGCTGCAGCGGCCACGCACGTCCCGATCTGCGGATCACCATCGCGGGCGAGCCGTTCGTACTTGAGGTCAACACGCTGCCCGGCATGACCGCGACCAGCCTGCTGCCGAAGATCGCCAAGAGCATCGGCATGGACTACGCGACCCTGTGCGAGGAGATCCTCGCCAGTGCGACCACGATCTAGCGGCTCGCTGGAAGGGCCAGCCGGTTCGTGACCGACCCGGCAGCGAACCTCGACGCCGTCGCGATGCTATGCGCTGGTGATGAACGGGCTCGTGCTCAGTGCGGGTCGAGAGCCGTCAACGAATCCAGATCACACGACTGATCGAGCACGGCCTCCGGGTAGTGGAAGCTCCAGCACGCGCCGTGACCGTCGCTCGATGCACCGAATCCGTTCGACCCGTTGAACATCACGGATCCAGCCTGCGTATCGAGCGACAGAGAGGAACCAGACACCCAGTAGCGGCCCACGCCGTCCACGCCGACCGCCATCTGGAGGGCGGGGTAGGTGGGGAACCAGTACGACAGCGCGGTGACCTTGCCGGCTCCATCGTTCGCCCAGGTTCCGGTCGACGTGGTGATCACCTGGTCGGCCTCGTCGCCGGCCGCGAACGAACGCGAGACCTTGAGGGTGTATGCGTCGATGTGGTCGCGGTTTCCGGCGCGCGACTCGAACGTCGCGCCACCATCGTAGGTGTCACGGCCGCCATTGAGCCGCACCACGAAGTGATCGAACCGATACGAGCGCCGGTCTCCGGTGGGCGTGCCGGTGATGGTCGCCGTGCCCTCGATGCGAAGGCCTCCTGTCTGGCAACCTCCACGGAGCAGCACACCACCGTCGATCGGCTCCTCACTGGGGCACGACCGACCGCGGAGCGCATCCGCCTGGCTCACCGCGCGATCCGTATCGACTCCGAGCGCCGCCTCGAGGATCCGCTTGCGCTGCACCGGCGTCGCGTACGGAAATCCCATCGGGCGAGACGGTTCGACAACCTTCCCGTCGCCGGGCACCGCTTCGGGCGGCCGGGTCCAGGAATCGTCTTCGGCGCCGGGGGTGGCCTCGTCGGTCGCGCAACCGACGAGCAAGGAGGACAAGGTGAATGCGATGCAGAGGGTCTTCGTACGGCTTCCGTTCATGGCGAGGAGCTGCTCGTGCAGCCAGCGCGCCAGCGCAGATCGCGTTCGCCACCGTCTTCAAGTTCCGGGTGTGAACACCGCAGTGTGAATCGTGACCGCGGGGTCACGCTCCGATCCACCGAGGGCCCGACGAGGGCCCGACGAGGGCCCGACGAGGGCCCGACGATGGTTCAGGGGTGGCACATGACGGCAGCCTCGGCCACGACGGGAGCGCGTTGCGGTCGCTGGCGTCGGGGGCGTTATCGGCACGGAACGGCGGCTAATTCGTGGAAACCTGCGTGGGGATCGTGAGTCTCATAGGTGTGACCTTGCGCAGCTCGTTCGCGATCCTCGTGCTCGCCGCGTGCGGATCCTCGCCGCGCGGACCGGGCCACCCGCCCACTCCGGCGACGCCCGCGGATGCAGGGGCCGCGCGCCCGCCGGATCCCGATCTCGAGCACGCCCCGGCCCGGCCTCTGCTCTCGATCGCGTGGGACACCGTGCCGCTTCGCAGCGATGCCGATGCCGATGCCGTCTGGAAGCAGATCTCGCCCACCGGCGATGACTGGGAGGCCAAGCTCGACGAGATCCCGGTCGCCAAGGCGGGTCCGCTCGCGATCGCCCTGCTCCACGGCGGCAACTTCACCTGTGCGCCGGTGCAGCCGAAGCAGGACTGCGCGCCGCTCATCCTCGATGTCGACAATCCTGCGCCGACCGCCACGATGGCCGATCCGTGCCTGCGTCGGTTGCTCGCGCTGTGGTCGATCGCCGCACTCGATCCCGATGACGTCCCGCGGGTGTTCGACGCGCTCCGTACGATCGCGGCGATTCCACCTCCAGAGTCCCAGCTGGTCGCCGCGGCGATCGACGCGGTGCCCGAGTCCGACCCGGCGCGGCGGCTCGCGCTGCTCGCGGTCGCGTTCGCGGCTGGCCAGCGCGACCTGGCGAACGGCAAGGTCGGTACGCTCGACGAGGCGCATCTGATCGAGGCCGTCACCAAGCATCACATCGACGGCGCGCTTGACGTGCTCTCGGTCGAGAATCAACGCCCCGTGTTCCTCGCCGCGATCACCGACGAGGCGCTGAACTCCAAGGCGCGCGCCGAAGCGATCTCGGAGCTGGTCGCGCCGGCCGACAAGCTCCCTGCCGATGCGAAGGCCGCGCTCACCGCCGCGGTCAAGGCGAAAGACTGCTACGTCGCCGCCGCCGCGGCCCGGGCACTCGAGGTCCGCGGCGATCGGCGGTTCGTGCCGCGCCGCCCGCGGACCCGCTCGCCCGAGGTGATGATGCGCTCGCTGTGCTTGCTGGCGAGCTACGAGCGGTTCCAGCCCAACGACGAGAGCTCGTTGCTGCCGGGGTTCGTCCCGGCCAAGGGGCTCGAGCATGTGGTCATCGCGTTCGACGCACTGTCCGAGGTCGACACCGATGGCGATGGCGATCCGCGGACCGAGCGCTCCGCAACTCTGATCCCGAAGTCCGAGGTCGTGATCCCCGAGATCGACGACATGGTCCGCGCGTTCCGCCACTGCAAGGGCAGCACCTGCAGTTCCGATGACCGCGACTTCCGGTTCGGGCTCAAGCCCGTCGGGGGCCAGCTGTGGCTGAGCTCGATCGAGCTCGTCGAACGACCACCGTGTCCCCGCCGATAGCACTGCAATTCCCGCATGTTGTCCGGCCACCGTGGATCTTCGCTGCAGCTATGGCACCATTGGACCGTGACTCGCTGGCTGATCCTCCTTCTGCTCGCGGTGTTCGCTTCCACGGCGGGTGGCGCGGATGCGCAGGCGTTCAAGCCGAAGCGCTCGACTCCGGTGAAGGGCGCGCCCGCCAAGAAGACCGCGCCGGTCGCCGCGAAGAAGACGCCGGGCTCGGGCCCGCGCCGTGTGGTGACCTCGTCCAAGGCGACCGCGAAGAACAAGGGGGCGCCCGCCGCGACCTCCGACGATGCGGCATCCGACCCCGATGAGCCGACTTCGAAGTCGACCACGCGAGACGACGATTACGTCCTGATCGAAGACGACGACGAGTAGCGCTGCGCCCCGCAGGGGCACGCCTGTTCAGCGGTCGTACACGTAGGCCTCTGCTCGTCGGGAAACCGAAGTGATCCGGAGTGGATCCAAAAAATTGCTCCGGTGATCCGCGCGTGTGTATTTGCCAACCATGGATCGATCTCGCCGTGGGACGGCGAAGCTGAGCCGGGGCGCGTCCGAAGCGAGCGTTCCGGCGGCCTCGCGACTCACCGTTCGCGGTAAGAAGAACCGACGGCGGCCGGGATCGCTGTGGTCGCGGCTGCCGCGTCCGCGGGGTGTGGCCGATGCGTGCGGCCGCGCGGTTCGCCGCTCGCTGCCGGCACTCGCAGCCACCGCCGGGATCACGGTGATCGGGACCGGTACGTGGGCCGGCTATCGATTCCTCACCACCTCCGACCGGTTCGCGCTCACGTCGATCGAGGTCACCGGGCAGACCCACCTGAGCGCCGATCAGATCCGCGCGTCACTGCCGGTGAAGCTCGGCGACAACGTGTTCTCTGCCAACCTCGGCACCGTCGCCCAGGCCGTGCGCAGGACACCGTGGGTCGCCACCGCGGACGTTCACCGCGTGCTGCCGCATACGCTCGTCGTCGAGGTCACCGAGCACACGCCGGTCGCGATGGTCGAGCTCGGTGAGCTGTACCTCGTCGATGCCAAGGGCCATCCGTTCAAGCGCGCCCAGCTCGACACCGGTGATGGCCTCGGCCTGCCGGTGATCACCGGGCTCGGCCGCACGGCCTACGAAACCGCGCCCGACCCGACCGCACTGACGATCACCGCAGCCGTCGCCGCGCTCGCGACCTGGCGGCAGGATCCGACCCGCCCGCCGATCGGCGAGCTCCACCTCGACGCCCATCACGCGCTCACGCTTCGCACCTACGAGCACGCCACGGCGATCCAGCTCGGCCCGCTCGGCCCGGAGCTGCCGGCGCGGATGCGCACGTTCGACGCCGCCTGGCACGAGCTCTCCGATGCAGAGCGGACGCGCGCACGCGCGGTCCATGTCGATGCCCGCATCGACCAAGTCACCGTCGCTCTCGATCCAATCTCGAAGGACTAGAAGCACCCACATGGCAAAGACCAAGAGCAGCGAGATCATCGTCGGACTCGACATCGGCACCACCAAGATCGCGTGCATCGTGGGCGAGGTGACCGAGGACGACGGCGTCGACATCATCGGGATCGGGACCGCTCCGTCGAAGGGCATGCGCCGCGGCAACGTCGTGAACATCGACGCGACGGTGTCGTCGATCCGCGCCGCGGTGGACGAGGCCGAGAACATGGCGGGCTGCGAGATCTCGAGCGTGTACGCGGCGATCTCCGGGCCGAATGTCCGCGGCATCAACAACAACGGCATCGTCGCGATCAAGGACAAGGAGATCCGCGCCAACGACATCGCGCGGGTGCTCGAGCAGGCCAAGGCCGTCGCGATCCCGATGGACCGAGAGGTACTCCACGTGCTGCCGCAGCAGTACCTGGTCGACGATCAGGACGGCATCCGCGATCCGCTCGGGATGGCGGGCGTCCGGCTCGAAGCGAAGGTCCACATCGTGACCTCGCTGGTGTCGTCGGTGCAGAACGTCATCCGCTGCGCGAACCGCTGCAACCTGCAGGTCGCCGACATCGTGCTCGAGTCGCTCGCCGCCTCGCAGGCGTGTCTCGAGGATGACGAGAAGGAGCTCGGCGTCGCGCTCGTCGACATCGGCGGCGGCACCTGCGACATCATGATCTACGCCGATGGTGCGATCGTGCACACCAGCGTGATCGAACTGGGCGGCGAGCGAGTCACCAATGACATCGCCACCCTGCTGCGCACTCCGCTCGACGCGGCCGAGAAGCTGAAGCGCAAGTACGGCTGTGCGTGGCGCGAGCTCGTCGAGAGCGGCGAGATGATGGAGGTCCCGTCCACCGGCGGCCGCGGTGCGCGCACGATGCCGCGTCACAAGCTGGTCGAGGTGATCGAGCCCCGGATCGAGGAGATCTTCGAGTACATCAAGAAGGATCTGATCCGCTCCGGCTACTACGACGCGCTCGCCGCGGGCGTGGTGCTCACCGGGGGCGCCACCGTGATGGAGGGCGTGGCGGAGATCGCGGAGCAGGTGCTCACCGTGCCCACCCGCCGCGCAGCGCCCTCGAAGATCGGCGGCCTGGTCGATGTAGTGCGCTCCCCCAGCTACTCCACCGGCGTCGGCCTGGTGATGTTCGGCGCCGAGCAGGGCCGCAGCATCCAGCTGCCGAGCCGCGGCGAGGATCGCCCCGGGATGTTCAAGCGGGCATGGAGCCGCCTCGCGGAGATGTTCTGATGGCCGCCTCGCGTCAGCTACTGCGCTCCGCGCAGCTGCTCGCGCTGGTCAAGGAGCTCCGCAAGGTCGAAGGCACTGCGGTGCGCGTCGACCCGCGGCAGCCGGCCGAGATCGTGGACGCCGAGGAATCACACGAACGCGAGCATCACTCCGGCTCGATCCTCGGCGGGTAGCGCTGGTACCCTCCGCGCATGCTGCGAGCGTGCGTGGTGATCGGGTTTCTGGTCGTCGAGTCGAGTCGAGTCGAGTCGAGTGCGCTCGCAGGCCCGCAGCTGTGGACGATGAAGGTCCCGGCGAGCTGGAGCGATGTCACCGACCTCCCTGCCACGAAACAGCAGCTGGCTTCCATGGAGCGTGCGCCAGGCTCCACCGTGAAGATGTCGCTGTTCACGACCGATGGTTCGAGCCTCGTCGTCCTCGACATCACCCAGCCCGCGGGGAGCATGAGCCTGCACGAGCTCGAGCAGTTCGAGGTCGATCAGCGAGCTGGCACGCTGCCCAGGAGACGGCCTACGTGCGCGAGCGAACGGCGACCCATCTGGTGGCAACTCAGCACCTCAGCCATCAGGGGGTGAACGGCGTGGCCAAGGGCTTCGTCGGCTTCGATCTCGAGCACGATCTGCACGCCGTCCAAGCCGCGTGCTTCGACACCCGAGGCAGCTGCGAAGCGATCGTGGCATCGATGGCGCTCGATGCGGCTCGGTTCCGCCCGCTACCCGCGTCGGGCCACGAGCGGCCATCCGAGCTGCGGCGGATCGCGAAGTTCGTCCTCATGGCCCTGCTCACGCTCGGCGTCGCCGCGCTGCTCCGCAGCCCCTCCCGGCTCCGGCGTCGACTGCCGGTGTGACGGCCAGCGATCTGCGGGGGAGATCTCCTCCTACCTTCGACGACGACGAAAAATGCTCAAATGCGCCGTGCGGGCAACAAAAAGTTGCCCGGGTCGGGTGGTCACTTTCATATGGGGCCATGGCACTCATCGAATTCGACGACGTCAGTCACGCGAAGATCCTCGTCATCGGAGTTGGCGGTGGCGGGGGCAACGCGGTCAACACGATGATCAGCGGCAACCTGGACGGCGTCGAGTTCGTGGTGGCCAACACCGACCTGCAGGCCCTCGAGGCCAACATGGCGCCGCACAAGATCCCGCTCGGCAGCTCGCTGACCAAGGGTCTCGGCGCCGGCGCGAACCCCGAGGTGGGTCGCCGCTCGGCCGAAGAGTCGATGCAGCAGATCGCCGATCTGATCAGCGGCGCCGACATGGTGTTCGTCACCGCCGGCATGGGCGGTGGCACCGGCACCGGCGCGGCGCCGGTGATCGCGCAGATCGCCCGTGACTGCGGCGCGCTGACCGTGGGCGTCGTGACCAAGCCGTTCGGCTTTGAAGGCAAGAAGCGCGCGAAGCAGGCCGTCGACGGTATCGAGCGCCTCAGCGCCGCCGTCGACACGCTGCTGGTGATTCCGAACAACCGCCTCCTCGCGCTCGTGGGCGCACAGACCTCGATGGTCGAGGCGTTCCGCAAGGCCGACTCCGTGCTGCTCAACGCGGTGCAGGGGATCAGCGACCTGATGACCGTCCCCGGTCTCGTCAACGTGGACTTCGCCGACGTCCGCACGATCATGAAGGACATGGGCCGCGCGCTCATGGGCTCGGGCATCGGCACCGGCAAGCGCCGCGCGCAGGAGGCCGCCGAGATGGCGATCAGCTCGCCGCTGCTCGAGGATGTCAACATCGAGGGTGCCACGGGCATCCTGATCAACATCACCGGCGGACCGGACCTCACGCTGCACGAGGTCAACGAGGCGTCATCGCTGATCGAGGCCGCGGCCCACGAGGATGCGAACATCATCTTCGGCTCGGTGATCGACCCGAACCTCAGCGAGGAGATCCGGATCACCGTGATCGCGACCGGTTTCGATCGCGAGACCAAGACCCAGATGCTGGTCCCGGAGGTCAAGGCCCCGGTGCAGTCCGCTCCGACCGGCGGTGGTCGCCGGCTCAGCGCATCGCAGATCGTGCTGCCGTACGACGTCTCCACCCAGGTCACCAAGGAGTATCCGGCTCCGATGCCGCCCGCCCGGATGGCGCGCGCGTCGCTGCAGCAGCTCCAGCCGATCGAGGAGCCCGAGATCGACGTCGAGTGGGACGAGCGCGAGGGCACGCACGAGGCCGCGGCGGTCGAGCGGGCGCTCTACGAGCTGTCGAACCCGATCCCGGGCGATTCATCGCTGCTCGCCTCCGGTTCTGGCCCGGCGCCGGTCGAGGGCGCGCCGCTGGTCCAGCCCGAGCGCAAGCGCGCGCAGTCCCGCCCCAGCATGAAGGCCGTGCTGTCCGGCGAGATCGATACCGAGAACGAGCTCGATGTCCCGACGTTCATCCGCCGCCACAGCGCGACACACTCCTGATCTGGTGCCTCGCGCCACCCGGCGCGGCGCATCACCCGATGCGAGGCAGGTGACGACTCTCCCTAGCACACGCTGACCTCACCTCAGCGACGAGGCAGGGCCCCGATCCTGGGGCCCTGTCCGTTTTCGGCGGATGAGACAGTGAATTCATCCGGCGCACCTCGCGCGCGCCCGGGAGCGGTGCGATCCACATCGCATGCGAACCACCTTGCTCACGCTGTCCCTGGCCCTGTGCGCCGCCACCGTCGCGCACGCGCAGACCGCTTCGCAGCCGACCGCCGCAAAGCAGCAGGCTCCCGCCGCGAAGACCACGGTCACCTGGTACGGCCACGCCGCGTTCAAGGTGGAGACGCCGAGCGGCAAGACGATCCTGATCGATCCGTGGCTGACCAACCCCACGAACCCGACCGGCAAGGACGACGTCAAGAACACGAAGGCCGACCTGATCCTGATCACCCACGGCCACTTCGATCACGTCGGTGACGCCAACGACATCGCGAAGCGCACCCGCGCGAAGCTGGTCGCCACGTTCGATCTCGGCAATGCGCTCGTCGGTGCCGGCTATCCGAAGGACCAGTTCGGCATGGACACCGGTGGCAACTTCGGCGGCACGATCACGGCGCTCGACGGCGAGGTCGCGATCACCTTCGTCCCCGCGGTTCACAGCTCGAACGTCGGCGAAGGCGCCAACGTGAAGCCGGGCGGCAACCCCGGCGGCTTCGTCGTCGCGATCAAGGGCGGCCCGACGCTCTATCACACGGGTGACACCGACCTGTTCGGCGACATGGCGCAGATCGGACGGTTCGCCAAGATCGACCTCATGCTCGCGTGCATCGGCGATCACTTCACGATGGGTCCGGACCGCGCCGCCGAGGCGGTGAAGCTGGTCAAGCCGAAGCAGGTCGCCGGCATGCACTTCGGCACGTTCCCGATCCTCAACGGAACCCCGTCGGAGTTCGCGAAGGCGGTCAAGAAGACCGGCGCCAGCGCCAAGGTCGTCGAGCTGAAGATCGGAACGCCGATCACGCTGTAGCTCGAGGCTGTGGTAGGACGAGGCATGCGCACGCTCGCCTCCGTCGTCCTCGGTTCGGTCCTCGCTCTCGGCATGATCGCCTGCAGTGGCCCGACGAAGAAGAAGGTCGCGCCCGGCGCCACCGAAGGTTCGGATAGCGCCAGCGAGACCTGCTGCTGCAAGTCGAACCCGATCTCGGCGGATGATGGCAAGCCGGTCTACGAGAACGGCAACCGGATGGAGTGCTCGTCGAAGCAGGGCGAGTGCGTCGCCGACGTCCAGTGCCAGCAGAGCGCCAAGCCCGAGTAGATCACCAGGTGATGGAGATGCTGGACTGGAACAGCATCGAACGATCGGTGTAGCGCGCGTCCGGCATCATCGGCGCGGGACGACAGCTCGAGCCGCCGCGGCAGATCGAGGCGGTGCCGGCGTCATGCGGCGCGAACGCCATCCGCCATCCCAAGAACCAGCCGATCCGGTGGGGAAAGCCGATCGGCTCCTGGAGCCGGTGATCGGTCTCGATCCCGAAGCCGACCACCCCCTCGGGTTGCTTGGTGTCGTCGGGGACCACCCGGCTCGCCTGGTCATAGCTGGGCCGATACCAGCGGTTCCACGCGACTCCGGCGCCACCCTCGACATAGACCGCGAGCAGCGAGTTGCCGCCGACGAGGCGAGGACCGACGCGGATCACATCGAACCGGCCGATCACGCCGAGCCGGTGGCCGTGACCGAGCGAGAGCGACGACGGGCCTCGCTCCTGGAAGCCGAGGTACGAGTACTCGGCGTCGATCGCCAGCCGGCCCCAGCGCTGGCCGACCGCGGTGGCGACGCCGACGGCAGTGACATCGACCCGCTCGCCGTGGACGAAGCCCACCACGCTACCGAGCCGTGCCGTGATGCCGTTCGTGACGTGGGGCGCCATCGGGTCCTCGGCCCAGTCGACGCGTGCCGGTTCCGCCCATGCGACACCGGATCCTGTGAATACCAGGCACAGGAACGCGGCCATCCGCGGGACACTCGATGGTTGATCCCTCACGGCGAGGCGTCGGTGCAGATCATGTACCGAGGAGACTGTCGTCGAGCGCGCGCGTCATCGCCTCGATCGGCGCCGGCGATCCCGTCCAGATCGTGAAGGCGCGCGCGCCCTGATGCACCAGCATCGCGCGGCCATCGAGCACGGAATACCCGGCGGCCTTCGCGCGTTCGAGCAGAATCGGGGTCCGGTGGTAGACGAGCGTCGTCACCCACGCCTTCGGTGGCAGCGCGTCGAGCGGAATCGCATCGACCTGCGCGGCTTCATCGGCTCCACCGAGACCGATCGACGTGCAATCCACGACGAGATCCGCGCGCTCGAGGCACTCGCGGAGCTGCTCCGGATTCCACGGCCACGCCCGCGCCCACGTCACCTTCTCGGGCCGCCGCGCGACCACCTCGATCGCGCGACCAGCGCGCAGCGCATAGGCCACGGCACGCGCCGATCCTCCCGCGCCGAGCACCACCGAGCGGCGCCCGCGCAGATCGAAGCCGGCGGAGATCAGCCCATCCGCGAAGCCACCCTCGTCGGTGTTGTGGCCGATCAGCCGATCGCCATCGAGCGTCAGACAGTTCACCGCGCCGATCGTCCTGGCCGCCGGGGACAGCTCGTCGCACAGCGCCGCGACCGCCAGCTTGTGCGGGATCGTCACGCTCGCGCCCATCATGCGCATCGCACGCAGACCGGCGACCGCGGTGGTGAGCGCCTCGGGCGGAACCGCGAGCGGAACCAGCACCGCATCGACCTGCGCCGCCGCGAACGCGGCATTGAGCAGCTGCGGGCTGCGCGAGTGCTCGACGGGCCAGCCGAGCACCGCCGCGAGTCGGGTGGTTCCGGAGATCATGGCTGGCTCCCGAGGGTGTTCGTACGCGTCACGATCCGGCCTTCGGCTCTTCGACGGTGACCTCGAGGCTACCGCGCGCAAGCCGGATCTGCAGGCGATCCCCGGTGCTGACCGCGCTCGCATCGCGCACGATCGCGTCGCCGTGCGAGACCATCGCGTAGCCGCGATCGAGCACCGCGAGCGGCGACAGTGCGTGCAGCTGCGCACCGAGTCGCCCGAGCTCGCCGCCCCGGCCATCGAGCGTGCGCCGGATCGCCGCCTCCGCCCGCGAGATCAGCTTCGCGTGATCCTGGCGGCCGCGTGCGATCCGCGCCCCCGGATGCAGTGCAAGCAACCGGCGCTCGACCTCGGCGAGCTGCGCATACCGGGCCTGCAGCCGCACCCGCGGGTGGAGTGCCGACAGCCGCTGCTGCAGCTGATGCAGCTGCGCGCGCGTGACCGACAGTGCGCGCTCGCCGCGGTTGTGCAGGCCGAGCGTCGCGCGATCGAGATCCTGACGGGCGCGATCGAGGGTGTGGTGGATCTCGCGATCGAGCCTCCGCCGCTCCTTCACCAGCATCTCGAAGATCGCCTGGCCATCGGCGACCGCCAGCTCGGCGGCAGCGGTGGGCGTCGATGCCCGCGCATCGGCCGCGAGATCGCACAGCGACAGATCGGTCTCGTGCCCGACCGCGCTGATCACCGGCACCGGGCAGCGCGAGATCGTGCGCACCACGCGCTCGTGGTTGAACGCCGACAGATCGGTCACCGCTCCACCACCGCGCCCGATGATCAGGACATCGACCCCGGCGCGGACCACCATCGCCATCCCGTTGACCAGCTGGTTCGGGGCCGCCGGTCCTTGCACCGCGCAATCGGCGAGCAGGATCGGCGTCGGCAGCCTGCGCTGGATCGTGCGGATGATGTCGTGGATCGCCGCGCCGGTCCGCGAGGTCACCACGCCGATTCGCCTCGGGAACCGGGGCAATGGCCGCTTCTTGTCGGCGGCGAACATGCCCTCCGCCGCGAGCCTGGCCTTTAACTGCTCGAGGGCGAGCGCCTCGGCGCCGAGGCCCGCCGGCTCCGCGAAGTCGGCATACAGCTGCAGCCTGCCATCGCGGTCGTAGACGCCGAGCCGGCCGCGCACGCGCAACCGCTGGCCCGCCTCGATCTTGAACTTGATCCGCACCGCCTCGCGGCCCCACATCACCGCGGGGAGGACGGCATCCTTGTCGCGCAGCGAGAAGTAGACGTGCCCCGATGCCGGCTGGGACACCTGGGTCACCTCGCCCTCAAGCCAGACCAGACCGAGTCCCTCGACGGCGCGCCCGGCGAGCCGCACGATGTCGGCGATGCCGTACGGGTGCTCGCGACTGCTCGGCGGTCGCTCCGAAGTCCCCACAGCCGCACCGTAACTCGTCGAGAACACGGTCGCTAGCCCGCGCCTCGGTGCGATTCACCGCAACCGTGGCGGTGGCGTGTTGTCGATCCACACGATAGGATGCCGATCGTTTTCGCCATGGCCGAGCCCACGTCAGTCGAGGATCCCGGCGCGCCCATCGCGCGCGATGCGGTCGATCCGGACCTGGTGAAGCTCCGCCGCCCTCGCACCAAGGTCGGCGTGGTCACCGCGGCCGGGGTGGTGTTCCTCTGCGTGATCTTCCTGCTGCGCCTCCATGGCGACCGCACGTTCGGCGGTGCCGGCGTTCCTGCGAAGGTCACCGTCGAGCAGATCCTCGCAGGCGAGGTCGCCACGGACAGCTACGTCCAGCTCGAGGCCGAGCCGCTGATGTCCCACGCGATCCGCACGAGCGTCCAGAAGGGCGGCCTCGGGCTGCGGGTCGCTCCGGTGCGCAGTACCGGCGAGCAGCTCTGGCTCGTGCTGCTCGGCAATGGCTGGGAGCCGGCCAACGCGACCGGATACACCGGCCGGCTCCGCGCGTTGAGTGCACTGCCATTCGCGGGAGCTCTCGACGAGTTCGCGACCTCACATCCGCGCCCGCTGTTCACCACCGCAGCCGCGGCGCGCGCTGGTCTCCAGACCGGCAACGTGGCCACCGTATCCGGTGAGACGGTGCCGGTCTCCGATGGTGATGCGGTCGCCCTCGATGTCGTCGATCCGAACACCGCGTTGATCGTCGCCGCCCTCAACGAGCGGCTGCCCACGGCCGATGCCTGGGCCGCTGCGCTCACCGCCGCGGGGATCAGCGCCGGCCCTGCGATCCCGCCGCCGACCGGCGTGTCCGATCAGATCCGGTTCGAGGTGAAGAGCCCCGCGGCCGCCGCATCCACGACCACCAAGCTCGAGGCCGCCACGCTCTGGGCCGCACGTGTCGAGCCGATCACGCGGCATTACCAGACCACGTGGGGCGCGATGAAGGCGTCCACCGCCACGGGCTTCACCGTCGCGCAGGGCGTGACGATTCCGGATGCCGACCTTGATCTCCTCGGGCTCTACGTCCATCGCGGGATCCCCGCCGGTGCCTACGCGCTGATCGAAGGCGAGCGCCCCGCCGACTACTGGTACGTGCTGCCGATCTCGATCGGTCTTGCGTTGATCGGCCTGGTGTTCCTATGGGCGTTGATTCGCGCGGTGAAGCGCGACCTGCTCCCGACGCTGGCCCCTCCGGCGAGCTGACCCGACCTGTACTTCGCGCGTGGCGGAGGATCCCAAGTCGGCGATCGGGGTAAGGCCGACCGTGCGGGGCGATGCCGGCGTCGACTCGAGCGATCCAGCCGATTCGATCGCACCCCGATGTCGACGCTGCGCGGCGACGCGGCGCCGGTCGGTAGTGCGCCTCCGGCGATGCCACCCGTTCGCTACCAGCTCGGGCCGGAGATCGCGCGGGGCGGGATGGGCCGTGTCGTCGAGGCCACCGATACCACGCTCGGACGTGTGGTCGCGTTGAAGGAAGCGCGCGCGGTGGATCACGATACGCTGCGCAGGTTCGCCCGCGAGACCCGGATCACCGCGCGGCTCGAGCATCCCTCGATCGTCCCGGTCCACGACGCGGGCATCGGGCCGAACGGAGCACCGTGCTACGTCATGCGGAAGATCGGCGGGCGCCCACTCGAGAAGCTCGTCGCCGAGGGCGAGGCCATCGCCCAGCGGCTCGCGCTCGTCCCGGCGA
Organism: Myxococcales bacterium; assembly: GCA_043753855.1. Taxonomy (GTDB): domain Bacteria; phylum Myxococcota_A; class Polyangia; order Haliangiales; family Haliangiaceae; genus JABFXX01. Next base: position 19,152 of record JAYUVX010000314.1, on the reverse strand, counting down.
TGGTGGCGGCCTCGCATGCGAGCGCGCACGCTCACGAGCGCGGCATCGTCCACCGTGACATCAAGCCATCGAACATCCTGGTCCGGAGATCTCGGCGAGACCATCGTGATCGACTGGGGTCTCGCGAAGGTGATCGGCGAGGCCGAGGACGAGTGCGGCGGGCCGGTGCTCGTCGACCCCGACGATTCCTTGAAGACCCGCGCGGGTATCGTCTACGGCACGCCCGGCTTCATGGCGCCCGAGCAGCTCCGCGGCCGCCCGGTGGATGCGCGGTGCGATGTCTACGCGCTCGGCGCGACCCTGTATCACCTGCTCTCGCGCAAGCCGCCGCATCACACGGCCACCGCGGACGCGATGATGAAGGCCGCCGTGAGCTCGCCCCCGACGCCGATCGGCGAGTTGGTCGCGGGTGTTCCCCCCGAGCTATCGACGATCATCGACAAGGCGCTCGCGCACGATCCGGACACCCGCTATCAGAACGCGCGGGAGCTCGCCGAGGACCTCAACCGGTTCGTGACCGGTCAGCTCGTCGCTTCGCATCACTACACGCCGCGCGAGAAGCTGGCGAGATTCGTCCGCAAGCACAAGGTGCCCATCATCGCGTTGACCGCGGCGCTGCTCGCGTCACTCGTCGGCGGCGTGCTCGCCTACGTGCGGGTCGCGAATGAAGGCGATCGCGCCGATGCGGCCGCGGTGGCAGCACGTATCGAGAAGACGGTCGCGGAGCAGGAGCGTGCGCTCGCCGAGCAGCGCAACGAGAAGCTGACGCCGCCGCCCGCGCCTGCGGGCTCGAGATGAGCCACGATGGCTCGCTCGCGCTCGGCGCCGGCGATGATGGCGTGGTCCGGATCTATGACCTCGGCAAGCGGACGGCGCAGACGATCGCCGAGATCGGCACCAAGGTCCGCGCCCGATTCGCCGATCAGGAGCGCAAGATCGTGCTGTGGCACGACGCGCAGCTGACCGTGATCGATCGCGCGGGAGGCGGTCGCCGCGATCTGACCTTGACCACGCCGATCCACGATCTCGAGCTGGTGGGGATCACGGCGTACTGGACCGACACCGATGGCGGACTGTGGCAGCTCGACCTGGCGGGCACGCAGCCGTTGCAGCTCGCACTCGATCAGCGGGCCGTCGAGCTGTCGCCGTCGCCGGACGGCCGGTGGACCGCGTTGACTGGCGAGCGCGAGCTGCCTACCTGGTGGATCTCGCACATCCGGCCGTGGTGGTCGACATCGGCGAGACGCTCGGCCTGACCAAGGCGTCGATGTCGGCCGACAGCGGACTGATCGTGGTCGAGGACCGAGGCTCGCTGACGATCATCGACCCGCTCACCGACCACAAGCACTGGTCGCTCGCGAGCCTCCCCGGTATCACGCTGAGCACGCCGCGGATCTCGAGCGACGGCCGGCGCGTCATCGCACAGACCCCGACCAGCTTGCTGGCGTGGACGCTCGCCCTTCCGAAGGGCCCCGCGGAGATGACGGCATGGCTCGACCGGATGTCGAACGCGAGCACCGGCAGCGGTCCGAAAAGCCTCGGCTGGCGCTGAGGATGCTACAACCAACCGGATGACGTCCCTGCGCCTCCACGACTCGATGCGCCGCCAGAAGGTGGCATTCGAACCGCTCGAGCCTGGCAAGGTCGGGATGTACGTCTGCGGACCCACGCCGTACGGCCCCGCTCACATCGGTCACGCCTACTCGGCGATCTCGTTCGACACGGTCCGCCGCGGCCTCGAGTTCCTCGGGTTCGAGGTCCGCTACGTCCGCAACATCACGGACGTCGAGGACAAAGTCATCAACGCCGCACACGTGGCGGGCGAGGACCCGATGGCGCTCGCTGCGCGGTTCACGGCTGCCTACAACGCCGACATGGCGCGGTTCAACGTCCGCCCGCCCGATGTCGAGCCCAAGGTCTCGACGCACATCCCGCAGATCATCGCGCTGATCGAGAAGCTGGTCGCCAATGGCTCGGCGTATGCGGTCGAGGGCGACGTCTACTTCGCGTGCGACACGTTCGAGCCGTACGGCAAGCTCAGCGGCCAGTCGCTCGATGATCTGCGCGCCGGCGCCAGCGATCGAGAGCTCGTCGAGAAGCAGAAGAAGTCCTCCGCGGACTTCGCCTTGTGGAAGGCCGCGAAGCCCGGGGAGCCGTTCTGGGACTCCCCGTGGGGCAAGGGGCGCCCGGGCTGGCACATCGAGTGCTCGGCGATGATCCACTCGCACCTCGGAATGACGTTCGACATCCACGGCGGCGGCAAGGACCTGATCTTTCCGCACCACGAGAACGAGATCGCGCAGTCGCAAGGTGCGTACGGCGTCGAGACCTTCGCGCGCCACTGGATGCACAACGGTTTTTTGAATTTCGGCGGCGTCAAGATGTCGAAGTCGCTCGGCAACGTGTTTGGCTGCGAGCAGATCGCCGAGGCCGTTGGTGGCGAGGCGCTGCGGTTCTTCTGCGTCAAGCACCACTACCGGTCGCCGATCGACTTCGAGGTCGAGGAGATCAAGGCCGCCGATGGCACGCCGACCGGGGTCCGGTTCCGTAGCCTCGAGGCGGCGGATCGCGACCTCGAGTACTTCTACGTCACGCTCCACAAGATCGATGCGTTCGTCGCGCAGGGCGGAGATGCTGGCGAGGGTGCGGTGCTGCCGGAGGCCGAGAAGCTGGTGCTGGCCACCCGGGAGGCGCTCGCCGATGACTTCAACTCGCCCCGGGTGATGGCGGCGATTCACGAGGCCGCCACGCTGGGGAACAAGCTGATCGCCGAGGCCAAGGGGATCGACAAGCAGGTCCGCCGGCGCACGCTCGCCCGGCTCGCGAAGGATCTGCGCACCGTCGGTGATGCGCTCGGCATCCTGTCGGCGAGCCCCGCCACCTACCTCGCCGGGCGGCGAGCCCGGTTGGTCGCGCGGAAGGGGATCGAGGTCGCCAAGGTCGAGGCGCTGATGGTCGAGCGCAAGGAAGCGCGCGCCGCGAAGGACTTCACCCGCGGCGACGCGATCCGTGCCGAGCTGACCGCGATCGGCGTCGAGCTGCTCGATACGCCACAGGGAACCGACTGGCGCGTCCACGACGACGCGAGCTGACATGGCAGACGATCCCAAGCCCCCCACGACCGCGCTCGCGCGACCGATGATCGCGCGCGACCTCGACAAGGCCGGCAAGGGCCAGCTCGTCTACGTGGGACGCGATGGCGAGGTCAAGGATCCGCGCGGCGTGCGCGCGCGGCAGATGGCCGCGTATGTTGCGTTCGGTGGGATCACCGCCGCCGGAGTCGCGCTCGCTGCATCATCGTTCCCGCTGCTGATCCCGTTCTATCTCGCGCTCGGCGGCCGGTTCATCGGCACCGTGCGTGCGGTGCAGAAGGTCAACGAGGCGAGCGTGGCGCTGTCCAATGGCGATGCGCGCGCGGGCCGGGCGCTCGCCGAGCCGGTGGCGCGCTCGTGGTGGGCACCCGGCCGCGTGCGTGCACTCGCCGAGCTGCGGGTCGCGATCGCCGATGCGCTTGATGGCAAGGGCGAGGCAGCTCTCGAGCGCGTGCGCAAGGCGAGGGTGAAGCTGTCGCCGCGGCTGATCCAGCACCAGTTCTCCTACTACACCGAGATCAACCTGCTGACCTCGCTCGGTCGGAACAAGGAGGCGCGGGTCATCCTCGACGCGCGCGGCGGGGTTCCGCAGGGCGAGGTGCTCCGGCTGTCCTACTGGATCGCGCAGATGCACCTCGGAGTCACCGAGGGCAAGCTCGAAATCGACGACGGCGAGCTCCACGATCGGATGCGCAAGGGACTCTCGATGACCGCCGGTCGCGACCTCCTCTTGCTGTGCTCGTGGGCGTACGCGCAGCGCGGCGAGCACGACGAGGCGAAGTTTTCGTGGCAACAGGCCAAGGATCGCGAGGGCAGTCATCGCCTCGATGTCGCGATGCCCAAGCTCGCGGAGTGGATGACCGGATACCTGAAGGACCGGCCCGAGCTCGACGAGCCGGCGCCCGACGAAGATCTGTAGATGCCGCCCCGCGATGGCCAAGCCGGAGGCGACCGCGGAGCCGCCGGGATACGGCCTTGGCAAGGCCGGCTGGGTCAGCGCGCGGTTTGCGCCGGACGAGGCGCCGCCGATCGAGCTGCTGCAGGAGGGGATCGACGAGAGTTACCGCGCAGTGGCTCCGGCGAGGCTCGCCGCACAGGTCGGCACCGCGAAGCCGGCGAAGCTCCCGACGCGCAAGGCCAAGCAGACGCGCGCAACGGCGAACCGGCGGCGAACGCGCTGAGCTACGTCGCGGGCTGCGTCGAAACATCGTCCCGCAGCAGCTTGTCGAGCTCGCCGCGACGATCGAGCGCCTTCAGCTCGTCGTAGCCACCGATCGCCTTGCCATTGATGAAGATCACCGGAACCGTGGTGCGCCCATCCGCGACCTCGACCAGCCATCGGCGTTTCTCCTGATTGCCGGTCACATCGATGTTCTCGAAGTCGACGCCCTTGGAGCTCAGCAGGCGCTCCGCGGCGGAGCAGTAGCCGCACCACCTTCGCGTGTACATCTTGATCTGAGCGGCCATACCTGACCCTACCTTGCTCCCGCGGAACGGCTACTTCTCGTCGGCATCCTCGGAGAGGTACGCGAGGATCACCTCATCGAGGGACTTCTCGGAGATCAGTCCCTGACCGAACCCGCGGCCTTCTTCCTCGCGCGCCTTACGGACCCGGGGCGGCGCGGGTTTTGCGGGGGCTCCGACGATCACCGCGGGCCGCGTCATCACCACGCCGCCGCTCTGGCTTCCGACGCGCGGCTGCGACGGGCCCGAACCGGGTGAGACGCGGGAAGGAGTAGTCGTGCGAGCGCGCGCGATCCCCTCCGGTGGAGGCGGCTGCGACGGCGACTGCATCCCGGGGACCGGGTGCGATTGCGACGGCGAAGCCGAGCGCGGCGCCTGCGGAATCGGCTGCGACGACGCCGTCGCGGCACGCGGTGCGAACGGTTGCGAGGACGGCGCGCCCGAGGAGCCCACGGGCGGCACGGTTCCCGATGACGGTACGGGGACCGACGAGCGGCCCGGTCGCGACAGACCCGAGGGGATCGGAATCGCGCCCGAACGATCGTTGCTCTTGAGCGCATCGATCGGGATCTTCCCGGTCGGCCGCTTGTGCTGCGCGTACTGGCCGGGACGCTCCGAGCGCTCGCCCGGCGGTGCATCCGCGGACGGTGGCGCCGGTGCATAGACCTCGACGGCGTCGGAGCGAGCCTCCGGCGCCATTTGCCGTGACATCACGGTCGGTGGCGCGATCGCCGGGCGTGACGGCGGGCGAGAGATCGGACGCGCAGGCGGCAAGGCGGCGGCGCCGAGCGCGGTCTGGCGATCTCCGGTCGGGCGGCGCTCCTGCCCAATCGGTGGTGCCACCGAGTCCCCGGGCCGCCTCGACGCCGCGCCGATCGACCCCGGCACGCCATCGGACTCGACGTCGGTGTCGTGGCGCGACCGCGTACGGGCCACTCCCGGCTGATCGGAATCCGGATCCTCGAGGTCGAGGTTGATCGAGATCTCGGGTCCCGACTCCGCGCGCACCATCGGCGTACGGACCGTCGCCGAGATCGCCCCCGAGCCGATCTCGGGATCCGTCGGAGGATCGAGCTCGTCTGGCACGGGCTGAGCGGTACCGAGGTTGGGCCGGACCGCGGACGGAGCGCTCTTGCGCTCGGCGGTCTTCGTGCGAGCAACCGCCGGCGCCGCGCCGCGGGGAGGGGGCGGAGGGGTCGCCGCGCGCGAGTGGCCCGCCGCGGCTTCCTCGATAAGGAGCTGAGGTTCGCTCGGTCGATTTTCGAGCACTTCCACTGGATCGAGCGCATCGAGTGACTCGAGCTCCTCGGTCGCCGGCCGCATCGTGATCAGCGGCTCGCTCATCCGGCCCTCGGGCGGGGCTAGAACGTCCGCCGTCCTCACCGGTGCCATCACCGCCGAGGCATCCGCCACCGCAGGAGCCGGGCTCCTGGGCAATAAGCCTTCGGTCCCAGCCAGATAGGAGTCGATCTTGTCGTCGAAGGTGCCCTTCTTGAGGTCCTTGAGGACAACCTTGTGCTGGGCCTGCATCAGGCCCTTGATGGCGTCCTCCGCGGAGCCGGCATCGTAGACCAGCTTGCGCGTCGAGATGATCACGCCCCCGTGGAACAGGTGCGTGAACAGGTGCGGGCTCGCCTGCCCTGAATCCTCGGTCTGGAGGTGAAAGACCAGGCCGCGGTACAGGACGTTGTGGTTGTAGCCGAGGATGGGTGAACGCTTGGCCACCGCGCATCTAAGGTAGCACGGCAACATGGAGTTGGGCTTGGCGGACCCCAGGCTTGTAATTCCTGCTCCAGGTTGGTACTCACTCTTTTCGGGCTTCAATTTCGAAGCTTCTTGGAGGCCCCGCTCGGCGGGGTACGCAAATCCTCGTGAGTGCAGCTGCAGCGGAGTTGAAGTTCGTCGAGTTAGTGCGCGGTTGGTTAGTATCCCTTCCCCACGATCTCAAGATCGCATTCGACGCGATGGATGACGAGAACCTCCCCCGCCCGGTCCGCGAAGTCGCGGCTGGCGTGGTGGCCTACGTTGTCTCCCCCAATGACTTCATCACGGATCGGAACGATACCGTGGTGAGCTTCGCCGATGACGCGTTGCTTCTTCGCCTTGCGCTCGCTCGGGCGCTGGGCACCGGCGAGGACGAAGATGCGTTCCGCGGACGGTTCCCGGAGCTGTTCGAGAACCTCGACGAGAACCTCACGCTCTGCAAGTCCGTGATGGGCGAGCTCATGACCTGGCTCGAGAGCAAGGTCCCGAACCTCCCCAAGCTCGACTACAAGGGCAAGAAGATCACGAAGTACCTCGACGATGAAGCTGCGCGCGAGCAGCTGTTCGACGACGGCCTCGTGTTCCGCACCGACTATCCCGTCGACGAGAAGACGATCACCGACAAGCTGAAGAAGGCGAGCACCATCACGGAAGTGATGAAGCGTCGCAAAGACGAAGAAGCCCGCGTCAAGGGCAACAAGCACGCGCGCGCGTAGCGTTCGTTCTACAAGTCGACGAGCTCGAAGCCGGTCAGCGCCTCGCCGAGAAATCGCGGCGCCAGCTCGTCGAGTCGTGAGGTATCGGTGGCGAAGCAATCGAGGCGGCCCGATTCTGAACGTCGGTTCGCGCCGCTACCGAGGGCCTCGCGTGCTGCCTCGGCCATCGCATGCGCCGAGTCGACGACGGCGACGTCACGACCCGCGATCTCCGAAGCGACCTGCGCGAGCACGTCCTTCAGCAGCGGGTAGTGCGTGCAGCCGAGGACGAGGGTGTCGATCAACGGATCCTGCGCGAACAGCTGCGCGAGATAGCGCCGCGCCACGAGCCTGGCGATGTCATCGTCGGTCCACCCCTCCTCGGCGAGCGGCACCAGCAGCGGACACGCCAGCGCCGAGAGCGTGGCGTCGGGGGTAAGCTCGTGGATCGCCTGCGCATACGCACCGGAGCGGATCGTGCCGAGGGTCCCGATGACGCCGAGGTGACCGTTTCGGGTCGCTGCCAGCGCGCTCGCCGCCCCCGGTGCCACCGCGCCGATCACCGGTACCGGGCTCGCTGCGACCAATGCCGGCAGCGCGTTCGCCGACGCCGTGTTGCACGCGATCAACACGAGCTTGACGCCGCGAATGAGGAGGAATTGCTGACAGGTCAGCGAGTAGCGCTCGACGGTGCGCGGGCTCTTACTTCCATAAGGAACGCGCGCGGTGTCTCCCAGGTAGACGATGTCCTCTCCGGGAACAGCTGATCGTAGCGCGCGGACCACTGTGAGTCCGCCGACACCGGAGTCGAAAACTCCGATCGGGTGACGCTTCGTCAGTGTTCGATCTTGCCCCATGGAAGCGTCCGGATTGCGACGGGCTGTCACAGCTGGCAACTCAACCTGCCAGAAGGATCATGCGGTCAGCAACAAAACGCGTCAGCGAGCGCGATGCTTCCGGCGCGTGGGGTGCGCAGCCTGGCGGCCCTCGAACGCCCACAGCAGCTGCAGGAATGTCACGGGCTTGTCAGCCATCTGAGCATAAAACCGAGAGATTCCCGGGAAGCATTCTTCCGCCATCGGCAGCTGACGCTCTGTGATCCGACCTTGCACTCCCGCGCCCGATGAGCACGGGACGTACCAAACCCATTTCGTGGTAGGAATCCTGACCCATGCAGGGCGAGCAGACGAGCGCTGACCGGGTGCGCGGCCTCGTCGAGGCCGACCCGATCGTCGTGCTGGAGATCGCAGGCGCGATCTCTCACGAGGCTGGACGCTGGCCCGGCGAGCGCGTGACCGAGGTGTGCCTCGAGCACACCCCGCGCCTCGTCGACGCGGACAAGGCGCGCCTGCGGATCGCCATCGAACAGCTGCTGATGGGCCGCGACGTCGACGCTGCGCTCGAGTGGCTGCGCGTCACCAGTGCCCTGACCGCGCTGTTCCCCGAGCTCGCCGCGACGATCGATCTCGTCCAGGAGGACGGTCGTCAGCACAAGGACGTGTGGGCGCACACCAAGCAGGTAGTTCGTCAGACGGTCAGCCGCCCGCTCGTTCGTTGGGCCGCGCTGCTGCACGACATCGGCAAGGTGCCGACGCGCACGTTCACCGACGACGGCGTGCACTTCCACGGACACGCCGAGGTCGGCGCGCGGATGTTCGACAGGATCCACACCCGGTTCGGCTTCTCGCGTGACGAGCGCCAGACGATCCGGTTCCTCGTGAAGCATCACCTGCGCACCAACCAGTACTCGACGGCGTGGACCGACAGCGCCGTGCGCCGGTTCCACCGCGAGATGGGCCCGCACATGATCGATCTGCTCGATCTGTCGCGCGCAGATATCACGTCGAAGCGCCCCGGCCGGCGCAAGACGCTGCTCGAGCAGATCAGCGCGCTGTCCGAGCGCGTGCAGGTGCTCGCCGAGGCCGATGCGAAGCTGCCACCGCTGCCGGGCGGCGTGGGCAATGCCATCATGACGGCGTTCGAGATCGCGCCATCGCGCTTGATCGGTGATCTCAAGCGCGCGCTCGAGACCGCGATCGATGCCGGCGTGCTCGAGGCGCGCCGCGAAGATGCCTACTACGTCGCGCACATCGCGCGGCTGGGGCTGGTCCCTGACGCCGATCCCGCGAGGCTCGCCGCGATCATCGCCGCCGGCGGAGACCTCCATGCTCCTGATGACGACGAAGGTCCGCACAAGGGCATCGATCCACATGACCCGGGGCCCGGCGTCCTCGCATGCGGTCACGACCCGGACAACGATCCGTGCGTCCATCGCGATGCGGATCCAGATGATCCCGCGCTGCGGCGCTGAGCGACCACGACGTCCGCACTACGTCAATGGCTGACGAGCAAGGGCATATCGTGTGCACTCGGCCTGGACCAACCAGGAGTTGCCGATGCCTTCGCATCTCGAACACCCTACCCCGCGCGCGCGGACGCGGCGCCAGCGCCGGGCTGATCCGGAGGATCGGGAGGCGCGCGGTCGGATCGTCGGTGACTCGCGAGCTTGATCCTCGGCGTCGGTGCCACATCGGTGTCGCTGATGACCGACTACCGGTTGAGCCTCGTGAAGGTCATCCCGATCGAGGCCCACGAGGTCATCGATCACGCGTGGGGGCTCGCCGCGATCGCGTCGCCGTTCGTATTCGGCTACTGGAAGTCGGCGCCGCGCGTGGCGCTCTCGCACGTGGTCGCCGGAGCATCGACGATCGTCGCCTCCCTGTTCACCGACTATCGCGCGTACCGACGGCGGCGCTGATCACAGGCTCCGCCGCGGGCTGACCACCGCGTTCGCGATCAGCAGGCCAGCGACGATCGCGATCGCGACGACGAACATCGCGAACACGGTCTCCACGCCGGTCAGCGTGTCGCGTGAGAGCAGCGAGGTCATGCCACGAAACCCCATGCTGCCCGGCACCAGCAGCAGCACGGCCGGGACCTGCACGACCTGGACCGGGCGCTTCAGCAGGCGGGCGTAGCCGTTGCTGAGGACGCCGAGCGCGAACGCACCGACCATCACGCCCATCTGCCCGCCGAGCCAGGTCGTTCCGACCAAATTGCCTAGATAACCGATGAGCGAGGCAGCGAGGATCCAGCCGAACGCGCGGACCTGCGCCTGTACGATGATCGCGACGCCGATCGAGGAAGCGACGAGTGCGACCCACGGTGCCCAGCCGGGCAACGGAACCGGCACCGCCTGGTGGATCTGCACCAGCGCCGCTGCCGCGCGTTCACCGAGGGCGACGCCGACCACGAGCTCGAGCAACACGATCACCGCGGACATCAGCCGCGCGGTGCCGGCGATCAGGTGGCGCGTCGCGAGCTCGGACATCGCCACCGTCAGCGACATGCCCGGCAGGAGCACGATCAGCGCCGCCACGGTCACCAGCGATGGGGTCACCGCGTGCCACATCGCGGACACCACGCCGGCGGCAAACGCGGCGAACGCGGCGCCGACCAGCTCGAACACGCGCGCCTGATCGGTCGATCGCTTTGCATACTGGGCGAGCAGACCGAGCGAGAGCCCGATCGCTCCGGCGACCGCAACGTCCTCGAGCGATCCTCCGAAGAACACGGCGAGCGCGCCGGCGGTGATGCCGTGCATGAACGTCGAGAGGCCATGCCCGAACCGCGGTGGCGACGCGATGATCGCGTCGAGCTCGGCGATGCCGTCGCGCGGTGACAACCGCTTCTCCGAGACCGCGTCGGCAACCTCGTCGACCTTCTCGAGCTTGCCGAGATCCAGCTCGGAACCCTCGAGCCGCATCATCCGGGTCTTCAGCTCGATCGGCGCACCGAAGCTCATGATCAGCGCGGTCGGTGCGGTGAACACCTCGGCCTCCAAGGCGAGCCGTTGGCAGCAGACCTTCAGCGCCTGTTCGAGCCGGTCGGCAGGAGTCCCATAGCGGTGCAGCGCCCTGCCGAGGGCGAGCACGAACGCGATGGCGTCCTCCACGCCTGCACGATAGCGCTGTCCGCCGCCAGGGCCGAAAAACACGAACGCCTGGGCGGCAACCCAGGCGTTCTACGAAGAAAAAATCAACTAGACTAGTAAAACTGAGTGCTTAGCTAATTAAACTCAGCTGTCGTCGAGCGCGGCAACGCCGACGCGCCACCACTTAAAGCAAGCGACGGGCCATCGCGTTCGAGACCTTCGCAATCCCTTGTATTCATGGCCCTTGCGTGTTATCCAGGCCTTCCGACCCAGCTTCCGTCGCGACCGCGCTAAGACATTCATGTCGCGTCGCTCCGGAGCGGGCGCAACGAATTGCAGAGCACTCCATGCAGAACATGCTCGTGGTCAATGCCGAGGGACCCGAGATCCGCGTAGCGGTCGTCGAAGAGGGTTCCCTGGCCGAGTTCTTTGTCGAACGTAAGCGTGATCGAGGAATCGTAGGAAACATCTATCGCGGCAAGGTGACCCGGGTGCTCCCGGGCATGCAGGCCGCGTTCGTCGATCTCGGCCCCAAGGTCGAGCGTGCCGCGTTCCTGTACGTCGCCGACGTGCTGGGCTCCGGCGACGAGCGCAAGCTGTTCGAGGACGCATCGATGGATTCCGGCGACGAAGCCGGCGACGACTCTCCCGAAGGCGCCGCATCGCGGATCGCTCGCTCGCGCAAGCAGCTGGCGAATCGCAAGATCGAAGACCTGCTTCGCCCGGGCGACACCGTGGTCTGCCAGGTGACCAAGGATCCGATCGGGCTCAAGGGAGCCCGCGTCACCGGCTACATCTCGCTGCCGGGTCGATACTCGGTGTTCATGCCGCACGTCTCGCAGATCGGCGTATCCAAGCGGATCGGCTCCGACAAGGAGCGCCGCCGCCTGCGCGATCTCGTCAACGAGGTCCGTCCGAAAGGTTCGGGCTTCATCGTGCGCACCGCCGCCGAGGACGCGAGCGATCAGGAGCTGCGCGACGACGTCGATTTCCTCGCCCGGCTGTGGGGCGAGATCGAGAAGCGCGAGCAGGATTCGCGCGGGCCCGGCCTGGTCTACGCCGACCTCGACCTGTCGCTGCGCACCGTCCGCGATCTGCTTCGCGAGGACACCTCCGAGGTCTGCATCGACGACGACGAGCAGTACGATCGCGTGAAAAAGTTCACGCTGGCGTTCCTGCCGCGGTTCGCCGAGCGGATCAAGAAGTACGATTCGCGGCGGCCGATCTTCGACCACTATCACATCGAGCCTGCGCTCCGACTTGCGGTCGCTCGCAAGGTCCTGCTGAAGTCAGGCGGCTCGCTGGTGATCGATCAGGGTGAAGCGCTCACCGCGATCGATATCAACACCGGCAGCTTCACGAACACCGGCTCGGGCAATCTCGAGGACACCGTCACCGCGAACAACCTCGAGGCCTGTGAAGAGGTCGCCCGCCAGCTGCGGCTCCGCAACATCGGCGGCATCATCGTCATCGACTTCGTCGACATGGACAAGGAAGGCAACCGACGCAAGGTCTGGGATGCCTTCCAGAAGGCGCTGACCCGCGATCGGTCGCGCACCAACGTCACGAAGATCAGCGAGCTCGGCCTCGTCGAGATGACGCGCAAGCGCACCCGCGAGTCTCTGGTCCAGCTGCTCACCGAGCCCTGCCCGACCTGTGAAGGGTCGGGCGTGGTCAAGAGCGTCACCACGGTGGCGTACGAGATCCTGCGCGAGGTCCGCCGCTCGGGCACCCTCGTCGACAACGACAAGATCGATCTCGAGTGCGCGCCGCGCGTGGCCGAGATCCTCCAGCGCCAGGAGCGCGACTACCTCGATCATCTGGAGAAGCGATTCCAGAAGAAGATCGAGGTGGTGCCGCAGAAGGGCTGGAAGCCGGACCAGTTCCGCGTCGCCGGCAAGATGTCGACCGAGATCGCGGCCGAGGCCGAGGCTCTCGCTCCCAAGCACGTCCACACGGCGAGCAACGCCGGCGCGCCGCGCGGTGAAGGCGGTGGTGACCGCGGCGGCGGGGGTGGCGGCGGCGACGGTGGTGGTGGTGATCGTGGCGGACGCAAGCGGCGCCGTCGTGGTGGGCGTGGACGCGATCGTGCGAGCGCCTGACCGGTGAAGCACCGCATCTTCATCGCCCGCGAGCAATACAAGGTCTCGTGCGCGCATATGACCGTCTTCCCCGACGGCACGAAGGAGCGCCTGCACGGTCACAACTACAGCCTCGGTCTCGCGATCGATCTCGATCGCGTGGACCTGGCGTCGATGATCGCGTTCGCTCCGCTCAAGCACGCGCTCGCCGAGCTGTGCGGCACGTGGAAGGAGCGCGTGCTGCTCGCGGCGCACAACCCGCACTTCACCGTCGCGCGGGCCGATGATCGCGAGATCGACTTCTCGCTGTGCGGCGATCACTACGTGCTGCCGCGCAACGACGCCCTGCTCCTGCCGATCGACAACATCTCGGTCGAGGCGCTCGCGGCCCACGTTGCCGATCTGCTGCGGCCCACGATCACGAGCCTCAGTAACGGCCACATCCTCGCCTACGAGACCACGGTCGCCGAATCGCCGGGTCAGGGCGCGAGTTGCATGCTGACGCTGCGCTGACGCCGGGCTGATCTGCGTCGCTCCCCGTCGGAATTGCTCTGATTGACGGGTGATTTCGATCCTTGCGACCCTAGTCGCGATGCGAAGGCTGCCCACTCCACTGACCGGCACATGGACCTTCCGCACACCTCCCACGGTGAGCATCGTCGACGACCGACCTACACATGTGCCCGCGTCGCGTTCCCCTACCCGCGCGTCGCGTTCCAGTACCGCGAGGACTGCGATCGCAGGAGCCACCATCTGCTCGTGCTACGCAACGGAACGTTCAAGGTCGATCACGTCGATGCCTTCAACCCCGACTACCCGGGTAACCTGCTCCTCCACTTCATCCACGACGTGAACCGCGTTCCTCTGCTGCCCCCACACGTCCTGCGCGCATCCTCATTCCTCAAGGCGTGTAGCTGACCGATCGCGATACCGAACCCGATACCCGATTCTGATCCGCCACCGGACGAGAGCGAGGACCCGCAAGCGCTCCAAACGAGTCCCCTACGACCGCGCGAACGGCGACCCGCGAATGCGGCGCCGACCGATGGCGCGCGGGCGCGGCAGCAGAAGGCGCTACGTCCGCGTGGACGGCAGGACGCGGGCCGATGCGCTCGGACGAGCCGAGCGACCCACGCAAGCGTGGCGTCACGGACAGACGCGTTCCACGGTCACCCGCCTCACGTGACCGATCGCGACCGTGACGTCTTGCGCCGTCGGGACGAGCCATGCGCCCGACGCATCCAGCCAGGTTCGCACCGGCGTCAGCACCCCGCGCACGTCGACCGAACCGAGATGCGCCACGGTCCCCTCCATCCACAATAACCACGTCGTGGAACCGCGGCGCATGATCGACGGGGGGGTGGTGATCGGCGAGGTGGCAGCGACCACGTCGAGAGCGACGGCACCCAGCGTAGCGTCGGCGTTGACTGCGTTGGCCTGGATACCACCGCCCGCGCTACGCACGAACCAGAGCGCGTCGGAGAGCTCCACGAAGCCAGCGGCGTCGACGACCGCGCGGTAGATGGTCTGCTCGGCCGTGTCGATGGCGACGAGGACGGTTTCTCCCTGATCATTTTTCGCCAGCACGACCCGGCGCGCGCCCGCGTCTGCGAGGCCCACGACCTGGCCGACGGCCGGCAGATCCGTGTCCATCAGGAACCCACCGCCAGCGTCGTGGGTCGCGAGACCCAGGTGGTACGTTGGAGGGTTGCTCGTGACTTCGAACGCCCGCGCCGAGATCAGTGCACCCGCGCGGCTGCTGACCCGGCACCCGTTCTGGCAATGTACCCCTGCAGGACATAGCCGCTCCGAATTCGTGGACCCCGTGGCCAGATCCAGCGAGAACAAGATCATCGAGGCGAAGCCGTCGACCAGGACGCCGATGCAGGTTCGGGCCATCGGCCCGTCGAGCTCGAGCCGCGCATTCGCCACATTACCCAGCTGGTAGCTGCCGAGCTGGACCGGTATGCCGATGGCGGCTTCACTCGAGGCGCGACGGACGTGCACGACACGTTCCGTGCCGACGGTGTCGCTCGAGAGGATGACGGCATCCTCGTTCCAGCCGGCGACGTCGAGCACGTCGCCCGTGGACACGTCGGTCTTCGCCGCGGTGCACGTGCGCGGGGTCCCCGCATCGGGCGCCGCGGGGTCTGGGTCGGAGGGGGTGAAATTGAATCGACCACAGCCGACGTTGGCGATCGTAGCAAGCGCGACCAGCAGCACGCCGGAGCTATAGAACTTCGGTAGCGCCGCCAAACCCCTATCCTATCAAGGTGAAGCTCTGCGAGGAAGCCCGATCCGAGGGAGCCACGAGGGCGGTTGGCGCTGCCACTCCCGTCAGCGACGCAGCGCGAGCCGCGCCAGACCCAGGCAGACCGCCGCATTGACGGCGAGCCAGAGCGACCCGAGGCCGAATCCCGAGGGCATGTAGCTCACCGCGAACATCGGCACCACCGCGAAGAACGCGAGGTGCGCCGCGACGCCGACCGCGAGGCCCGCGAGCGGCACTCGCAGCTTCGGGACGCCGTAGCCGACGGCGAGCAGCGACAGCGGGAGCAGCGCGCTGAAGAACAGCGCGTTGCCGTGGCCGCCGGCGCCGAGCAGGCCGAGGTCCCACGACGGCATGCCGTGCGTGAGCGCGTGGACGAACGGTGCCGACGACAGGCTCGGCGCGATGTATGGAAGGAAGAACAAGCCCGACGCGCCGAACAGCACGCCTACCAGGTAGCTCGGTCCGAGCTTCACGCCGAGGCCCTTGCGCCGCGCCGAGGCCGCGACCGCTCCTGCCATGAGGACGCCGAGCGCGAGCTGCCAGCCACCGCTCGACGAGCGGGCACGGAGGATCGCGGCCGGCGCGTCCATGATGCCGGCGCCGTACTTGTCGGTCGAGTAGGTCTGGTTGCTCGGACGCCGCGCGCTGTCTTTCAGGACCTTCTCGACCGCGTCGGGGTCGGTGATGCCTTCGCCGACCACGAGCGCGGCAACGCCGGCGACGTGCGGCGCGGCCATTGACGTGCCCATGTACGCCGCGTACTCGCTGACCGTGGGGTCGCCGAGCTTGATCGTGTTCTGCAGCACTCCGCCGTCGGGGTTGCCGCGGCCACCGCCGGCGTCTCGGGTGTTGCCGCCGGGCGCGGCGATGTCGATATCCTTGCCGGTGTTGGAGTAGAACGTGATCGCCTCGTCCTCCTGCGTGGCGGAGACAGCGATCGCACCGGGATACGCGGCCGGATAGCCGACCTTGGCGCGGCTCTCGTTGCCCGCAGCGCACACCACGGTGACGCCCTTCTTGTGCGCGTACTCGACGGCCTTCGCGAGCACCTTCGACGGGAACGCGCCGCCGAGGCTCATGTTGATGACCTTCGCGCCATTGTCGGCCGCGTAGCGAATCGCATCGGCGATCCCACCGACCGAGCCGGAGCCCGAGGCCGAGAGCACCTTGAGTGGCATGATGCGTACGTTGCGCGCGACACCGGCGACGCCGATGCCGTTGTTGGTCATCTGCGCGATCGTGCCGGTGACGTGCGAGCCGTGACCATGATCGTCGTTCGCATGCGTGGTCTTGGCGACGAAGTCGTACGGCTTGACGAACGTCAGGCCCTTGAGATCCGGGAGCTGGATGAACTTCTTGTAGTCCTCGTACGCGACGCCGGTGTCGAGCACCGCGACGATCACGCCGTTACCATCGGCGAGCTTCCACGCCTGCGGCATTCCGATCTGCCGCAGGTGCCACTGCTTCGAGTACATCGGATCGTTGGGGAAGCCCGGCTCCGTGGGCTGTTCGTCGACCACGGTGGTGCGCCACTCCGTCTCGTTGGGCGACAGCGCCATCATGCTGTCCGGCTCGGCGATCTCGACCTCGGGATCGCGCTCGAGGATCGAGAGGATCGCATCGCGGCGACCGGGCTCGACGTGCGCGCGGTACAGCTTGCTGTCCTGGGCGGTCGGGTCGACGAGCTCGAGCTGGATGCCGGCCGCGCGCTCGACGGCCGCGATCTCGCCGGGCGAGACATCGTCCTTCAGGTCGACGAGGATGTCGTCGGGATCGGTGAGCGCGGTGACCCGATCTTCGGCCTGCTCTGCCTCCGAGTTACCCGGATCCGGCTTGCCGCGGAAGTGCCACCAGAGCAGTACTAATGCCAACAGCACCAGCACCCACAGGATCTTGCCCAGGCCACCGCCGCGCTTCGGTTGGGTCGCTTCGTCCATGGAGCTCAGTATAGGACCTCACAGGAGGATCCGCTCGTCCGCAGGCGTCTCGTCCTCGCCGAGCATCAGCTGGTTATCGATCTCTCGCTCTTCGGCCAACGCTTCGAGATAGCTCCTGATTTCGGGCATCGCCTCGACGATCTTCCCGACGTACTCGCGAGCGAGGAATAACACCGTGGCGGGCCGCTGCGCGACCACCGTCGCGCTGGTGCGAACGTTTCGCAACAGCGACATCTCGCCGAACACATCGCCGGTGCGCAGGCCACCCAGCGGCACGGTGGTTCGATCCGATGCGCGGCGGGAGACATCGAGATCACCGGAGAGCACCACGAACAACCCCCGGCCCTCCTCGCCTTCGTTGATCACGTGCGTACCTGGAGCGACATCGTGGCTGGTGAACCGGCGCAGCAGATCGCGCTGCTGCATCCGGTTGAACGGCTTGAACAGCGGTGAGGTCGCCATCAGATTGCCGAGCAGCCGTTCGCGGGTGAAGCCATGGAGTGCCTCGGCCACCGCGCCGAGCTCGTCGGCGAGTGACGCGAGCGATTGCCGGCCGACCTCGAGCAGATCGCAATCGGTCAGGCACCCGACGGTGGCCGAGCGCGGCTGCGCCGAGAGCAGCGCCATCTCGCCGAACACCGCGCCCTCCCCGAGCTGGGCAAGATCGGTCTGCCGGCCGAGCCCATCGGTGGCGAACACGCGGAGCTGCCCGCCCGCCACGAAGAAGAACGAGTTGCCGGGCTCGCCCTCCTTGATCGCACTCGCACCGACAGGCAGCCGCTTCAACACGAGCGTCGACAGCACACGCTTGAAGGCGGCCTCCGACATCGACGACAGCAGCGGGATCGGATGCACCGCCGCCGGGAAGTCCTCGAACGTATCCGTGGCGTGCTCGGCGCGCTCGAGCGCGTGGGTGACGATGTGATCTGGCGCGGGCTGGCGCACGTCGGGCACCGTGATCGGCAGGCTCTCCGCGGGCAGGTTGATCCGGGTCGCCGATCGCTTCAGCAGCTCGGACTCCAGGCCGTAGTTGACGACCAGCGCGGCTGTCAGCTCGCTCGCGTCGGCGCCGTGAGCCTCCAGCACGCGCGCGCAAACAAGCGTCGCGAGCGGGTGTCCGGACTTCAGGCAGTACCAGGCGACCGCGCGATAGACCCGCGACGCACCGGCATCGCCCATCGCCAGCGCGCAGTCGGCGAGCCGGAGTCGCGCATCGTAGTCGAGGGGCGCGGAGGCGACGATCGCGTCGTAGAGCCGGAGGGCGGCGAGGTGTTGGCCCTGGGAATACAGGGTGGCAGCACTGCGTCGCACGTCACCGAGCGAAACCATCCTGTCACGGTACACGATCGGTCGATCCGTGGTTTGCAGGGCGCTCGCCTGCGGCCCTATATTCCGCGGCTGAGGCACTCGTGAAGAAATGCGCTAGCTGCACCAAGGATCTGCCCGACGCGGCGCTGCACTGCGTGTTCTGTGGTGCGAAGCAGGCACCCTCGCCGGCGGTGCAGCCGACCAGCGCGAACACCGTGATGGGGTACGGAGGACCCGAGATCGATGCACTCCGGGCAAAGGCCGCCGCTGCCAACGCGGCGCGGACCGCGACCCCGTCGGCGCCGCCGCATGTTCCGGTCGCTCCGCCGTTCAGCGCGCCGCGCCAGCCGCCGTCGCAGCCGCCTCCGATGAGCTCGGCGCCTCCGGGCTACGGCGCTCCGCCCCCGGTGCCCTCCTCGGCCGCAAATGCGAAGACCATGTTTGTCGATCCACCGCCTTCGGGTGGCCCGGGTCACCACGGCCCGAGCATGGGCCAACCGATGCAATCAGCTCCGCAAGCGGGTCAGTACAACGTGACTCCGCCGAGCGCGGCCACGCTCGCGACACACGAGGCGAATCGCCTGCCGATGCCGATGCCGATGCCG
>JAYUVX010000313.1:0-12099 GCA_043753855.1 Myxococcales bacterium | reverse complement strand
CCTTCCCGTCGTCCCACGTCGTCGCGAGCAGCTCGGCTACCCCGGCCGCGCGGCAGTCGACGAGCGCGATCAGCGCGTCGCGCCGCACGTCGACCGAGGTGTCACCGTGCACGGCCGCGGTCAGCGCGGTGGCGGGACCGAGGCGCTGACAGCGTGCACCGAGTGACGTGGCTGCGCGTCGGCGGATCTCCGGCCAGGTGTCGGTGGACAGCGCGGAGATGATCACGCGATCGATCCCATCGGGGCCGCCCGCGGTGTGCCACGGCGACGCGGGATCCGATGTCGCACCGGCGAGCGAGGCCAGGACCTCGAGCCGCACCCCCGGATCCGGATCGGTCGCGTAGCCGAGCACGAGCCCGAGTGCCTCGGTGCGCGGCGCCACGCCGAACGCGCGGACCGCGACCCGGCGCAGCGCCGAGGCCTCTGCACCCGCCGGAAGCGAACGCAGCAGCTTCTCGAGCGCCGCGAGCGCGGGCGCATCGCCGATCGCCGCAACACCATCGACCAGCCGGTAGCGCCGCTCGTAGTCGGTGACGCTCGCGAGCGCGCTGGTCATCGCGGCGAGGGCAGGGGCCCGGTCCGTCGCGGCCGCACGCGCGTGCCGGGTGACTGCTCGCCAGAGATCGCCGGATGCGGCAGGGTGACTCTCTGCGATCGCCTTCTCGACGAGTGCGTCGATCGGAGCACCGCTGAGCCGATCGATCACGGCGCGGCGCAGCTCGCGCGGTCCGTTTCCTGCAAGCTCGGCGAGCAGGGGCAGCTCCTTCGGCCCGGTGCCGACCCCGCGAACTGCGGCGATCCGCGCGGCGAGCTCGACACTCGATTTCCCCGCGAGCTGCGCGAGCTCGGCACCCTGGCCCGCGCGTGAGAGCGCCTCGATGATCTCGAGCAGGTCGCGATCGCGCACCCAGCCCTCGAGCGCGG
Organism: Myxococcales bacterium; assembly: GCA_043753855.1. Taxonomy (GTDB): domain Bacteria; phylum Myxococcota_A; class Polyangia; order Haliangiales; family Haliangiaceae; genus JABFXX01. Next base: position 11,175 of record JAYUVX010000313.1, on the reverse strand, counting down.
CGCGCGCGAGCGTGGACCTGGCGGCCGGATCGTGGATCGTCACGAGCGCGCGGAGCAGCCGGGCGCGCACCACCGGATCCGCGGTCCGTGCGATCTCCAGATCGAGCGCCTGTGCGCCGCTCGCTCCGCGCTGTGACAGCGCCTGCGCGGCACTCTTCGCGCCGTCGCCTCCGGTCGCGACGATCTTGACGAGCATCGCATCGCCGCCGCCGGCGCGCTCGCCATCGGCGAACACCTCGAGCTCTGCGATCACGGTCTGCCCGGTCGGCGAGCCATAGCTCGACTCGAGCACCACGGTGACGCATCCGGCGATCGGTTCCGGGAGATCCGCGACGTACGCGCTGCCAGGTGGATCGCCGGCGGCATCGGGAACCTCGACGTGCCACGCACCCTGCGCGCTGACCACGCCGAGCCGGCGCGGCCGATTCGAGGCCTTGAGCGTCGCGATCGAGGTCGGGTTGCCCGGGATGATCCGCAGCTGGCGCGCCTTCGCCGCCGGGGCTCGACTCTCGAACGTGAAGAACTGGCCCTCGCCGAAGCCGGCGAGCTCCTCGCGCCACATCGTCTCGGGTTTTCCATCGTCGAGCTCGATCGGCGTGCCGAGCCCGCCCGCATCACCGGCGCCGATCTGATGGGACGCGACGCGCGCGCGATAGATCACCGGCAATGCGGTCCCGGTGTCGAGCTTCGCGCTGATCGTGGGAGCCATCTCGGGAACGCCGGTCGGCAGCCGCGCCGCCTTGCGGAAGCCCGTCCCATCGAACTTCTGCGCGAACAGGTACGCCGGCTTGCCGTCGCAGCGCCGCAGACCCGGCCGGGACTGGTAGCGGAACACCCCGTCCGCCTGGGCATCGATCTCGAACCCGTAGTCGGCATCGAGCCCCACGCCGCCGAGCGGGAACCGCAGGATCTCACGCCAGGTCGTTCCTGATCGCACCAGCAGGACGCCCTGGCGTGCGGTTGGCTCGCCGAGCTCGACGACAATCACGACGCGGCCGTCGCGATGCCCGACGGCAATCCGGCCGATCGACGCGCTCGCTGCCACGCTCGCGGTCCCCGCGAACTTGCCGCCGATGTGCACCACGCCATCGGCGCCGAGCTCGATCGTGTCCGCGGTGCCATCGCCGTCGACATCGGCGGTGGCGGTCGCGATCGGGGCGGCCTGTGCCGTGCCTCCGAGGGTGAGGATCGTGATGGCCGCAGCCACGGGTCGCATGCCGCGCAGCCTACCACCCGGAAAACCGCAGTGACCTGACATCCCTGACGGGACACGCGCCGCCGGCAACGATTGCGTGTCCCACGTGCTAGCGTGCCGCGCCGTGTTCGCACCGTCGGATTACACGTTCGAGCTGCCGCCCGAGCTGGTCGCCTCGGCCCCCGCTGCGGCGCGCGATGCGTCGCGGCTGCTCCACGTCACCGCCGCCGGCGCACTCGAGGATCGTGTGTTCACCGAGCTCGCGGAGCTGTTGCCCGCGGATGCCGTCGTGATCGCGAACGACACCCGGGTGATCCCCGCGCGCGTCCTCGGCACCAAGGACACCGGAGGCAACGTCGAGGTGCTGTTCCTCGAACCGGAAGGTGAGGCTCCGCCGGGGATGTCGTCGTGGCGGTGCCTGGCGAAGGCGCGGCGGCCGCTGCGGGAGGGTCAGCAGATCCGGATCGCCGGCGCCGAGGTCGCGCTCGCGGTGCTCTCGGAGCGCGCGCACGATGGCTCGCTGCTCGTCGGTGCACCCGTGGATGCGCTCGGCTTCCTCGAGGCGCACGGCCGGATCCCGCTGCCGCACTACCTCGGCCGCGACGCCACCGCGGCGGACCGCGAGAGCTACCAGACAATGTTCGCCGCGAATCCCGGCGCCGTCGCCGCGCCCACCGCCGGGCTGCACATGACGCCGGCGATCACCGAGCGGCTCGCTGCGCGCGGCATCACGATCGCGACGCTGACGCTGCACGTCGGCTGGGGCACGTTCGCGCCGATCCGCGAGGACGATCTGCGCAAGCACGTGATGCACCGCGAGCGGTTCGTGATCCCGGAGACGACCGCCGCGCTCGTCGCCTCGGGCCGGCCGATCGTCGCGCTCGGCACCACGGCCCTGCGGGCGCTCGAGTCCGCGGCCACCGCTCCGCGCACGGTAACCGCGGGGCCGGGCGCGACCGAACTGTTCGTCTATCCGGGGTCCGGACACCAGTTCCGCGCGGTCGATCACCTGATCACGAACTTCCACCTCCCGGAATCGACGCTGCTGATGCTGGTCTGCGCGTTCGCCGGCACCGATCGCGTGCTCGCGGCCTATCGCCACGCGGTCGCCGCGCGCTATCGGTTCTTCAGCTACGGCGACGCGACCCTCGTGCATCGATGCTGACCCAGCTCCCCACCCCCGGCTTCTCGTTCGAGCTGCTCGCCACGCTCGGCCACGCACGCGCGGGAATCCTCCACACCCCGCGCGGCGATATCCCGACGCCGGTGTTCATGCCGGTCGGTACCGCGGGCACGGTCAAGGCGATGACCGCCGACGAGCTGCGCGCCGATCCGATCGACGCCCGGATCATCCTTGGCAACACCTACCATCTCTACCTGCGCCCTGGCCTCGAGGTCATGGAGCTCGTCGGCGGGCTCCACAGGTTCGCCGCCTGGGATCGCCCGATCCTCACCGACTCTGGCGGGTTCCAGGTGTTCTCGCTCGCCGCGATCAACGAGATCGACGACGAGGGTGTGACGTTTCGCTCGCACATCGACGGCTCGAAGCACCGCTTGACACCCGAGGTGTCGATGCACATCCAGAAGGTGCTCGGCTCCGACATCGCCATGTGCTTCGACCAGTGCCCGCCGGGCGACGCCCCCGCGGACGTCCAGGAGGTCGCACTGGCGCGCACCACGCGATGGGCGGCACGCTGTCGTTCCGTCGAGCGCGCGCAGGGACAGGCACTGTTCGGGATCGTCCAGGGTGGAATCGATACAGCACGTAGACTCCGTCATGCGGAGGAGATCACGAAGCTCGACTTCGATGGTCATGCACTCGGCGGCCTGGCGGTCGGCGAGAGCGTGGAGGACACCTACCGCGTGCTCGATGAGGTCGCGCACACGCTGCCCCCGGATCGCCCGCGCTACCTCATGGGTGTCGGCACGCCGGCCGACCTCGAGCGAGGGATCCTGGCGGGGATCGACATGTTCGACTGCGTCATGCCGACCCGCAACGCGCGCAACGGCTACCTGTTCGCGACGGCCGGCCGGGTCAATATCCCGAACGCTGCGAACCGCACCGACCTCGGCCCCGTGGACCCGACGTGCCCGTGCTCGACCTGCCGCACGCACTCCCGTGCCTACCTGCGACACCTTTACCAGGCCAAAGAGATCCTTTACGCGCGGCTCGCAACCCTGCACAACCTCACGTTCTACGCGCGCCACGTGCGAGCCCTCCGGGACCGGATCCTCGCGGAGGGTCAGCGTGCTTGACCCCCTTGGATGCGGATGCTACGCAACCGCTGATTTTTCAGATACCTGGCCACCGGGTGTCGTAGGAGAGCGCGATGCAAGCGATGCAGCCGATCATGATGATGCTGGTGATGTTCGGGATTTTCTATTTCATCCTGATCCGCCCGCAAGTTCGTAAGCAGAAGGAGCACCAGGCTGTGCTCTCGAAGCTCGGCAAGGGTGACGAGGTGATCACCCGCGGTGGCGTGATCGGCAAGATCACGGGCGTCTCGGACGACGGCATCATCGTCCTCGAGCTCCAGGAGAAGGTCCGCGTTCGCATCCCGCGCGCGTACATCGAAGGAAAATGGGACGGCAAGGTCCCGGATACTGCCGCGCGCGCGGCGTAAGCTCGCGAACTCGGGATCTGACAGCAAGCTCGTTCGAGGTGGTTCATGGATCGTAGTCTCAAGTGGCGAACTCTCGCCCTGATCGCCGCATGTCTCCTGTGCGTCGGCATCCTCATGCCGAGCTTCGTCTCGAAGGAGCAGCTACCGAGCTGGTTCCCGTTTGCCAAGAGGATCAATCTTGGCCTCGATCTGCAGGGCGGACTGCACATCGTCTACTCGATCGATCTCGACAAGGCCGTCGATGACAAGGCGTCCGACATCAAGCGCGACCTCGAGTCACGCTTTGCGGACGAGAAGACCGTCGGAACGGTCAAGACGCCGCCGTCCCCGATCGGTGCGGTGGTGGTCAACCTTACCGATGCGAGCAAGCTCGAGCCCACGCTCGCCGCGATCCGCAGCGACTACAAGGACGACACGACGATGTACGACTGCCCGGGCACCGAACCCGCCGGAGCGATCTGCTTTCGCGTCTCGTCGAGCTTCGCAGACGGCATCAAGAAGACTGCGCTGACCAACGCGGTGGCGACGATCCGCGAGCGGATCAACGAGAAGGGTGTTGCCGAGCCCACCGTGGTCGAGAAGGGCGACGAGATCCTCGTCGAGCTGCCCGGTCTCGACAAGGACTCGATCCAGGAGACCCGCGACATCATCGCGCGCACTGCCAAGCTCGAGTTCAAGGTCGTCGACGAGAACTCCGAGTACATGAAGAAGCTCTACGCCCATGTCGGTAGCCAGGGCAAAGAGAGCCGCCCCACGGAGCCCGCCGCGATCGCCGCCGAGATCTCGGCCGAGATCGACCAGTGGCGCCCCGAGGACGGCGGCGGCATGAAGACCGACTACTACCTGATCGCCCATGACCGCGAGGAGGCCCTGACGCCCGCGGAGGCCAAGGCGATCAACTGCCTCAACAAGGACAACAAGGACAAGCTTGAGAACGGCCGGGTCCGGTGCAACGTCACCGGCCGTCGCATCATCGAACGCTACCTGTTCGGCGACAAGAAGCTCGGCGTGAAGGGGCTCGTCGACACCGACCCGAGCTTCAAGGTTCCCGACGATCGGCAGGTCGCCTTCGAGCTTAACGAGGCGAACCCCGACGCCAAGGACAAGCGCAGCTACTGGCGCACCTACTACCTCGACCGCGCGGTGCGGCTGACCGGCTCGGGCATTAACACCGCGACGGGCAGCTACGATTCCAACACGAACCGCCCGGTCGTGCTCCTCGACTTCAACCGCTTCGGCAGCCGCGTGTTCGGCGATTTGACCTCGCAGATCGTGGGCAAGAAGCTCGCGACGATCCTCGACGACAAAGTCAAGAGCGCGCCGATCATCAACGGCGCCATCCGCGGCGGCCGCGCCTCGATCACGATGGGCGGCAGCAATGCTCGCCGCATGGAGCAGGAGCGCAACGAGCTCGTCAACGTGCTGAAGACCGGCTCGCTTCCGGCGCCGCTCCGCGAGGAGTCATCCTCGGAAATCGGTCCCACGCTCGGGCGCGATGCGATCGAGAAGACCCGGCTGTCGTTCGCACTCGGCATCCTGCTCGTCGTCGTGATCATGGTCGGCATCTACCGCTGGTCCGGCTGGATCAGCGTGTTCGCCGTGGTGTTCCACATCGTCATGACCCTCGCGGTGATGGCGGCGTTCGGCGCCACCCTCACGCTGCCCGGCATCGCCGCGATCGTCCTCTCGATCGGCATGGAGGTCGACGGCAACATCCTGATCTACGAACGCATCCGAGACGAGCTGTTACTCGGAAAGAGCGTTCGAGGCGCCATCGATCTCGGCTTCTCGCGCGCGTTCTCCGCCATCCTCGATGGCCAGCTCACCACCGCGGCAGCCGGCTGGGTCCTTCTCCAGTACGGCTCCGGACCGATCAAGGGCTTCGCCGTGATGCTCCTCGTCGGCGTGTTCACCACCTTGACCACCAACATCTGGGTCACTCGGATCTTCTTCGACTGGTACGTTTCCAGGAAGAAGGGAACGATGGCCACGATCTCGATCTGAGCAGCAGCCATGAGTGAACACCACAAGTTCCGTTATCTGCTGCCGCCGGGAAATAACTTCTCGTTCGTCACCAAGTTCAAGGCGTGGCTGATCTTCTCCTGCCTCGCCATGGCTATCGCGGTCGGCGCCTTGTTCGTCAACAAGAGCGTCCGCGGCGACTACATGAACTGGACGATCGACTTCAAGGGCGGCACCGAGATCATCGTCGCGTTCGTCGACAAGGCCGGCGCGTACACCAAGATCGATCCGGCGAAGGTCCGCGAGTCGCTGGAGCAGGGCGAGAAGGGGATCGAGGTCTCCGACATGAACTGGACCGCGACCGACGCCAAGGGCGCCGACGTCCCGGTCAACGGCATGATCATCCGCACCACCCGGTACTCCGCGCTCAAGCCGGAGACCGAGAAGGCCGCGCTCGAGGACCTGTTCGCGACGTTCAAGGACCGCGACGTCAGCAAGGCCACGTGGTCGGGCGATCGGCTCAGCGTGCGCTCGAAGAAGGCGATCACGCCGGCCGAGGCCAAGGCGGTGTTCGGCAAGCACGGGCTCGAGCTCAAGGACTGGAGCGAGGACGAGGCCAAGCTATACAGCCATGCCGACGAGGGCACCGGTGAGTACAACCAGTGGTACGCGATGTTCGGCCTCGACCGCGTCTACGAGCAGACGCTCGAGAAGTCGTTCCCGGGGACTGACGTCCAGGTCGTGCAGAGCTACGGCGTCGGTGCCAAGGCCGGCGACAAGCTGCGCGATGACGCCGCCAAGGCAATCGTCTACGCGATCTTCCTGATCATGCTGTACCTCGCGTTCCGGTTCGATATCCGGTACGCGCCCGGCGCGGCGTTCGCGACGATCCACGATGCGGTCATGGTGATCGGCGTGTTCGCGGTGACCTGGACGGAGGTCTCGCTGACCTCGGTCGCAGGCCTGCTGACCGTGATGGGGTTCTCGGTCAACGACACCGTGATCGTCTTCGATCGCGTGCGCGAGAACCAGGCGAAGCTCAAGGACAAGAAGATCGAGCGCATCATCGACATCTCGATCAACGAGATGCTGGTCCGCACGATCCTCACATCGTCGACGGTGTTCGCGACCACGTTGATCATGAACATCTTCGGCACCGGTCTCGTGAAGAACTTCGCGTTCGCGATGAACGTCGGCGTGATCGTCGGCTGCTACTCGTCGATCTTCCTCGCGGTCCCGTTCTTCATGTGGATCTCGAAGAAGTGGTACTCGGGTCCGGCGCCGGCCCGTCGTCGCGCCTCGGCGGTGGCCGTGCCCACCGCCGAGAACGACGCCGAGCCTTCCGGCGAAGAGTAGATCCCCGGGGATCTCATACGGTTGAGTGTCATACCCGGCGCGTAGCGTTCGGGCGTGCAAGTTCGCCTGCGTCCCGCCGATGACCAGATCGTGGCCCGGCTCGCGTCGACGCTGCGCGTCCGGCCCGCCACCGCCCGCTGCCTGGTGGCGCGTGGTGTCCACGATCCGCGCGATGCGCAGAGCTTCGTCGATCCCCGGCTCGCCGCGCTGCGTCCGCCGGCCGGACTTGCGGGGCTGCCCCGGGCGGTCGGCCGGATCGCGGATGCGGTCGAGCGCGGCCACCGGATCGGCGTGTTCGGCGACTACGACGTCGATGGCGTCACCACCGCCGCGCTGCTGACCTCGTTCCTCCGCGCGTCGGGCGCCACCGTCGAGGTCGCGGTTGCGAGCCGCTCCGCCGGGTATGGCTTCACGGTCGGCGCGGCCGTGGAGTTCGCCGCGCGTCGCTGCCAGCTGGTGATCACCGGCGACTGCGGCACCAGCGATCTCGAGGCGCTCGCTGCCTGCGCGGGCCTCGGCATGGAGGTGATCGTCATCGACCACCACACCGTCCCGTCCGCCGAGACCGCGCATCCCTCGTACGCGCTGGTCAATCCGTTCCGTGCCGACTCCACGTTCCCATTTCGCGGCATGGCATCGGTCGGCCTCGCGTTCTACGTCGCCGCCGCCGTTCGCACCGAGCTACGCGAGCGCGGTCACTATCGATCTCGAGTGGAGCCGGATGTCCGGGACCTGCTCGATCTGGTGGCGCTCGGCACGATCGCCGACCTCGTGCCGCTGACCGCCGAGAACCGGATCCTCACGGCGCTCGGTCTGCGCGCGCTGCAGAGTCGCACGCGTCCGGGTATAGCCGCGCTGCTCGCCGCGGCGGGCGTGGATCAGGAGCGCGAGATCGACGCGCGCGTCGTCGCGTGGAAGCTTGCGCCGCGGATCAACGCGCCCGGGCGCCTCGGCGCCGCGGAGCCCTCGCTCGCGCTGCTGCTCGCCGACCACGACACCGCGGTCGAGCGCGCCGCTGCGCTCGAGGGCGCAAACACGGAGCGTCGTGCGATCCAGGAGCGCGTGATGGGCGAGGCGCTCGCGCAGCTCGGGGATCGGGATCCAGGCTCCGCGATCGTGATCGCGGGTGAGGGCTGGCCCTCGGGCGTGGTCGGCATCGTCGCGGCGAAGCTCGTCGACCTGTACCAGCGACCCGCGTTCGTGATCGGGATCGATGCGGCGGGAGTCGGGCGCGGCTCGGCGCGCACCGCGGGCGGCGTGAACCTCTACCAGGCGCTGACGTCGGCGGCGCAGGTGCCCGGCTGCCTCGGGCGCTACGGTGGCCACGCTGCTGCGGCGGGCTTCACGATCGATCGCGGGCAGGTGGCCGCGCTGGCCGAAGCTCTGGGCACCGCCTGCACCCGGCTGGCGGAGGGCTCCGGTCCGGTGCCCTCCGGGCGCGAGATCGACGCCGAGGTCCGGCTCGCCGAGGTCGACGAACGGCTCGCCACCGAGCTCGCGGGGCTCGGGCCGTTCGGGCAGCAGAACCCCGTACCGGTGCTGGTCACCCGCAATGCCCGCGTGACCGCGGTGCGCCGCGTGGGCGATGTCTCGCGCAACGGCGGCCACCTGAAGCTGACGCTCGAGGATGACCAGTCCACGATCCGCAGCGCCATCGGCTTCGGCCTCGGTGACCGCGAAGTCGCGGTCGGTGCGCACGTCGATCTCGCGTTCGTTCCCACGATCTCGACCTGGCAAGGCCGGCGCAACGCCGAGCTCGAGCTCGCCGACCTGGCGATCACGCACTAGCCGCGGTACCCCTAGGCGTGGCCATGCCCGCGGACGATAGCGCTCCGGTCCCCAAGCTGCCGCGCGGGCGCGGACTCAAGCTCGACGGACCGATGATGTTCCGGATCGGCGGCACGCTGATCCTGCTGATCATGATCGTCCTCATGCGAAAGCCGTGTGCGGAGGCGACGTCGAAGTTCGTGACCAGATTCGGCGAGGAAGGCAGCGGCGTTGTCCCGCATCCCGGCGCGATCGATGTACCGGTGGGCAGCGGTAGCGCGAAGTACAACGACGGGCTCGAGCACGTCGGGCCGGGCGCGACCGACGAGGAAGTCCGCGCGGCGTGGGAGCGGACCAAGGCGCGCGCGCGCGGCGGATCGGCGGCGGGTTCGGCGAATGCGCCAGGTTCGGCGGGTTCGGCGGGTTCGGCGGCGGGATCTGCGTCGGCCGCCGGTGCCACGTCGGGTACGGGCACCGCCCGCGCGCGGTAAGGCCGTCCGCCGCGAACGATCGCTTCAACCTGGTCTGGCGTCCGCGCGTTTCGGGTTTAGCCGTCGATGCAGGCCGCGCGCGATCGGGGCATCGCAGCGCAAGGATTGCGGACGTTCGAGTGAATCCGATGGTACCCGCTCGGACCCGCGGCGGGTGGGTTCGTCCTGGTCGAGCACAGTATCGAGGTCGGCGAGACCGTCGCATGGCTCCTGAGGTGATACCTACGCTCCCGCCATGCGCCACCTCGAGAAGCATCGCGCGGAACGGATCGGCTGGCTGCGCGCCGCGGTCCTCGGTGCGAACGATGGCATCGTCTCCACGGCGAGCCTGATCCTCGGCGTCGCGGCGGCGGGCGCCACGGCGAGCGAGGTGGCCACCGCCGGCATCGCCGGGCTGGTCGCCGGTGCGATGTCGATGGCCGCCGGCGAGTACGTCTCGGTGCGCTCGCAGGCGGACACCGAGGAGGCGGACCTCGCTCGCGAGCGCCGCGAGCTCGCGGCCGACGGCGCGGCGGAGGAGACCGAGCTCACCAACATCTACATCCAGCGCGGGCTCGATTCCGAGCTCGCGCGCCAGGTCGCCGTGCAGCTGATGTCGCACGATGCCCTCGGGGCTCACGCTCGCGACGAGCTCGGCATCATCGAGAGCCAGCGAGCGCGCCCGGTGATCGCGGCCCTGGCATCCGCGGGCACGTTCTCGATCGGAGCCGCGCTGCCACTGGGGGTCGCGATGATGGTGCCGATGCGCTGGTTGCTGCTCGCGGTGGTGGTGGCCTCGCTGGTCAGCCTGATGACGCTCGGCGCGATCGCCGCGCAGGTCGGCGGCGCCCGTCCGGTGACCGGGGCCGTGCGCGTGATGACCTGGGGCGCGCTTGCGATGGCGCTGACCTACGGGGTCGGCGCACTGTTCGGGACGGTCGTGTAGCGGCCGATCCCGGTGCTAGGACTTCCAGAGCACGGCGTGCCCGAGCGCTGGTAGCTGTGTGCGCCGCATCGCGACGGTGGCGCCATCCAGCGTCGCCATCACCACGCCGTCACCCTCGGCCTGCTCGGCGACGATGGTCCCCCACGGGTCGCTGATCAGGGCATGGCCGTAGCTCGCGCGCTTCTCGTTGTGCTGTCCCCACTGCGCTGCCGCGACGACCCACGCCTGGTCCTCGACCGCGCGCGCGCGGAGCAGGAGATGCCAGTGCGCGGCGCCGGTGTGCGCGGTGAACGCGGCGGGCACCAGCAGGATCTCGGCGCCGCGATCCTTCACGAGGGTGCGATAGAGCTCGGGGAACCGGACGTCGTAGCAGATCGACATGCCGACGTTCGCGCCCTCGATCGGGACGACCACGAGCTCGTCGCCGGCGGCCGTGGCGTCGGACTCGCGGAGCGTGGCGCCACCCGGGATGTCGACGTCGAACAGATGGATCTTGCGGTACTTCGCCGTCACGGCACCCCGCGGATCGAGGACAACGGCGGTGTTGTAGGTCCGCTTGGGATCGCCAGGGATGCGCTCGGGAGTGCCGCCGCCGACGATCCACACGCCGTGCTGGGTCGCGAGCTCGCGGAGCGTGGTCATGATCGGGCCGTCTCCGTCGGTGGACTCCGCGATCGCGAGCTTGTCGCCCTCGCGGCGGCCGAGGAACGAGAAGCACTCGGGGAGCACGACCAGCCGGGCACCTTCGGCGGCGGCGCGGGCGGTCAGGGTCCGGCAGGTGGCGAGGTTGGCGGCGAGATCGTCACTCGATCGCATCTGCACCGCGCCGACCCTCAGCTCCCAGGTGGTCATGCC
>JAYUVX010000312.1:0-12119 GCA_043753855.1 Myxococcales bacterium | reverse complement strand
CCAGCACGTCCAGCGGCGACGCGTAGCCGGCGCCGGAGAGGTCGGCGGCCTCGAGCTCGGCGAGCGTGTCGATCTGCGCGGCGGGCGCGCCGTGCGTGAAGACCGCACCGCACCGCGACACGGCCGCGAGCGCGAACGTGTGGATGATGCCGCGCATGCGCGCGGTCGCGGAGGGACCGAGGATCTGCTCGAGGAGCGCGACCTCGTCGGCCGCGAACTTCGCGGTGTGCGGTCCGCCGATGTGCCCGTGCTCGTGGTTGCCGAGCAGCGAGTGGATGCGCCCGGGGTACTGCGCTGCCAGCGCCGCGTACGCGAGGATCACCTCGCCGGAGGCGTCGCGATAATACTCGCCGAGAAAATCCGGCCAGTCCTCGGGGTCGATGTGCGGACCGTGGATGAGGTCGCCCGTGAACAGGACGTGGGCGTCACCGTCGTACTCGAGCAGCGCCTCCTCGAAGACCCGCACGAAGCGCAGGAAGTCGCGCATGCAGCCCTGCAGATCCGTGCAGACCAGCAGCCGACCGTGGTCGGGTAGTCGAAGCACGCGGGCCATCGAAGGTTTCACGCTACCAGAGGGACATGTAGGCGTGCCCGCTCGAGCCGCATTTTCCCAGGCGGTCAGGCCAGCGAGGCCAGAGGCGTCAGGTCATCGAGCAGCCGCGAAAGCGAGAGCGCGCGAATCTGGTCCGAAAGCTCGTACGTCTCGGTGCCGGCGTGCACCAGGTCGACTCGCTCAAGTCCGAGATCGGTGAGTGCCGTGCGAGCGGAGACCGAGGCGGACGGCGCAGTCCGCGCGATCCTGGCCATGAAAATTCATAGTACGGCTATGAGTTTTCATGGCGCGTTCTCGGATGCGATGGGCCTTCAAGGGCGACCGCCACCGGGTCGTCCCACCCACGCGCACTCGACTCGTGGCCGGATGCCCGCGCACCGTGCAACGGCACGGGTCCCAGGGACTCGCGGTGCCGCACGTCGCGGTACTGGCCCACGATGCGCGTCGTGCGCGATGCGCGGTAGCATCGGCGGGCCATGCGGAGAGCTCGCGCGAACGTCATCGGCCGCGTCCAGCGGGTGTCCTACCGCGCGGCCACCGCGAGCGAAGCCCGCCGGCTCGGCGTGGTCGGCTGGGTCCGCAACCTCCCCGACGGCTCCGTCGAGCTCGAGGTCGAGGGCCCGCCCGACAAGGTCGCCGCGCTCCTCGCCTGGTGCGATCGTGGCCCACCCGACGCCCGCGTCACCGCGGTGACGATCGTCGACATCACGATCACCACGCTGGACACGGGCTTCACCGTCCGCCGCTGAAGGGGACGCTGATCCGTCACCTTTCGTGTATGTATCCTGCGACATTCAGCGAGGGCTCGCGCGACCCCAGCTTTCGATCGCGGCACGGCGCGGTGTGCTCATGACAGCACCCGACGCCACTCTGCTCGACAAGGTCGTGTCAGCCGAGGTCCTGGAGGCGCTGAAGCTCGCGTCCGACGCATTGGTGACAGCAGGTGTTCGTCACGTGGTCGTCGGCGGACTGGCTGTCGGTGCGAACGGACACCCCAGGGCAACCAAGCATGTCGACTTTCTGGAGGGTAGCGAAGCGTTCGAACACCACGGCAAGCTGGTCACGCTTCGCCCGGGCCTTCCCTTTCAGGTCGATGGGATCCGACGAGCCGTTCCTCGAGGCTCAGCTCGCGGCGCGCCCGGGGTCGTTCATCGAAGCGACGGCGCTCGTCTACATGAAGCTCGAAGCCTCACGGATGCAGGATCGCGCCGACGTCGTCGCGCTAGTCAAGTCGAGCCTCGACGTCGCCGCTTGCCGGCACTACCTGCAGCTCAACGCCCCCCACTTCGTTCCGCGCTTCGACACGCTCGTCGCGATCGCGGCCGCCGAGCAAGACTGACCTCCGTCGTCCGGGCGCGCGGACTGGTACGGCGGCGTCGGCGATTCCACCGCGGTCCAAAGAGATTGACAAACGCCAGCCTCCGTATAAGGCTTCTGCCCTGAAAAGGGAGGATTCCATGGCACTGCGCAAATTCATCATCGAACGCGACATACCCGAGGTCGGATCGCTGGAACGGGCACAACTCCAGGGCGCGGCGGCGAAGTCGAACGAGGCTCTGCGCCAGATCGGACCGGACATCCAATGGCTGGAAAGCTTCGTCGCGGCCAACAAGACGTTCTGCGTATATCTGGCGAAGGACGAGGACATCATCAAGAAGCACGCCGAGGTGAGCGGGTTCCCGGCGACGAAGATCACCGAGGTGCGGAAGATGATCGACCCCACCACGGAACATTCAGGCTGACAGCCACTCCCTGATTCACCGCGATCCGGTGCGCACGGTTGGGTCCGCGGTGTCGAACGGCGGTTCCGCACGGCGCGGACAATCAGGAAGAATCGTGCGCGCGTCCTTGCTAGCACCCGCGCCCCAAACGAAAACCGCGCGGCGCCGTGAAGGGCCGCGCGGCTCGGGTTCGCGCAGCTCGTCCCCGCGGTGAGATTCTACCGCGACGACGGCCACACCGGACGAACCATCACTCCAGCAGGTTCGTCGTGTAGCCCACCGTGATGCCGAACGAGATCGGGTTCGAGGCGTTCTCGCCCCACACCACGGCTGCAAACCGACCCATCAGCGACCAGTTCGGATTGAACTGATAGCTCGCGAGGAGCGCCGGCGCGAAGTACCGCACCTTCAACACCGGATCGTGCCACGTGCGCAGCTGGCTCCCGGCAGGCAAGTTTGGATAGCTCGTCAGATCGAAGCCGTCGTGAGTGTACCGGAACGCGCCCGCGACACCTGCGATGAACTTCGACGTGACGATGTAGGCCAGCGAGACCTCCGCATCGGAGCGGTTGACCCGGTACTGCTCGGTCTCCGCGCCGCCTTCGCTCGCCTTCTGGACATACGTGAACGTGTAGCCAACCTGGAGCACGAGGTCATCGAGCCCGAGGCCGTACCTGCCAATGTCCACGCCGACCCCCAGCTCGGCGAGATGGCTCCCCGCCGCGGCGTAGCCACGGTTCTCGTAGTTGGTGACCGGAACGCGACCCCGAACCAGCGGCGTGATCGCGACCGCGCCGTCGTAGACTTGGTAGTGAGCGTCGAGATCCAGGTCGGTGATGTTCCAGTGGTACTTGCCGTCATCTTGCGAGCCGTGCGCGAGGATGACGCTCGTGTTCCCCGGAATCGACTGAGGTCCCGTGTAGGTCGCACCGTTTGCGCTGAGCCCGACGCCCACGGCGAGATGCTCGAGCGGGACGTACTCGGCCGCGAGGCCCGAGTTCAGCGACGCGGCGGGCAGCCCGGTCACGAGCGTCGACCCATGCCAGACACCTTGCGCCGTCTGGTAATCGGACCGCAAATTGATCGCGAGCTCGCCCGGGTCGTTGACCCACGCTTGCGCGGACGCGAGCGTGGGCATCAGGACCAGTGCTAGCAACGCGAGGCGGAACGTGGTCCGCCGAGGAGATACCGTCACGAGCGTACTACTGCTTCTTGTACAAGCTGATGTTGCAATAGATGCTGACGAGGTCGAACCTACGCTGCTCGCCATCGACCGTGCGCGCTTCCATGTAGTGCGACAGGTTGGCGTTCACGATCAAGCCGCCATCCGGCAGCGCGTCGATGACCGCCTGCGGGATGATCTGGTGGCCCTCGGTATCGGGGAAGCACATGAACTGCGGCGGGTTCGCCGAGGTCGGATCGGCGAAGAACGTCAAGTTGAAGTACGTCTTCTTGGTGTGCTCGAAGCCCGAGGCACCCTTGTCGTTGTGCGGTGTGGTCCAGGAATACTCGAGCGGGGCGCCCCTCGGGATGATCACGTCGGCCGCGCCACCGATGCCGAGCGGCGCGGTGTACGCCTCGGGCATGTAGTAGTCCATCGGCGTTCCTTCGCCGATGTCCAGGGTATAGTGACCGCCCTGAGTCGACATCGCCGCCGTGGTCTGGCTCGCGTTGAATCCGGCCTGATCGCCGGGGGCGCCGCCGCCGTACGTGAAGTCGAACTTGCGGAAGTTCGAGTTACCCACCGTGTTCGGCGGGTCCGTCTTGACGATGTCCAGGCTGGTCGCGATGCCGGGGCCCGTGAGCGAGACTTTCGGGAGGTTGATGTACGTCGCGCCGGTGATCGCGGTGAAAGGCCAGGTCGGCGAGCCATTGCGCTCGTCGACGCAGTTCCCGTAGATCCCCTTTCCGCCGTCGGCGGGCTCGGCAAACGGCGCGTTCTGCGCGAAGGACGGGCCCTTGTACTGATAGACCATCGCCCAGGTCTGCTCGGGCATCCCGAGGATGCGGACGTTCTCGTGGCGGATCTCGCCACCTTCGGGGAGATCGACGCCGGGCTGATCGCCACCGTAGTTGAACTTCGAGATATCAGTTCCGCCACCGCAGCCGAGCGCAGCAACAGTCAGAACGAGTGCAAACTTTTGAGAAATCATTAGGCCTCCTAGAAGCAACTAGTACAAATCACCGCGCGCACACGACGTGCGCCCGCGGTTCCCTTGCTCACTCTAACACTTTACAAACTTACTTGCCAGATGATCGGCGTCGCGCCTCGTCAAGTCCCGGCGTACCTACATCGGCGCTGCTCCAGCTCGCCGCGAGCTTCTTGTAGAAGGTGCCCGCGGTCACGGCGTCACCGAGCTTCGCGGTGAGCCGCGCCGCACCGAGGAGAGAGCGCGCACGACCGGGATGTTGCGCCAGCACGTACTTGTACTCCGCGAGCGCCTTCGTGGGCTGACCGAGCCGGACCAAGGCCTCGGCGATCTGCTCGTGGGCGAGCATCCCACCTGCAGTCCCCTCGCCGGTGAACTCCGTGTCCTCATCCACTGCGAGAGGCTCGAGCGCCGCGACGAGCGCGCGATCGTCTTGCTCCGCTCGCGCGATCAACGAGGCGCGCACGATCCCGCGCAGCTTGTCGCCGCTCTCGACGAATTGCTTGGGCTGCGTCGCAAGCAGGAACGGCCGCAACTCGGCATCGACGCCATCGCGCTGGTCGAGAAACCGGGTGACCGCCGCCGGATCGTGCAGCATCGCCGCCGCGAGCGCTCGCGTCGCCAGGACCGCCCGCTTCTCGAACAGCTCGGTCGGTGCGCCTGCTGGCCCGGGGGCGTGCCCACACGCAACGCCACCGCCCGATACGGGCGTGATCGCGGGCGCCTCGAGCGGCGCCAGATACTCGTCGACCTTGCTCCACTCGTCGGTGCGCGCGAGGAACGAAGCGACCTGGTTCGCGTAGGCGGCACGCTTGTCGGCCGGTAATCCCGTGCGTACGGCGTCGCCGTAGACCTTCATCGCGACTCCTGCGTCGGCGCGATGACCGCGCTCGAAGTTGAGCTCGACGAGCCATGCGAGGCTATGGAAGTCCTCGTGATCGATCGAGAGCTTGTCCCGCTTGACCCACGCCACCGATGAATCCCACGCCGCCTGGCAGCTCGCGACCGCGGGATCCCACATTCCGAGGCGCACGAAGATGTGCGCGGGCATGTGCTGCGCGTGGAACGCGGCCGGCGCGATCTTCGCGTACGCCCGCGCGGCGGGCAGCGCGCGCGGCGCGAGGTCGGGCGTGTCGAACGCGTGGATGATGTAGTGCGCGGCGCCGGGATGGTTCGGGTTGTGCTCGTAGACCTTCATCGCTAGCTCGCCAGCGCGCGTGCGGAGCGCGACCTCGTTCGGATCGCCGGGCTGCACGGTCGAAAGCAAGGCGAGCGAGAGGAACAGCGCGGCCTCGTCGTCCGGGAACTTCGCATTGACCTGCTCCATCACGCTCAAGAAGTCAGCGCGGCTCGTACGCACGTCGACATTCGCGCGGCGGAACAGGGACAGCGCCGCCACCACCCATGCCTGCTCGCGCGGCGTCAGCTTGTCCGCGTTCGGCATTCGCTTGAGCGCATCCTGACCTCCGGCGAGATCATCGTCTCCCCAGAGCAACTTCGACTTGCTCATCGCGAGGCCCCAGTACGCCATCGAAAATGTCGGGTCCGCGGTGATCGCGGCGTCGAATTGATGCGACGCCTCGTCGTACCAGAACGAATGCAGCGCGAGCAGCCCGTGCGTGAAGTGCGTGCGCGCCTCCGGGCTCCCGCCCGAGACCTCGAACTTGAGCGCGCCCAGCGCAGCGGCGTCGTAGCCCGGGCTGGCCTGGCTCGGCGTTGATGTCGAAGGTGTTGTAGAGGGTGTTGATGTTGAGGGTCGTGATGCAGCCGATCCTTGCGGCGGCGACTCGTTGGGCGCGGGTTTGCGGCATGCGCCGGAGACGACGAGGAGGCAGAGGATCGCTCTCATGGCTCTCATGTTAGTTCGGCCCGCGAAAGATGATGGCAACGCCAACCCGATCAAACTCCAGATTCAGTGCGGCGATGGTGGGGAGCGGCGGAGTCACGACGCTCACTGTCCATGGTGTGAGCTTCTACTCGGCGTTCCGGTGCGGCAGCTGCTGTGAAGACCTCGGGCTCCTCGCACTCGTGCCTCGCGAACGCGGGGTGAGCTCGCTGCAATTGCTCGACTGTCCTCCCGGCTTCTTCGAGGTCGCCGTCACCCCTGATGCGATCGCGATCGCGATCGCGATCGCGACCGCGGCCAACGGTGAACCAGTGACCGATGCCCGCATTCGCGAAGAAGCTCGAGGCGCCGGGCGCGTCGGCCGTGCAGGTAACGATCGCTGCTGCTCCTGCGGAGACCCTTCCAGTTCGCCCGTCGCACGGCGCACACCCGACACCCATGTCGGGTGAGGACGCACGTTGACCGAGTGACCATGGTGGCTCGTCGGTCCTCGTCGGTCCTCGTCGGTCCTCGTTCGTTGACGTTCGTTGACGTTCGTTGACGCGTCGAGCCTTTCGCTACATGGTGTGCACGTGCGATCGAGCCAGAAGCTGCTGGTGATGTTGGCCCTGTGCTCCGCGTGCGGCTCGCCGGAGTCGCGGCCGTGGGCGCTAGTCGCGCATCATCTGCCCGCTGCCTTGCTCTCGGTCTGGGGCACGAGCGATCACGATGTCTACGCGGTCGGCGGCGATCTAGGAGATGGCTCCGGACCGGAGGTCGTGCACTGGGATGGGTCCGCATGGAACCACCTTGCGACCGGCCAGACCGGAGACCTGTGGTGGGTCTTCGGCTTCGCGAACGGGCCGATCTACATGGGCGGCGCTGGCGGAATGATCCTCCGCTACGAGTCGGGCGTATTCACTCGGATGACCACGCCGGGAATCAATACCGTGTTCGGAATGTGGGGCTCGAGCCCGACCGACATGTGGGCGGTTGGCGGAGCGGTCGGCGGCGCGAACGGCGCGTTCGCGTGGCGCCTGCAGGGCGATACCTGGGTCGACAACCATCTCTTGCCCGCGACGTTCTCCTCGACGGATGTGATCTGGAAGATGTACGGCCGCAGCGCGAACGATGCGTGGATGGTTGCGACCAACGGCAACGCGCTGCGCTGGGATGGCACGACGGTCACGCT
The DNA here is from genome assembly GCA_043753855.1 of Myxococcales bacterium. Taxonomy (GTDB): domain Bacteria; phylum Myxococcota_A; class Polyangia; order Haliangiales; family Haliangiaceae; genus JABFXX01. The sequence goes on along the minus strand of JAYUVX010000312.1, from coordinate 4,678 downwards.
CGTGCCTACCGGCGCTCACGAATCACTCTTCACGGTGCACGCGGATGCCGATCGGTACGTCGCCGTCGGGGGTTTCGGCACCGGCATCGTGCTCGAGAACACCGGCGCCGGCTGGACCAACGCGAGCCCGGCCGTGGCGAGCCCCGGTCTCGTCGGAGTCCGGTTGTCTCCCGAAGGCGATTTCGCCGTGGGTCAAGAAGGTGCGGTGTACTCGCGCGCCGGTGGGGACTGGAACGAGGTCCCGACTGGGCAGAGTCTCGACGAGTCCTTTCACTCGGTCTGGATCGACGACAAAGGTGGGGTCTGGGCCGTGGGTGGTCAGGTGTTGACTCTCCCGCTGGTCGACGGTACGGTGATGTACGGAGGAGCTTCTGCTCCCGGGGAGTTACAGTGATGAAGGCGATGGCGATCCGAGACTTCGGTTCGGTGGGCTTGGCGCTGGCGCTGGCAGCCTGCACGGGCAACGCATCCGATGACAACGCGCTCGACGCGCGCTGCAATGCCTCGGGGACCGCATGCACCTGGCTCGGCATGGTCGGTCAGACCGGCTTCAATGGCGACGGGCACACCGCGCGCGAGACGATGTTGTACTGGACGATGGATACGTTGTTCGCCAGCGATGGGACGACGTGGTTCATCGACTGGAACAACCACCTCGTGCGTCGCCTCATGGCCGACGGCACGATCAAGTCGATGGTCGGCTGGACCGACCCGGTGTTTCCCGGCGACGGTGACTCCGCGGATCCAACCGCGGAGCTGACCGCCACCGGCGCCCCGGGGGCCGACCTCCAGCTCAACCATCCGACGGATCTCTATCAACTGCCGGACGGCACGATCATGTTGACGGCGTGGCACAACCACAAGCTCCGCAAGATCGATCCGGTCACCGGCAACGTCGAGCTGATCGGCGGCGCGGGTCCCGGGTTCAAGGGCGATGGCGCGCTGGTCTCCGGCGCGCTGTTCAAGCAGCCCAGCCGGTTTGCGTTCGACGAGAACCAGAACATGTACCTCATCGATCAGCAGAACCTCCGCGTTCGTCGCGTCGACGCGGCGAGCCAGATGATCACGACGGTCGCGGGCAACGGAACACAGGGCTTCGCGGGCGACGACGGCCCGGCGCTGCTCGCCCAGCTCAACTTCAAGATCGGCAGTAACCCCGAGCCCTCCGGTGGCCTCGTCTACACGCACGACACGCTGTACATCTCCGACACCGACAACAGCCGCATTCGCAAGGTCGACCTGGCGACTCGGATGATCACCACGATCGCCGGCACCGGCGATCCCGGGTTCAGCGGCGACGGTGGGCCTGCGACGGCCGCCCAGCTCTATCACCCCCGCGATCTCGAGATCGGGCCCGAGGGTGACCTGTACGTCGCGGACACCGATAACTCGCGCGTGCGCGCGATCGATCTACGCACCAACGAGATCCGCACGGTCGTCGGAACTGGCGACTTCGGCTTCGAAGTCGACGACGCGAAGCCCGCGCTCGAGACCAAGCTCAACCGTCCGTTCGGGATCGATTTCGATCCGAGCGGGAACCTCTATGTTTCGGACACGCTCAACAGCCGGATCCTGCGGGTGGCAAAGTGAAGTTGCCTTGCGCGGCACTCGGGCTGTTCGCGATCGGCTGCGGGGTGGATGCCCCCGCCCCGTGTGATCGCACCGTGCCCGGTAACGTCTGCACGATCGCGGGTAACGGCGAGAACGGCTACTCCGGCGAGGAGGGGCTCGCGCTCGAGGCGCGGCTCTCGTTGCCGATGGATACCAAGGTTGCGCCGGACGGCAGCTTGATGATCATCGACTGGAACAACCACCGCATTCGCCAGCTCGCGGCCGATGGCACGATCCACTTCATCATCGGCAACGGCGAGATCGGCGGCTCGATCGACGATCCGGCGACCGGCGACTTCAACCATCCGACCGGCATCCTGTTCAACCCGGCGGGTACGCAGCTCTACATCTCGGCGTGGCACAACAGCAAGGTTCGCGCCTACGACCTCGCGACCGCCGCGGTCGTCGACACGTGTGGCGACGGGCGGCGCGCGTACTTCGGGGATGATTCGCCGGCGCTCACCGCCTCGCTCGATCTCCCCGCTTCGATCGCGTGGTCGCCGACCGGGGAGCTCACGATCCTCGACCAGGCGAACCAGGTCATCCGGCAGATCGATACTGCGGGCAAGATCCATCGCCTCGCGGGCCAGTGCGTGGTCGATATGGCCGCGCCGAGTGGTCCCGGAGCCTGTCCCGATGGCGTCGCGCCGACCGCGTGTCCTGCGCCCTCGGGAAAGACCGTCTGTGGTGATCCGGCGATCTGGTGCAGTACGGCCTGCTCCCCGGGCTACGGCGGTGACGAGGGTCCCGCGCTCGCTATGCGCATGGGGCAAGCCTTCGGTCAAGCAGCCGATCCGGGTGGTCGGATCCTCTACGACCCGCAGGGCAACCTGATCTTTGCCGATACGACGAACGACGTCATCCGCAGTATTGACCCGGCCGGCATCGTTCATCGGATCGCGGGCGTCGCGCCGGTCAACGGCGTCGCGCAGGGTGGCTACAGCGGCGATGGCGGCGCGGCGCTCTCCGCGCAGCTCAACCATCCGGTCGATCTCGCGCTCGGGGATGACGGCACGATCTACGTCTCCGACGTCTACAACCACTGCATCCGCGCAATCCATCCTGACCGGACCATCAGCACGGTCGCGGGCGTGTGCGGGATGAAGGGTTCGTCGGGGGACGGCGGCCCAGCGACGAAGGCCTTGCTGAACCGTCCGTACGGCGTCGAGTGGAACGCTGGCACCCTCTACATCGCGGACACCGGCAACAGCGTCGTCCGTGCGATCCGCCTGAAGTAAGGCTCATGCGCGTCGTTGTCCTCACCCTGTCGCTACTTGGTGCGTGTAGCAGTGGCGTGGACCCGGTCGCGGAGTTCCCGGCGGCCTACCTCAATACCTACACGCAGACCCGCGGATGCAGGTCGAGCCCCGACCACGATCTCAACCACGTGACGGTCCTCGTCGATCCTGCGGCCCTCGAACCGTACATGAACCGCGTCAGCGCGTTCCCGGTCGGCGCGGTCGTCCTCAAGCCGGAGTTCGACTACAGCGATCCTGACTGCACCGGCACGCCGATCGAGTGGACGGTGATGGTCAAGCTCGCGCCGGGCAGTTCACCCGACACGCTCGACTGGCACTGGCAGCGGATCAATGGCGACCGCAGCGTGCGGACGGATGACGAACCCCGCTGCTACGGATGCCACACGGGGTGCACGACCAGCACTGACGGCTACGACCACACCTGCAGCGTTCCGTGAGCTCGTAACGGAGTGACGCCCCCGCGCACGTAGTCATAACGGCGCGACGACCGCGCGCACGCAGCTGTTCGTCTGATCGGCTATCAGCAAGCTGCCATCGGTATCGAGCTGGATGCGGGAGGGGTAGCCGAGCTCGGCTGCGAGCGCGGGGCCGTTGTCACCCGTGTTGCCGCGCGCACCCGTGCCGACGATCGTTCGGATCGTGCCGTCCACCGTGATCTTACGGATCACGCTGTTCAGTCGATCGCTGACGAACACGGTGCCGTCCGTTCCGACCGCGACCCCATCGGGCGCGGCGAGCTGCGCGGCGATCGCGGGTCCACCATCTCCGCTGTAGCCCTTCACTCCGGTGCCGGCGATCGTGGTGATCGTACCGGCGCTCGTGACCTTGCGGATCGCATGATTACCCGCATCGGCGATGTACACGTTGTTCGCCCCGTCGATCGCGAGCGCGGTCGGGGCGAACAAGGTTGCCGCGGTCGCCGGCCCGCCATCGCCGGTATACGTCGACCTGCCCGTGCCGGCGAACGTGGTGATGATGCCGCCGCGGATCACGCGCACCCGGTTCGCAGAATCGTCGGCGAGGTAGACCGCGCCATCGGGACCGACCGCGATGCCGGCGAGCCGGAAGAACTGGGCGAGGTTCGCGTCGCCGCCGTCGCCTTCGAAGCCGCGAATGCCCGGCTGTGCGTTGCCGGCGATCTTCACGAGCGTGCCGTCGTTGTCGATCACGAGCACGCGCGGGTCGTGATACGAGATCAAGGCGATCCGGCCGTCGGGGAGGAACGCGAAATCGATCGGATTCTCGAGCGACGATTCGGTCGCGACGGCGCCTTCGGTCGCCCCTGCGTGAAAGCCATCGCCGGCCACCGTCTCGACCGTGCCGTCGGCCGAGATCCGCCGCAACCGCATGTTGTTGAAGTCCATGATGTAGAGCAGGCCATCGGGCCCGCGTCGCATTTCGGACGGCAAGTAGAATGCGGTGGCTTGCGCCGGCAACCCGTCTTTGATGAAGGCGAGCTCTCCGGTGCCGGCGATCCCGCACAACGTGCCAGCCGGACCGCTTTCACACGGCGGGGGGCTAGACGAGCAGCCCGCGACCACGCCCAAGTGCACCATCGCGAGCACGCACGCGATCCTCATGCTCGAAGTTTGGCACTGTTCAGGCAGCGCGACAACGCGCAGCGGCCGACGGTCCGTTCATCTGGGCTACGCTCGTATCGTGGTGCGCCGTGAAGATGATGACGTCGGGCCGGTAGGTCGGGGACTCACGTTGCGCTTCTCCGGCGGGTGAAAGTCCCGTCTCGGTACCCGTCGGAGCGTCGCGGAGAAACACCGGATGGACGCGCTCTGCGGCGCTCTGCCCGCCGT
>JAYUVX010000311.1:0-34879 GCA_043753855.1 Myxococcales bacterium | reverse complement strand
CGGCCTGGAGCAGCGTCGCGAGCGTGGCCTCGGCCACCACGTCGTCGATCACGACATGCGGAAACGGCCGCGTCGCCGCCCATTGCTGCGCGAGCGTGTCGAGCTTCCAGCTCGCAACGGAAATCACAGCGCGAGGTGGCCGGGGATGGCGATGTTCTCGCCCATCACCACGGGACCCACGGGCACGTACGGCGGTGCGAATGTTGGAATCGGACCCTTGCCCAGGACACCGATCACCTGCTGCGCGCCGAGCCAGATCGCGAAGCTGGCGGCGAGCACGGTGGCGATCGCGTCGTGCAGCGCCTCGTACTGCTTGTCGGGATCCTTGTCCTTGAGCCCGCCGTCGAGCGCATCATCCATCGCCTTCTTCATGTCGCTCGGCATGATGATCTTCGACATCATCGCGGACACGCACGTGATGAGTGGCGTCGGCACGTTCGGCATCGGCGGCGCCATCGGACCTGGAAACGCGGCGAACGCCGGGTACCAGGGCAGGCCGGGCACGGTGACCTTGCCCTGCCAGTCCTTGAAACACTTCGAGACGCCCTTGGCGACCGCATCGCGATGCTTCGCCATGTTGCCGCTCATCGAGGCCGTCATCGGAGCGTTCTTGATATCGGACTCGAGCTCCGGCCCGTCGAGGCAGCCCGGCGTTCCGAGCGCGGTGACCGCGTTGATCTTGAGGTTCTGAAACTTCGCCAGCGCCTTCCACTTGGTGTGTGCGAACACGACGGCGTCGAGCATCGCGTCATGAAACTTCTTGAAGTCGTTGCCGATCTTGTCGCAGCTGTCCTGGTAGTACTTGTTGCCGGGCTCGGCCGGCATGAACCACGGTGGGATCAGCTGCGGCGATGCACCCAGGTCGCTCGACTTGAACGCCTTCTTGTAGTGGTCCTGCCCCGTGTTGCCCGACGGCGCCTTGAACTGACTCGGCAACTTCAGGCTGTGCGCCAGGAAGATCGCCTGGCCGGCTGGCTTGATCACTTGCAGGGGCGGCATGGGTCGAGATTGTCCTCCAACCTGATACGGAACGTAAAGCCGCGGTGTTCCTCGGTGTGGAACGAGATGGGAAACGATGGATTCCGGGCCGTATGGTAGCCTCGAAGTCATGTCGGGATCGCCGAAGGAGAAGCTGGCCACCCAGTCGGTCACCGAGGAGGTCACCGACGATCGCGAGGTGTACCTGCGCGACGGCCGGAAGCTGGTGCTCGGCGAGCAGGGCGGCGATCAGCTGGTCGAGATCCGGAGCGAGTCCGGAATGCTCGAGGTCCGGATCCGGCTGACCGATGAGGGGCCGGTGCTGCAGATGGAGAGCGCACGCCTGCAGCTGAAGGCGACCGAGGCGGTCTCGATCGAGAGCGCACGGGTCGAGATCAAGGGCACCGAGAAGGTCGAGATCAGCGGCCGCACGATTGGCGTCAGCGGCGAGGAAGCGGTCAAGGTCGATGCCAAGGGCGAGGTCCGCGTGGTCGGCAAGATGATCTACCTGAACTGAACGTGGGCGTGTTCCCGATCGCAGCCGGGGCCGAGCTGTTCCGCGCGTCCGCGATCGCGGCGGCGTACGAGCTCGGTGTGTTCGAGGCACTACCGCAGACGCTCGATGGCCTCGCCGATGCGATCGGCGTCGCGCACGGCCGGCACCGCGTGCGCGCGCTGGTCGATGCGCTCGTGCATGCAGGCGTGCTCGCCCGCGATGGCGCGCTGATCCGGCGAGCCGCGGTTCCCTCGCGACCGCAGGTGGTGCGCGAGGGCTGGGGCCGGATCGCCGAGGTGATCCGCGAGGATCGTCCGCTGCCGCTCGGCGATCCGACCGCGTATCACCGACACCTGGTGCGTGCCGGCGCGCAGACCGCGCGCGAGCTGGCTGCGCTGCTCGCAGCACCGAGCCTGATCGATCTCGGCGGTGGCGCCGGGACCTACACCGAGGCGTTCCTCGATGCGCATCCCGGCTCGACGGCCACGCTCGTCGATCAAGCGGAGATCCTGGTGCTCGCGCGCGAGCACCTCGCACGATATGGCGACCGCGTGCGCTACGTCGCCGGCGATGCGCGCACGCTCGTGGTCGGCGAGGATCATGACGTCGTGCTGCTGGCGAACGTGCTGCACCTGCATGGTCCCGACGCGTGCGCGGAGCTGTGTGCCGCGGCAGCGCGCGCCGTGTCGCCGGTGGGGGTGGTCGCCATCCTCGATCTGCGTGCCGACTCGCGCGAGGGTGTGTGGTTCGCCCTCGACATGGCGCTCTACACCGCGCGCGGTGACGTCTACCCGACCGACGTGGTGCACGGCTGGCTCGCCGGTGCAGGGTTGATCGAGATCGCAGAACATCGCCTGGTGTCGACACCCGAGATCGCGGTGATCACCGGGCGGCGCCCGGCGTAGGCACGCCCGAGGTACCCTCATGCGCCGCATGCGACGCTCGAGGGCGCCCGCACCGGTGGCTTCCCGCGCACGCGAGAGGCCGTGTTCATGGCGCTCGCCATGCTCAAAGGCTGAGGCTACCGAGGCCGATCGGCAGTCCGCCTCCGCCACCCAGCGTGCCGGTGTGCTCGATGTCGACGTCGAGCTGACCGATCTGCGTCGAGAAGTGCAGCCGAGCGGTGATCTGATACTGGCGTACTCCGCCGGCGAGGCTCGCGGCCACCGCGATCGCATCGCGCGCCTCGATCGTGAGGAGGTGGTGATCGGCGCGACGCCCTTGGCCGGGATGGTCTGCTGCAGCTCGATCCGGCCGGTGACCGCTCGCGATCCGCCGACCGATAGCTGCCAGTCGATGCCGGAGAGCGGAACGCCGAAGCTGTTGGGGTTCATCACGTCGAGCCGCAGCTCGCCGGTGACGCCGCTGTAGCCCGCGGACGATAGCGACACGTCGCGCACCTCGGCCTTCGGCTTCTCGATCGAGTGCATGAACAGCGAGCAGGCAGACAGCGACATACAGGCGGCGGCGAGGGCGAGGGTGCGCATGGTGACCGGCTCGAGGAGCAAGGACCGCGCCGTGAGGTAACTAGCTGATGGCGCTGCGGGAGCCGTGAACGGCGCTTGACGGCTGTGACGCGTGCAGTGTGTATTGCCAACCGATGTCCAGTTACGAGAAGCGGACCTGGTGGTCGCGACACGGCCTCACCGAGCGGCTCGCGGGCGAGACCTTCCTCGAGGCCGCGATCACGAGTGCGTTCCTGATCGCAGCGTCAGACGGTCATGCCAGCGAGCAGGAATACGATGCACTCCTCGACCGGCTCGAGATCCTCGGCGGGGTGGAGCGCGACACCATCGATGCGCTGCTGACCGCCGCCGCGAGCGCGCTCGAGGCGGGTGGCTTCGACCCGCTGATCGCGCGCGTGACCGAGCTGGTCGACGATCGCGATGCCGCCGGGGCGGTGCTGATGCTCTCGCTCGCCGTGGCGCTGGCCGATGATGACGTGTCGATGGAGGAGCGCGAGATCGTGATGCGGCTCGCGACCGGCTTCGGGCTCGACTCGATCGATGTCGACGCACTGCTCGCCGAGATCCGCGGCTAGCGACCGACGGCCGCGGATTCCGGCGCTGCTTGGTCACTCCCACGCTGCAGGTTCGCAGGCGAGCACCGTGGGTGTCGGCAGCGGACCCACGAAGTTCGTGGTGTGCGCGCCGGGCCGCCGCAGCGCCTGCTGTTCGAGTCCGTATTACAGCGTGCCGGTGAACGCGGCGCCGATCATGTGATCGGTGAGCACCGGGACCACCGCCGTGGTGGTCCCGCCGGTCTTGCGTGCAGCGCTCTGCTTGTTGCCGAGGCGCCACAGGTAGATGCCGGCGGTGATGCCGGCGACGCCGACCACCGTGACGCCGGCAGCGAAGCCTGCCGATGCGACGTCCTGCGTGATCATGTACGTGAAGCCGCCGATCAGGACGACGGCGCCCGCGCCGCCGGAGATGTAGCCGAACCGACGCAGCGGGATGCCCTCATCGTAGGGCGGCGCGGGTGGCGGCGGCGGCGGCGGCGGCGGCTGCGGTTCGGCGGGAATCTCGACGGTGGAGATCGTGCCGGCGGGAACGTTGACCTCGTAGTCGAGCGTCTTTCCGCTCGCGAACGTGAACACCAGGACATCGCTGTTCGGGATGACCAGCAGCGTGGTGACGTTGGAGCCGTGGAGGTCCGAGCCGTTCTTGCGCGCGACGCTGGTGACCCCGCGTGGCAGCCTGCCGTCGGTGACCTTGAGCTGGACCTTCCCGATCTTGGGGACCAGCTTGTTGAGCTCCTCGCGAACGAACTCGACGCGGTGGATCACCTGGAACAGCGTGTTCGCGTCAGCATTGCTCTGCTCGAGCTGCGCGCGGAGCTTGTTGTATTGTTCCACGGCCTTCTCGAGCACCTCGGCGGCGGCGACATCCTGGTTGTCGAGCGCGAGCGCGAAGCCATAGCCCGCGAGCGGATCGATCTTTGGTTCGAGGCGATAGCTCTTCAGGTACAGCGCGGCGGCCTCGCCGGGCTTGGTCTCGCGGAGGTTCTGCGCCGCGGTCAGGTAGCACTTCGCGGGTGCTGCATCCGCAGTGCACGGGTCAGCGTCAGCGTGGGCAGCGGCAGGCGCGTGGGCGAGAACAGCGGTCGCCGCGAGCGCGGTCAGAAGTTTCCATCGAGGATGCATGATTTGCCCTGACATTTCTGTGCGCCGCTTCCCGGCCCGGGTTCGGGCTTCGTCGGCGTCGGCTTCGTGGTGGTCGTCGGTTTGGTCGTGGTCGTGGTCGTGGGCTTCGTCGTCGACGTCGTGGACGTGGCGGTGGTCACCGTCGTCATCGGCTTGGTCGCGGACGTCATGGGCCTGGTGGGGGTGGTCACCGTCGTTGCCGCGGTGGTGGGCCTGACGGTCGCCGAAGTCGGAGTCGGAGTCGGAGTCAGGGGCGGAGGCATCACCGCATTCGTGGGCAGCGTGGGGGGCGAAATCGGCGTCGGCGTCGGAGTCGCAACCGGAGTGCTCACGGGCGGCGCCGCCGGTCGTGCGCTCGATCCGCCGTCTCCTTCGCTGCTGACGACCGCGATCACGGCGATCGCGGCAGCGATGACCACGACGCCCGCGAGCCACAGAAACGTCGATGACCCGTTCTTGTTTCGTGCATCGATCTGCGCGGCGACGCCCGACGCCGAGCTCATCGTGGTCGGCTTCGGCGATGGCGGCGTCTGCGCACCGACCGCGAGCGCCATGAGCGCGGCCTGGGGTGCGGCCACGGCGGGCTCGACACCGACCGCGGGGGTTCCCAGCGCCGCCGCCGCGTTCGGCCTGGCAGCAGAGCTGGGGGACATTGCGAGCACGGGCTGGCTCGCTCCGACGGCGGCAGCGAGCGCGGACGCGGAGGCGGGTGTACCCGACATCGCCGGAGGTTGCGTCATCAGCTTCGCGCCCCCCAGCGTGCGCCGACGGCCGGGCATTCCGCCGAGGCGCTTCTCGTCGAGGATCGCCTCGACAACCTTCATGTTCGCCGGCCGATCCTCCGGCCGCTTCGCGAGCATCGCGGCGATCACCTGATCGAGGTGCGGCGGAATCCCAGGCTGCACGATGCTCGGGATCGGGGCCGGCGTCAGCAGGTGATGCGCGATCAGCTCGGCCATCGCGCCGGTGAACGGCGGGCGGCCCGTGAGCAGCTCGAACAGGATGCAGCCGAGCGAGTAGATATCGCTCGAGTGGTTCGCATCGGCAGCCGATCGGCACTGCTCGGGCGCCATGTAGTTCGGCGTACCGAACACCATGCCCGCCTGCGTGTTGGTGCCCCCGTTCGATGTCGAGGCGGTCGCGAGCTTCGCGATCCCGAAGTCGAGCACCTTCGCGCGCTCGCCGATCGACAGCGCGAGATCCTGGACCAGCATGATGTTGTCGGACTTGAGATCGCGATGGACGATGCCCTGCTCGTGCGCACTCTGCAGCGCGTTGCCGACCTGGCGGCAGATCTCCATCGCAACGGGAGGAGTGAACCGCTGGATCCGGGTCAGCCGCTGCGACAGCGTCTCGCCGGCGAGCAGCTCCATGATGATGTAGGCCGCGCCGTCGGCCGCCGTTCCCGTGTTGCGGACCTCGCCGCTCTCGTAGACCGTGACGATGCCCGGGTGCACGAGCTTGGCCAGCGACCGCGCCTCCTGGAGGAACCGGCGAACGACATCGGTGTTCGAGCTGTGTTGTGGATGGAGGAACTTGATCGCGAGATCGCGGTCGAGCGCGATATCCCGCGCGACCCAGAGGACCCCGAACCCACCCTCCGCGAGCTTCCGGGTCAGCTCGTACTTGCCGACCCGCAGGCCCACCTGAAACGCGTCCGACCCAGACACAGCACTTCTATAGCGCGGAACCCCGCATCATTACTAGTAGTTTCGTAAGCCAGACCCCGGTGTTTAGGACCGCAGTAACCCGGTCGTCCGTTCGCCACGGGTGCACGTACCCGGGAGCTACCGCACGCGCACCACCACGTGCTGCACGAGGTTGTTCCCCATGCCCTGCAGGTTCCAAGGCGCCTCGAGCGGCTGCACGTTCCCCGCAGCATCGGTGGCGCGGCAGGTGAGCGCGTGTTCGCCGGGAAGTGCGTGCCACGCGGCCGACCACGCATGCCACGCAAACGGGCCGACCGCCGGAGCGAGCTCGGCATCGAGCCAGCCTCCGTCGATCCCGACCTCGACCCGCGCGATCGCGCCGTGACCCGACCACGCGCGGCCGTGCAGCGCCACGGTTCCGCGCTCCACGATCCGCGTGCGCGAGAAGTAGTCCGGAAACCCCGGCGGGACGAGCAGGGCACGGGGCCGGATCCGCGTCACCGGCGTGCCCGGATCGCCCGGCGACTGCTTGTAGCGATACGCGGTGGTCTGCTGGTAGCCGTCGAACGGCGCGGTCACCGCGTCGATCCGCGACAGCCACTTCACCGAGGTCATGCCGTACCAGCCAGGGACCACGAGCCGGAGCGGCGCGCCGTGTTGCGGCTCGAGTGGCCGGCCGTTCATCTCGTAGGCGAGCAGCACCTCGGGGCGCATCGCATCCGTGACGGTGAGGCTGCGCGCGTAGTCGTGCTCGTGGCCCTTCTCGATCCCGTGGTCCGCGCCGGTGAATACCAGCTCGACCGTGCTCGGATCGAGGCCAGCGTCGACGAGCACTCCGGCGAGCGGCGTGCCGGTCCACGCGGCGGTGCCGATCGCCTCGATCACCCACGGCTGCGAGATCGGGCGGGGCAGGAGCCGCGACCGACCATTGCCGGCGCACTCGAGCGTCACCGCGTGCGTCACTTGCGGGCGCGCGCGGATCTGGTCCAGCGAGAGCTCGAGAGGACGGCGGATCGTGCCGCCGAGCTGCAGCCGCCAGCGCGCGGGATCGATCGCCGGGATGTCGAAGTGCACGAGCAGGTAGTGCAGCCCGACCGGCGTGATGTCGTACCGCATGGCCTCGAGTGGCATGCCGCGGTTGCGGGTCGCGAGCTGGAGCTCCTCGGGGGTCAGCGGGCCATCGCTTGGCGCCGGATGCGGCTCGATCATGGCGCCAGCCTACGCGAGCCGGCGCGGCGCGGGCACGCTACAGTCAGCCATGCGAACCGCTCTGGTACTCCTCGTGCTGGCCACCGGATGCAGCGACGGGCGCTCCACCACGCTGATCTCGATCGATGCCGATGCGCTCGACACCGTCGGCGCGGTCAGCACCGAAGATCACGCGCTGCTCTCGGTCCTCGACGTGGACCATGGTGTGGCGCTCGTCGAGCTCGAGACCCGCGAGCTCGAGACGCTTTCGGAGCGGATGCATGCCGAGCATCAGCGCTGCGGCGGGTACATGGTCCACGACTCGCTCGCGGAGGCGCGCGCGGCGCTCGCGAGCTCGCCGGCCCGGGCCCCGATCGACTACACGCTCGATCGCGCGGAGGTCGTGCGCGCGGTGCTGCCGGCGCTCTCCGCGAGCGCGATCCATCGCACGATCGGCGAGCTGTCCTCGATGAAGAACCGCTACTTCCGGTCGGAGAGCGGCGCCACGGCCTCGCTGTGGTTGCAGCACCGCTGGCGCAGCTTCTCGGCGCGGACCGACATCACCGTGGAGCTCGTCGATCACGGGTATCCGCAGAAGTCGGTGGTGATGACGATTCCCGGCACCACGAAGCCCGACGAGGTCGTGGTGATCGGCGGCCATCTCGATTCGATCTCGCCAGGCGGCTCGAGCGGCCATGCGCCCGGCGCCGATGACGACGCATCCGGGATCGCCACGATCACCGAGATCGCGCGCGGCCTGCTCGCGAACGACTTCCGCCCCGAGCGCACGGTGAAGTTCATGGGCTACGCGGCCGAGGAGGTCGGCCTCCGCGGCTCGCTGTCGATCGCGAAGGACTACCAGCAGCGGCACATCAACGTGGTCGGCGCGCTGCAGCTCGACATGACCAACTACCAGGGTTCGAACCGCGACATCTGGCTGATCGACGATCACACCGACAAGGCACAGAACGCATTCCTGGTGAAGCTGCTCGAGAGCTACACCGATGCCACCTGGGGCGTCGATCGCTGCGGCTATGCGTGCTCGGATCATGCGTCGTGGACCCGCTACGGCGTGCCGGCCTCGATGCCGTTCGAGTCCCGGTTCCGCGAGTCCAATCGTGAGATCCACACCACCAAGGACACGCTCGAGATGAGCGGGAACAACGCGAACCACGCGGTGAAGTTCGCGCGGCTCGGTGCCGCGTATGCGATCGAGCTCGCGAAGGGAACGCTCGGCGCCCCGGCCACGGCCAGCCTCGCGCCCCCGCCATCGCGCCCCACGGCATGGCGGCTGCCGCTTGGATTCCTGTTGCTCGGACTGCTCGCGCTTTCAGTGCGCTCGATCCGGTCGCCGTCGATCCAGCGCTGACGCACGCTCGGTCGTGCCACCCCACGTGTTCGATGGGAGTGGTGCAGATGGCAGCGGGCGCGCTCATGCGGGTGCTCGCGTCGGTGGCACCGAGACAGCCGCACCGAGCCGGTGCTCTCCTGCTCGATCCATACACTCGCCGCGCTCCGCATTCGCTGCTCGAAGAGCTCGAAGACCCGCGACCGCGTTCGCAATCCGGTTGAATCGCGCTGCTGCGTCCATAGCTCGTTGCGTCAACGGCTGACTGCGAGTGCGGCCGAGGGTCTCGCAATTGTTCCGCGTTTCGCGCTAAGACATCCACGCCGTCATGAGCTCCAGTGCCGCACCCGTGTCAGTCCGCGCCGCCGTGGCGACCCCGCCGGGTCAGCTATCCGCCGAGGTCTGCCTCAAGATCTACGACTTGATGCTCAGGACGCGGCTGCTCGAGGAGCGGCTGATCACCATGTACAAGCAGGGTGACGGCTACTTCTGGATCGGCGGTCCCGGCGAGGAGGCGTTCAACGTCCCGCTCGGTCTGCTCGTCGACAAGGGCGAGGGCGTCGATCACGACTTCCTCCACCTCCACTACCGGTCGAGCGGCACGCTCCTGGCGATGGGCGCGGATCCGGTCGACTCGATCCGCCAGATGAAGAACGTGGCCACCGACCCGTACTCGAAGGGACGCAACTTCGCGGGTCACTTCTCGGTGCGCAAGTGGAACGTGGTGCCGGTCAGCTCTCCGATCGAGGTCCAGTTCTCGATCGCGATCGGCACCGCGCGCGCGCAGCGGGCCGGCTCCGGCGCGAAAGGCATCACGATCGTCCAGGGCGGCGATGCAGGCACCGCCGAGGGCGACTTCGCCACCGCGCTCGTGTGGAGCTCGCGCAAGGGGCAGGAGCTGCCCATGCTGATGATCGTCACCAACAACCGGTTCGGCATCTCCACGCCGTACGCGGGGCAGCACGGCTACGACCAGATCGCGGAGCGCGGCAAGGCGTTCGGCATGCCCACCGCGGTGATCGACGGCAACAATGCCGAGACCACCTACGCGGCGATCCAGAAGGCAATGGACTACGTGCGCACCGAGCGCAAGCCGTACCTGCTCGAGGCGATGGTATCGCGGTTGCGTGGCCACTCGTCGGCGAGCGGCGCGAACATCGCCAAGGACGAGATCGATTGCCTCGAGCGGTTCGAGCGCACGCTGGAGGATCGCCAGCTGATGACGCGGTCGCAGATGGACCAGCTGCGCACCACCTATACCAACGAGCTCGCCGAGGCGAGCAAGCGAGTGCGGCTCGAACAGCCGCCGGCGCCCGAATCGATCTGGGATCACGTGTTCGCCGACAAGAACATCGTGGCTGGGGAGCGCTGACATGGCCACCATGATCCAGGCGATCCGCATGGCGCTCCATGTCGGAGAGTCGCGACACGGCGTCACCGACATCTTCGGCGAGGACGTCGGTCCGCCGCTCGGTGGTGTGTTCACCGGAACCCAGGGCCTCGAGACCGCGTGGAACTCGCCGCTCGACGAGCGTGGCATCATCGGCACGGCGATCGGACTCGCGCTCGCGGGCCGAAAGCCGATCGCCGAGATCCAGTTCTGCGACTACGCGTTCAACACGATCGATCTGCTGAAGATCGCCGGCAACACTTACTGGTCCTCCGGTGGCGACTGGAACGTTCCGCTGGTGATGATGACGCCCGTCGGCGCCGGCATCCGCGGCAGCATCTATCACTCGCACTCGTTCGACGCCCAGGCCACGCGGATCCCTGGGTGGAAGATCGTGATGCCGTCGACGCCACGCGATGCCTACGGGCTGCTGCTGTCGGCGATCCAGGACCCGAATCCGGTGATGTTCCTGATGCCCAAGGCGCTGCTGCGCGTGAAGAGCAGGCCCGGCGAGGACATCCCGGGCGAGCCCGGTGATGACAAGAAGCTGGCGTCGATGATCGATGCGCCGCTCGGTGATCGCTCGGCGTGGAAGCCGGACTGGCCGGAGCTCGAGGATCTGTTCATCCCGATCGGCAAGGCGCGGATCGCCCGCGAGGGAACCCACGTGACCGTGCTGACCTACGGCCGCAACGTCCCGATGGCGCTCGCCGCGGCCGAGGAGCTCGCGCAGGACGGCATCGACACCGAGGTCGTGGACCTGCGCTCGCTGCATCCCTACGACTGGGATGCGATCACGGCGAGCGTGCGCAAGACCAACCGCGTGCTCTGCGTCAACGAGGACACCGAGATCACGAACTTCGGCGAGCACCTGATCCGCCGGCTCGCCGAGGAGCTGTTCTACGAGCTCCACGCGCCGCCGAAGCTGCTCGCGGGCGCGCACATCCCGGGCATCGGCCTCGCCGACAATCTGGAGATGGCGAGCGTCCCGCAGACGTCCAGCATCAAAGCCGCGATCGCCGAGCTCGCGGCGCACGAACCGTAGCGGTCACATCATCGGCACGGTGACCCCACGGGGCTTCGCAGGCAGATGTCCGAGATCGTGTCCTTGTTGGATCCGGCCGCCGGTTCTACTGGTGAACGGGTGAACCCAACTGTTGTAGGCCTGCTGTGCGGGTCGTTTGTGCTCTGTTCCAATGTTCCTTCGCGCTCGATCGTGGCCGGCGCGCCCGTCTCGCCGCATGCGGTGGCCCTCGATGAGGAGACCATCGTTGCCACGCGCCATCTGTCGAGCGGGTACCCCGCGCGCAATCGCGATGACACCGTCAATGCGGTGATCGAGATCCCGACCGGGACCACCGCGAAGTTCGAGGTCGACGAGGACGATGGCTTCCTCCGCTGGGCGCTCGACCGCGAGGACAGGTCGCGCCGTGAGATCGACTACCTCGCATACCCGGTGAACTACGGGATGGTTCCCCGGACGCTCGCCGCGGATGGGGATCCGCTCGATGTGCTCGTCCTCGGGCGCGGCATCGAGCGAGCGTCCGTGGCGTCGACGCGGATCATCGGCGTCCTCGAGATGCAGCACGACGGGATCCGCGATGACAAGCTGATCGCGGTGCCGCTCGACAACGAGCTCGTCAACGGGTTCTCGCGGTTGCGCGAGCTCGAGCAGCTCGACGCCTACTATCCGGAGAGCCGCGAGATCCTCGTGCTGTGGTTTTCGAACTACTGGGGCCGCGGCGCGACGGAGGTCGTCGGCTGGGGGAACGCTGCGGAGGCAAACGCGATCCTCGACGAGGCGATCATCCAGGGGTCGGAGGTTCGGGAGCTGCCGACCATGCCACGCGACTCCGCAGATCCTCATCCTCGAGCAGCGCCGCCATGCGCCGCGCCCGCTGGTGCACCGCAGTCGCCGCGTCCCCGGTGAGCAGGCGGGTGAGCAGATTGAGGGCCATCACGCGCATCCGAACGAGGCCGCCATCTCCCGCGTGCTCGGAGGCGCGCTCCGCGATCCGGATCGCCTCTGGTAGATCGCCGAGCTTCCACGCGCAGTAGGCGAGTCCCACCGCCTTCCGGCACGCGACGAACGGCAGGTAGGGCTCGTCGGGAATCGCGGCATACAGCGCGCGCGCGCCCTCGACATCCGGCGCGCTTCCCTCGGCCGGCGTGGTGCAGCGAATCGCTTGCTGTGCATGCAGCTGGGTGCGGTACGCGCGGTCATCTGCAAGCTCGATCGCTCCGGTCGCGAGCAGCGCCTCGATCGCGCGATGCCGAGCACTCGCGGCCTCGCGCTGGCCAGCATCGGTATCGAGCCGTGCGCGCAACAGTGCCACCTCGATCTCCGCGGCCGGTCCTGCCTTCGGCGCGAGGTGCTCCGCATGTGAGAGCGCCGCGTCGCACGCCGCGAGCTCCGAGCGACTGAGTTGCGCGTGGGCAACGCCAACCTGGATCCAGCACGCGAGGCGGGACTCGGCGATCGGAGGTCGGTTCCACAGGTTGAGATGCTCGAGCCGAAAGCCCGACGGCAGGTCGGCAAACCTCGTGTGGTACTGGCCCATCCACTTCACGAGCTCCTCGACCGGAGACGCGAAGCCGAAGTAGCGCAGCACCCAGCGCCCGTACTGCCCGCCCGGCTTGTGACCGCGGGTCGCGAGCCGGCGAAGGCCGCGCTCGACGGTCTGCGGATCGAGCGAGATCTCGACGCTCTCCTGCGCGCGATGGATCAGCGCATCCGCGAGCTGCATCCAGCCGCCGCAATCGGCGGCCCAGCGTCCGAGATATTCGGCCCAGGTCAGCGCCGCTGGCAGCTCGTCCACGACGGGAGCGTACCGGAACTGGCATCCGGCTTGCTGCTGTTCACGGCATGAGCGAGCACATGATCACGCAGGCCGATCTGCAGAACCTGATGCGCGGAGAGGGCGGTGTGGACCTCGAGCGCATCGTCGAGAACGGCAAGCAGGTCTCGATGCGGATCGTCGGCGTGGCACCCGACACCACTGCTGCGCGCCTGGGCGCACACAATGGTGACACGCTCGATTCGATCAACGACGTCTCCCTGACCTCGGTGGCCGCCGCGTATCGAGCTGCCGCGGACGCCGCAACCAAGGATCGGATCACGCTGAAGGGCTCGCGCAACGGCGAAGCCGTACACGACCGTGCTGATCGCGAAGCGGTGAGCTACGCGGCCTCCGCCAGGAATCTCGCGAGGTACGGCGCGGTGCGGCTGCCCTTCGCGCGCGCGATCTCCGCAGGGGTACCCGTGGCGACCACGGTGCCGCCCTCGTCCCCGGCACCCGGGCCGATGTCGATCACCCAGTCGCTGGCCGCGAGCACCCGGGTATCGTGCTCGACGACGATGACGGTGTTGCCGGCCTCGACCAGTGCATCGAGCTGTACGACGAGCTTCTCGACATCCGCCGGATGCAGTCCGGTGGTCGGCTCGTCGAGGACGTACAGCGCATCGCCGCGGCTGCCACGCTGCAGCTCGGTGGCGAGCTTGATCCGCTGCGCCTCACCGCCGGAGAGCTCGGTGGCGGGCTGCCCGAGCCGCAGGTACCCGACGCCGACCTGGCGCAGCACCTCGAGAGAACGGCGGATCGCGGGCTCGTCGGCGAAGAACTCGAACGCGGCATCCACCGTCATCGCGAGCACGTCGGCGATCGACCTGTCCTGATAGGTGACCTCGAGTGTCTTCGCGTTGTAGCGGGCGCCTTTACATGCGGGGCACGGCGCATACACGCTCGGCAGGAACAGCATCTCCACGAACACGAAGCCCTCGCCCTGGCAGTTCTCGCACCGGCCTTTGGCCACGTTGAACGAGAACCGACCGGCATCGTAGCGCCGCGACTTCGCGAGCTTGGTCCCCGCGAACAGCTTGCGCACGTGATCGAACAGCCCGGTGTAGGTCGCGAGGTTCGAACGCGGCGTGCGACCGATCGGCCGCTGATCGACGCGCACGAGCCGCGAGATCTGGTCGAGCCCACCGGTGATCGCTCCCCCGGTGGCGATCACCTGTTCCCGACCGAGCAGGTCATCGACCTCGGCCTCGTCGTCCTCGTGAGGGCGCCCGAGGTGCGCGGAGACCAGCTCGACCAGCGCCTGACTGACGAGGCTCGACTTGCCGGATCCGGACACTCCGGTGACCGAGGTCAGCACACCGAGCGGAAACGCGATGTCGACGTCCCGCAGGTTGTTGCGGGTGATGCCGGTCAGCTGGAGCATGCCGGTCGGCGTGCGAGGCTCGTGCGCCGGTACCGGCTCGTCGCGAAACAGGAACGCGCGGGTGTGCGAGGCCGCGATCCGCGCGAGACCCTCGGGGACGCCGCTGTACAGGATCTCGCCGCCGTGCTCTCCAGCATCCGGCCCGACATCGACGATCCAGTCCGCGTGGCGGATCACGTCGAGGTCGTGCTCGACGACGAACAGCGAGTTGCCCTGCGCCTTCAGCCGGTCGAGCGCGGCGAGCAGGGACTCTGTATCGGCGGGGTGCAAACCCGCCGAGGGCTCGTCGAGCACGTAGACCACGCCGAACAGGTTGGAGCGGACCTGGGTGGCGAGCCGCAGTCGCTGCAGCTCACCTGGCGACAACGTCGGCGTGCTGCGATCGAGCGTCAGGTAGCCGAGTCCGAGCTCGAGCAACACGGCGAGCCGCGCGACCGCATCCTCGGCGATCCGCTGCGCCACCACCTCCTTCTCGGGATGGCCGTCGGCGGACTCGACGACCTTGGCGCTGCTCGCGTACGGCGCCATCACCGTGGCGAGCGTCTTGAGCGGCAGCCGAGACAGCTCGGTGATGTCCTTGTCATCGAACGTCACCGCCAGCGATGCTGGCTTCAGGCGCTTGCCGTCACACGCGGTGCAGTCGCTCGCGATCATGTACTGCATCACGCGGCGCTTCATCATTGCGGATTGCGTATTGCCGAACGTGTAGAACAGGTGCCGCCTCGCACTCGAAAACGTGCCCATGTAGCTCGGCAGCTCGCGGCGCTTGTGCGCGCGACGCGTCTCCGCAGGCGTCAACCCGGCGTACACCGGCACCGCGGGCTGCTCGTCGGTGAACAGGATCCAGTCGCGCGTCTTCTTCGGCAGCTCGCGCCACGGGCGATCGACATCGATGTCGAGGGTCACCAGGATGTCGCGCAGGTTCTGGCCACCCCACGCCAGTGGCCAGGCCGCGATCGCGCGCTTGCGGATCGTCTTGCCCGGATCGGGCACCATCGAGCGCTCGGTGACGTCATAGATCCGGCCGAGGCCGCTGCACGCGGGGCACGCGCCCTCCGGCGTGTTGGGAGAGAACGCATCCGCATAGAGGAGAGAGCCGCCACGCGGATAGTTGCCCGCGCGCGAGTAGAGCATCCGCAGCAGGTTCGACAGCGTGGTCACCGTACCGACCGACGACCGAGTCGTGGACGAGCCACGCTGCTGCTGCAGCGCCACCGCGGGTGGTAGGCCGTCGATCTCGTCGACCTCGGGCACCGGCATCTGGTCGAACAGCCGGCGCGCGTAGGGCGACACCGATTCGAGGTAGCGGCGCTGGGCCTCCGCGTAGAGCGTGCCGAACGCGAGCGAGGACTTCCCCGAGCCCGAGATCCCCGTGAACACGACGAGCGCCTCGCGAGGGACCTCGAGATCGACGTCCTTGAGGTTATGCGTGCGAGCACCACGCACCCTCACCATCTGGTCGCGCGGCACACTCCGAGGGCGTTTCAGTGCGGACACGATCTCCTTGATTAGCGCATTCGTGAGGAACGAGCGACCGTGCGCCCATTCGCACCGTGCGCTCTGGCACAGACCTCTTGATCAGCTCGGGGAGTGGGCCCCGTCGCGAATTCGGCCGAGCTGGTGGGTGAGCATGCGCGACATCTTCTCGGCAGCGGCGTCAAGGGCGACGAGCAGGTCGGAGGCGTGATGCGTCACCGCGGTGGGCTTGCGGCCCTCGAACCGCACCTCGATCGTGCAGCGGATGTCATTACCGCCGACCTTCTTGCCGTTCTCGTCGGCGAGATGAACCTCGACGGTGGTGATGTGCTCGGCGAACCTGTCGAGCGCGCCCTCGACGCTCGCCGTCACCATCTCGTTGAGGCGTTCGCTGCCGTTGATCGTCCCATCGTGTCGAACATGTACCTGCATGCTGAGTAGCCGGTGCGAACCGCATACCACCGCACCGCGAGAATCTCTCAGCGGCGCTGCGACGGATAGATGCTGCTCCGGCCCGACACGGCGTAGGCGACCACGCAGACGATCGCGACATGAGGCAGCGCGTTCGCGCCGACGAGCTCGACGGCCATGATCGAGAGCGCGAGCGGCGTGTTCGACGCGCAGGCGAACATCGCGGCCATCCCGACGCCGGCACCCAGCTCGCGCGGGACCCCGAGGATCGGCGCGCACACCCCGCCGAGCGCGGCCCCGATGAAGAACAGCGGTGTGACCTCGCCGCCGATGAACCCCGCACCGAGCGTGATCGCCGTGAACACGAGCTTGGCGGCGAACGCCCACGCGGGAACACTCGGGTCCGAAAATGAGCGCACGATCATCGGCACGCCGAGGCCGAGGTAGTCGCTGGTGCCGATCACGCGCCACACCACGACGACGATCGCGCCACCGATCGCCATTCGGATCGCGAGTGATCGAACGTGGCGCTCGCCGCGACGACGCAGGAAGTGGGTGAGCTCGATGAACGCGGTGGTGACGATCGCGACGACCACCGCGAACGCGAGCCAGGACGCGCACAGCAGCGGCGTGAGCTCGACGTGCGGCGCGGCCGGGTAGGCGACATGCACGATGCCGAGGCCGCGCGTCACGAGGTCGCCGACGATCGCCGCGACCAAGGCGGGAACGAGCGCGCGATACTCGATGCGGCCGAGCACCACGAACTCGAGCCCGAAGACCGCGCCCGCGACCGGCGTTCCGAACACTGCGCCGAACCCACCGGCGACGCCGGCGGCGAGGAGCTGACGCCGCAGCGCGCCTCCGAGCCGCGCGCGGTGCGAGAGGTAGTCCGCCAGGCTCGCGCCCATCTGCACGGCGGTTCCTTCGCGGCCCGCGCTGCCGCCGAACAGGTGGGTCATCACCGTGCCGCCGAGCACCATCGGGAGCATGCGAAACGGGATCTCCGGGCCGCCGTCGTGGATCGTGTCGATCACGAGGTTGTTGCCCGCCTTGATCGAGTCACCCCACCGCGCGTAGAGCAGGCCGAGCACGAGGCCCGCGACCGGCAGGAAGTACACGAGCACGTCGTGACTCTCGCGGTATCCGGTCGCCTCGGCGAGCAACCACAGAAACAGCGCAGAGGCTGCGCCGCACGCGGCTCCCACGCAGATTCCGAGCGCGATCCACTGGATCACGGTCCACGGGTGGCGCGGTTCGGTCGGCGGGTCGGTGGACACGTCGGAGGTCACACACGTCCTCCGGTCACACCGCGAACAGCGGAGGCACGGGTGTCGGCGGACTCCACCGCCATCACGTGCGTGAGACCCGACCGTGATTGGCGGGTGCCGCGAAGTCAAGCACGGTCAGGCGCGGGCGGTCAGGACGTGCGCGGACAGCGAGGAGCGACAGGGTGCGTGACCGTATGCCTGGGCGAGCGCGTCGGCGACGCGCGCCCGGAACGCAGGTGCGTCGAGACCGCGGTCGATCAGCTGATCCCACATCGGATTGCCTCCGACGAGGCCGATCGCGAAATCCGCCGCCGACGCCGCACGGGCCGTTGCGGCCACCGTGTCGACACGCGCCTGCGCGAATCCGGCGGCGCGCGCGAGCTGTTCGAGCGATGCCGCGTCGTCCATCGAGAACGGAACCGTCATGAACCGTGGTGGATCTGCAGGAAACATCGTCATGGCGAGCTCGTGCACGAGCAACGACGCCGGGTTTCGCACGAGCTCGTCCCACGTGCTGAGCAGCAACGTGCCACCCGGGCGCAGCACGCGCTTCATCTCGAGCAGTGCTTGCAGCTTGTCGGGGACGAACATCAACCCGAACTGACAGGCGACCACGTCGAAGCTGGCCGGTGCAAAGCTCAGGGCCTGCGCGTCGGCGACCTCCCACGACAACCGGGGATCCGAGAGTCGCGCCCGCGCGATCTCGATCATCGGCGCGTTCAGATCGGTGGCGATCAGCTCCGCTGTCTCGGGCAGCGCCCCGAGCAGCTGGCGCGTCAACCGCCCCGTGCCGGCCGCGATCTCGAGCACACGCCGTGCGCCAGCCGGCAACCTCGCCGAGAGGTCATTGGCATACGGCTCGAACAGCACCGGGCCGAGATGACGGTCATACAGCTCGGGGATCGATCCGACGAAGCGCGTTTCTCTGCTCACCCGCACAGTGTACTGCTGACGACCACACCGCGTGCTCGCCCGGGCGGGGGGGACTGCGATCTTCTCGAGTACCGGCGCAACCACGTCGCCCGCGTTCACGGCGAAGAAGAGCTCGACGTTGCGCTGATTCAGCGTAGATGGAGCCACGTCGGCAGGAACGAATAGGGATCGATCCGGAGGCTGGCGTCGTAGCCGACGTTGCTGGTCGCCAGCAGCGCCTGCAGCGTGCCCGAGCGGAACGCATCGAACGTCTCGGTGGCCCCGCCGAGCAGCTGACCGCCGACGAACACCTGCGGGATCGTTGCCATCGAGGTGCGCGCCGTCAGCGCCGCGCGGATCCTACCGCCGCGATTGCCCTGCTGATACTCGACGGAGTCGAGGTCGACCGCGCGATAGGTGATTCCATTGCGCGCGAACATCCGGCGCACGGCCCAGCAGAACTCGCACCACTCGAGCGAGAAGATCACGGCCGGGTGCTGCGCATCGGTGACGATCGCCTCGACGAACGCGAGGTCCTCACCCGTCGGCAGCACCGTCGGCGCGGGCGGGGCGGGTGGTGGAGCCACATCGAACCGGAAGTTCGGCGTGGACTTCGCGATGGCATCCTCGTCGGCGGTCATCTCCGCTCCGATCTCCGCGAACAACGGGGTGCTGAGGTAGCGCTCACCGGTGTCAGGGGCCAGCACCTGCGAGTTATCGGCCTCGCACACGATGATCCGCGTCTCGGGCCGCCGCTCCTTCAGTGCGGGCGCGACGCCCTTCAGCGTGCCGCCGGTGCCGTACCCGGTCACCGAGTAGTCGAGCCGCTTGCCCTCGAAGTCCGCCATCATCCGACGGCGCTCGACGCTGAATCTCTCGCCCATCACGATGACAGCGGGTAGCCCTTCTGCGCACACACCATGGCGAGGCCGATGCCGGTGTTCCCGCTCGTCGCCTCGATCACGGTCTGACCGGGCGCGAGTGCTCCGCTCCGCTCCGCCTCCTCGATCAAACCGAGGGCGAGTCGGTCTTTCACCGAGCCTCCCGGGTTGAACGACTCGACCTTCACGTAGAGGTCCACGTGCGCCGGCCCCAGGTGGTTGATCTTGACGATCGGGGTGCGACCGATAGTGCCCAGGATGCTCTCGAACGTGGACATGACCCGAGTCTCGCACCGAGTGGATGGATGTAGGTGTCAGACGCCCTAGAACGACGTGGCGAGCGGCCGAATCGAAGGGCAATGACGTCGGTCAACCTGCGGCGCTCCCAGGCCATCCTCCGGATGCCGGTCGACAACATCTCGGCCTCGATGGTGCTCCACGATGGCGAGCGCTCCGAGGTTGTCCTGTTCATGCCGCCGACCGAGGACATCCCCCACCTGCTCGGCCCGAACGGACCGCAGTTCATCGCGATGATGGTGGGCAGCGGTGTCAGCCTGGTCGCGCGCGATGCGATCGCGTGCCTGACGAGCCCGGCTGCCGCCGTCATCGCGCTCGATGATGACCTGCCCGTCGTGACCCAGCGGGTCGGCGTCAAGCTGCGCAGCGGGGTGATGATCGAGGGCGAGCTGCGGTGGACCGCGCCGACGGGACAGCAGCGCACCGCCGATCACCTGAACTCCAGCGCGAGCCTGCTCGAGCTTCACGCGCCGAACGTCATCCATCACATCGTCAAGGCGCACGTCGCGCGCGTGGACGAACGATGAGCGTCTCGATCCCGACGCTGCTCAAGTTCGCGGTGGCTCAGGGCGCCTCCGACCTGCACCTATCCGCCGGCGAATCGCCGATGCTGCGCGTTCACGGCGACATGTTTCGTGTCGATGTTCCCGCACTCTCGCCCGAGGCGACGCACAAGCTGATCTTCGACGTCATGAACGACGCGCAGCGCCGCGTGTTCCAGGAGAAGCTCGAGGTCGACTTCGCGTTCACGCTCGATGCCGAGCGCCGGTTTCGCGTCAACGTGTTCTCGCAGAACCGCGGCGAGGGCGCGGTGTTCCGGACCATCCCCAACAAGATTCCTCGGTTCGAGGATCTCGGGCTGCCGTCGATCCTCCGCGAGCTGTGCGAGGAGGAGAAGGGCCTCGTGCTGGTCACCGGCCCCACCGGCAGCGGCAAGTCGACCACGCTCGCGTCGATGATCGACTACCTCAACGAGACCATGGCCGGTCACATCCTCACGCTCGAGGATCCGATCGAATTCGTGCATACGCCGAAGCGCTCGATGGTCAACCAACGCGAGGTCGGATCGCAGACCCGCTCGTTCAATGCGGCCCTGCGCAGCGCACTCCGCGAGGATCCCGACGTGATCCTCGTGGGTGAGCTTCGCGACCTCGAGACCATCTCGCTCGCGCTCACCGCCGCCGAGACCGGTCACCTCGTGTTCGCCACCGTTCACACCTCGAGTGCGGCGAAGACCGTCGATCGTCTGGTCGATGTGTTCCCGCCCGCGCAGCAAGCGCAGGTGCGCCAGATGGTGTCCGAGTCGCTGCTCGGCGTGTGCACGCAGATGCTGATGCACAAGGTCGGCGGCGGTCGCGCCGCGGCGCTCGAGATCCTGGTCGGCACGCCGGCGGTGCGCAACCTGATCCGCGAGGGCAAGACCCACCAGATACCGTCGGCCATGCAGGTCGGCGCCAAGGCGGGCATGCAGACGATGGAGGCCGCGGTGATGGATCTGATCATCAAGGGTACGGTCACCCAGGAGGAGGCTCGCAAGCGCGTCCCCGAGATGGCCCACCTGCTCGACAAGCTGCCGATGTCGCCGGCGTCGCAGGCGGTGGCGCGATGACCGACGATACGCTGTGGGACCCGGGCATCCGTGGGCTGCTCGAGCACATGCTGAAGGTCGAGGCCTCGGACCTCTACGTCGCCGCGGGCAGCCCGCCGGTGTTCCGGATCGATGGCGTTGGCTATCCGGCGAAGACGCCGCTCAGCGCCGATCAGATCGCGAGGCTCGCGAGCACGCTGATGACGCCGGCGCAGCGGGTCGAGTTCAGCGAGAAGCTGGAGCTCAACGTCGCGCTCGCGAGTAGCAGCGGCGGGCGGTTTCGGCTCAACGTGTTCCGCCAGCGCGGTGCCACCGGCATGGTGATCCGGCTCGTTCGCACCAAGATCCGCACGCTCGACGAGCTGAAGCTCCCGCCGGTCCTCGCCGAGGTCATGGGCAGCAAGCGCGGTCTGGTGTTGCTCGTGGGCGGCACCGGCAGCGGCAAGTCGACCACGCTCGCCGCGATGATCGACCATCGCAACAAGTCATCGACCGGCCACATCATCACGATCGAGGACCCGGTCGAGTTCATCCACGAGCACCAGAGCTGCATCGTGACCCAGCGCGAGATCGGGATCGATACGCTGTCCGTCAAGGATGCGCTCAAGAACGCGCTGCGTCAGGCGCCCGACGTGATCCTGATCGGCGAGATCCGCGATGCCGAGACCATGGAGTCCGCGATCGCGTTCGCGGAGACCGGCCACCTCTGCGTCTCCACGCTCCATGCGAACAACGCGAACCAGGCGATCGAGCGAATCCTCAACTTCTTCCCGCCGACCCGGCAGCAGGAGATCCGGCTCCAGCTCTCGCTCAACCTCCGCGCGATCGTGTCGCAGCGGCTGGTTGCCTCAGCCACGGGTGGCCGCGCTGCGGCTCTCGAGATCCTCCTCGATACGCCCCGGATCCGCGAGCTCGTGAAGCGCGGCGAGACGGATACGATCAAGGAAGCGATGCTGCAAGGCGAGAACGAGGGCTGTCAGACCTTCGACTCGGCGCTGTTCAGCCTGGTCTCGCAGCGGATGATCTCACCAGAGACCGCGCTGGAGGCTGCCGACAGCGCCAACGACCTGCGACTGATGCTGGAACGCCTCGACCGCAACAACGGAGCCACCGTCGAGGAACCGGTGCTGCGACTGGTGCCGATGCCCCCGCACAGGCCGGCGCCCATCTCGGCCCCGCGCGGTGCCGCCGCCGCAACGAACCGACGCTGATCGGCCGCCGACGTGTTCGCTTAGAACGCGGCGATGACTCAGTTCGCCGGGTGAAGCGTCGCGCAGGCGCGGCGGATCGCAGCCTCGAGCGTGCTCACCTTGAGCGGCTTGTTCAGGAACTCGAAGGCGCCGCTGGCGAGCGCCGAGGTCTTGACCGAGACGTCTTGCAGGCTGGTCATCACGATCGCGAGTGGTGCCGGGTCGCGTTCGTGGAGAGCATCGCAGAGCTCGATGCCGGACATGCCTGGCATCGAGACGTCCGTGACGATCACGTCAAATTGCGTGTTGTCGAGCCGAGCCAGGCACGCGCGTGCCGAGTCAACCGTCTCGACGTCCAGACCCCGCTTCCTCAGCCCTTCGCACATCAGCGACCGGGTGTCGTCGTCGTCGTCGACGAGGAGGATGCGTTCGTTCATGAACGTTTCTGAATGCGTGTAGCGTGCCGTGTGCTCCAAGGTCGGACAGCCCGAACCAGCGCGGGATCGCGACCGAAGTGCGCTCGATTCGCCGCCCGCGCGCTCCGTACGTGCGAGCACGCACTCAGAAAACACCGTCCCCGCCGAAACGACAAACGCCGCCGACCTCGAGGTTCGCGCGACGTCAGAGCGGTGGCGATGGGTGTCAGTTCGAAGAGACGGTCTTCGGCGCGATGACGATCTCGACGCGGCGATTGTTCGCGCGTCCCTCGGCCGTGTTGTTATCGGCGATCGGCATCGCCTTGCCCGATCCGTGGGCGGTGATCAGGTCCGCCGGGTAGCCAGTCGACACGAAGAACGTGCGAACCGCATCCGCTCGGCGCTGCGATAGGTCAATGTTGTAGGCATCCTTGCCCTGGGAGTCGGTGTAGCCCTCGACCGTGAGGCGGCGCTCCTTGGTCTCCAGGAGCGCGGTGCTGACCTGGCCCAGCCGCGTGCGCGCCTCGGGCAGGAGGGTCGCCTTGTCGGAGGCAAACAGGACGCTACCCGACAGCGTGATCACCACGCCGCGCGGCTCTTCCTTGACGGCGGCCCACTTCGCGAGCTCGAGCTGCATCGCCTTCATCTGGCGATCCGACTCGGCGGCGCGCTTGTCGGCGTCGGCGGCCTTGGTGTCCGCGGCGTTGGCGCGCTGGTTCTGTGCCGCGGCGTTGTTCTCGGAGCTGGCGAGGTTCGACTTGGTGCGCTCGAGCTCTTCCTTGGTCTGGATGCGGTTCGCATCCTTGTCGCTAGCGAGCTTGGCCTCGGCGCCTTCCTTCTGGTTGGCGTGCTTGGCCTGGTTCGCGAGCACCTCGGCGAGTTGCGCCTTGCGCTGGGCGACATAGGCGAGGTCGCGCTGGTCTGACGTATCGTCACGAAATGCAGCCTCGGCCTTGTCGAGCGAGACGCGCGCCTTGTGGACCTCCGCGGGGACTGCCGTGGCCGCGGGGCTCTTCTCAGCGTGTGCGTACGCGCGTCGCGCATCGACGAGCTCGCGCGACGGGGTGCTGCCACAGGCGGTGAGGCCGAGCGTGGCAAGCACGCTGGCGATCAAGATTCGGTTGGTCATAAGATTCCTAGTGCGTCTGCTGTTCGAAGGTATGAATATCGGTGACGGCCTTCTCGGCCTCGAGGCGTGCCTTGTCGTCCTCGGCGAGCGCGATCGCGAGATCGCCGTCGGCCGAAGCGCGCATGAGCAGGTTTGCTGCCCGCCGCATGTTGTCCTCGCCACCCGAGGCGATCAGTGCCTTGGCCTTGGCCGACTGCTCGTTCGCGAGCTGGAGGTACAGCGCCGCGCTCGGCACGTCCTGCGCGCCTGCTTGCTGCGCGCCGCTGATCGAGGCGGCGGAGGACTCCATCTTCTCGGTTGGCGGCGCCGTGGTGGCACAGCCGCCCACGAGTGCAGCGCCCAGGAACAGTCCGAGCAGCCATTTCATAGTCTTGGTTTCGGTCGTCATGATTCGGGGCACCTCAACAAGCCCGCAGGCCCACGCTGCACATCTCGGCCCACATCTGCGCCGAGCAATGTCGCGGGCTTGGAGCTGCCATTTCCGATCGAGGGGCGGATGCGCCCGAGATCGCGGCCGCGCACCGAGCGATCCTTGCAGGGCGGTCACCAGGCGCGCGCCCGGGCCTGGATGAACGCGTAAAAGAACACGCTGTTGGGATCACGGGCGACCAGCTCGAGCTCCCTGGTCATGCCGTCCACGACCTCCTGCGAGACCTTGTCGGCGGCGAGCAGGGCGGGGGCGCCGGAGAGCAGGAGCTCGCTCCAGTAGGCGATGAACTCCGCGCGCTCGCCGGGGGCGCGGTTGTCGAGGTGAAACGCGCGGACGTCGGTGGTCACATCACGGAAGCCGACAGACTGCAGCAGGTTACCGAGCTTCGCGCCGACGAACGGGTCGCCCCCGAGGCTCAGCTGATGATCGTTGAACGCCATCCAGTAGCGCAGCGTATCGGGGCTGTAGGGATCGATGAAGAACGTCGCGTTCAGGACCTCGTTGCACACCACCGGGGCGCCGGGGACAAGTACGCGGCGAACCTCCGAGAGCACGCGCGCGGGAGAGCCGATGTGCTCGAGGATCCAGCACAGGAACGCCGCATCGAAGCTCTCGGGTTCGAGCTCGAGCCGCATCGCATCACCCTTGACGATCGTGTAGCGATCGGTCGCCCACGGTACCGTGGCGAGGAACCGGCGCGCCTCGGCGATCTGCGCATCGTTGATCTCGATGCCGGTGACGTTGATCTCGGGAAACTGGCGCAGCAAGATCTCGGTCTGCGCTCCCACGCCGGATCCGACCTCGAGCAGCCGTCTGCGCCGGCGGAACGGCAGCCGATCGTGGACCATCGGCTCGAGGAACCGGGCCTGGCGATGCAGGCGGTCGCGCTCTTCGTCGGTATAGCCGTGGAGATAGCCTGTGGCCGTGGTCGTCATGCAACGAGCTTATGCGACCTCGGCTCCCACCGCGCGGTGGTCGGCTAGCTGAGCTTCTCGACGACCGGGCTGCCCGAGCCCGCCGGGGCGCGTCGATACGCCTTCTCGGCGCCGTCGACGAAGCGCGATTGTTGCCACACCCGCACCTGGATGCTGACGTCGTCGCCGTCGAAGGTCAGCCGGTTGTATGAGTTGGGCTCGCCGCGGGTACGGGTCGACACGCAGGTCCCTGCATGAACCTTGATGATCCGGTGATCCTCGCTGCGCATCGCAGCGTCCGTGGTGAACGCCGCGTGCAGGTGTCCCGTGAGGATCAGATTGACGCCGGCGCGCCGGAACGCGATGAGTGCGGCATCAGCTCCCTCGACGCGGTCTCTGTCATCGGCGCCTTCGGGGACCACGAGTGGGTGATGGGCGACGACGATCTTCCAGCGTCGATGACCACCGACCAGCTGTGCACACGCCGCAGCCGCCTGCGCCGGGCTGATCCTGCCCTCCTTGAACGTGAAGCCATGCGGCGTGGACACGCCGGCGACCGCGATCACGTCGTCGGAGTAGCTGGGGGTGAGATCGCTGGTGATCAGCGTGCGGTAGCGGCGCAGTCCGTCGGTGAGCCGAGCGTACAGGTTGTAGAGCGGAATGTCGTGATTGCCGGGGACCACGACATACGGGACGCACAGGCGATCGAGGAAGGCGCGTGCGAGTGTCAGCTCGCCCTGCTTCGCGCGTTGCGTGAGGTCCCCGCTGATCGCGACGAGCGTGGGAATCGGAACCGACGTTCCATCGAGCTCGGCGAGGAGCGCTGCGGCGATCGCGGGATCTTCGGTCCCGAAGTGGAGATCCGAGATATGCGCGATCGTTGTCACGGAACGATCACGGACAAGGCTCCCGGCCGGATCTTGTAACGCAGTGGCGAGCTCATCCGCACGACCTCGCCGTCGATCGCCACGTTCATCCGGCGGTGGCGGAGCCGGACCACCACCTCGTCAGCGATCTCCGCCTCGAAGTCTCGCACCGCCTCGAGCCGCTGGAGGATCGCGCGGACCATCAGCGAGAACATCCCGAACCGGCCCTTGCAGCGCATCAAATACAGGCTGAGATGCCCCGCATCGAGCCGCGAGCGTTTGCCGAGCTCGAGCACGTTGATCGTGTACTCGTTGTTGCCGACGAAGATCAGCGGCGTCTTCGCGATCAGGTTGCGCTCGGGCAGCGCCACGCTGACGGCGAGCAACGGGAACCGCTTCAGCACCCGCGCCGAGGCCAGCGCCATCGCGCTCCACTTGCCACGGCCGCTCCGGCGGCGCTCCGCGTCCCGCGACATCACGGTCTCCGGATACAGCCCCACCGAAGAGTTGTTGACGAACACGCGGCCGTTGACCTCGCCGACATCGATGCGGTGGGCCTTGCCGGCGGCGATCAAGCGTGCAGCGGCCGCGAGGTCATCGGGCATCCCGAGATCGTGCGCGAAGTGATTCAAGGTACCGAGCGGCAGCACGCCCATCGTCATCGCACCGCCCGCGAGTGCACCAGCGACGGCACTGACCGTGCCGTCACCGCCGGCGGCGATCACGGCATCGATCCGAGTGCCTGCGAGCCGCTTGGCGGTGGCCACCAGGTTCTCGGGCGAAGTCGGGTGGAGCTCGATCTCCACACCGGCGGCTTCGAACGCGGCGCGGATCGCCTCGGTGCGGTCATCACCCTCGGCGCCAGCGCCGGAGCCCGCGTTCATGATGATGGCGACTTTCATGGCAGGTGCTTTGTCCCGGCACGATGCAGCACCGGCCTCGCACCGGCAAGGTGTGCGGCTCCGCGCACAGGTGAGGTTCGCGTCAGGACTCCCCGGAGCTACCGCCGTGGCGTAGCGTCGAAACAAGCGTCATGGAGATCCAGGCCTGGTTGCGCTCTCGCGTGAAGTCAGTGCGCTCGCTGGAGCTGCGCGTGGTGCTGGCGTTGCTCGCGGTCGGCGTCCTGGCGATCGTGTTCCTCAAGATCGGAGAGGAGGTCTCCGAAGGCGCGACCGCGCGGATCGACCGCGCGATCCTGCTCGCGTTCCGCAACTCGCCGTCCGACCCGATCGGATCGCAGGCCGTGGAGGCCGCGGTGATCAACCTGTCGGCGCTTGGATCAGCATCCGTGATGATCCTGATCGTGATCATCGCGAGCCTCTACTTCTGGCTCGCCGGAAGTCCGCGTTACGCGCTGCTGCTGGTTGGCTGTGCGACCGGCACGTTCATCGGCATGTACCTGCTGAAGGGCTTCTACGAGCGCGCGCGGCCGTCCGTGGTCACCCACCTGACCGAGAACAACGACCTCTCGTTTCCGAGTGGGCATTCGATGATCTCCGCCGCGATGTACATGACCCTGAGCGTGGTGATCGCCCGCGCCTTGCCGACGCGCCGGTTGCGCGTGTTCGCGGTGCTCACCGGCGGGTTTCTGACGATGATCGTCGGCCTCAGCCGGATCTATCTCGGCGTGCACTATCCCACCGACGTACTTGCGGGCTGGACGGCAGGCGCCGCGTGGGCGCTCTGCTGCGGTCTGATCCTCCGTGCGATCGTACGTCGCGGCAGCACTTACGGCGTCCCTGCTCAGGCGCCGAGCGACGAACCCCAGGCTTGACGCGAAGGGTGCGCAGGTTCGGGACGCTGAGGGTGTGGGCCCCGGAGGCGGGGCAATCGGTCGCCCGCGCGGCCTGGTGGGATCCGGCGACCATGGCATTTCATCGTGTTGCGCGAGCACCTGGCTGGTACGAACCATGCTCCTGGTCGGCCGATGCTCTCCAGATCCCTCTCGGCCTTGATCGTGGTGCTTGGCCTGGGGCTCGGTCAGCAGGCGCATGCCGGGGGCAGCGTCGACTGGAGCGACTACCTCGAACCGCCGGGCGCTCGCCCCCCTGCCGTACGTGCGACCCCGACGGTGGCGAAGCGCCCGACCAAGGTAGCCGCGACGCCGAACAAGCCGACCCGGACCGTGACCAAGAAAAGCGGAAGCTCGCGCGCCAAGCCCAAGGTCGCGGTTCGCGCCAAGCGCCGGCGGTAGAGCTCAGATTCTCGCCGGCCGCGGCCAGCTATCCATGAACCCGGGCCGTTCGAGCGGAACGTGACGCCGCGTGTTCCGAGCCGCATCGCCCAGGTTGGCGGTCAGCCGCCGAACAGACGCCGCAGGATTCCGGACTTCTCCGGTGGCGCACCCCGTTCCAGCGCCGCCTTCATCGCCGCGGCCGACTCGAACCTGTCGTTGCGATCCTTGGCGAGCGCACGCGCGACGATCTCGTCGAGCCAGCTGGGCACGTCGGGGCGCCGCGCAGCCGGGTGTCGCTCGAGGTCTCCGTCCATGACCTTGTCCAGCAGATCGCGCTTGGTGTCCCAGGTGTACGGCCAGTCGCCGGTCAGCAGCTCGAACATGACCACGCCGAGGGAGAACAGATCGGCACGTGCGTCGACGCCACTCGGGTCCAGGTACTGCTCGGGGCTGATGTAGAACGGCGTGCCGAGGATCTGATTCTTCGAGGTCAGCTGGAGCTCGTCCTCGACCTTCGCGAAGCCAAGATCGAGGATCTTGATCTGATCGCCGGCGGGCGTGGGGACGAGGTAGATGTTCTGCGTCTTGAGATCGCGGTGGATCACGCCGCGCGCGTGAAGCACGGTTAGTGCATCGAGGATCGAGATCGCGATCCACACGACACGCTCGATCGAGAGCGGGCCGGCCTCCTTGCGCATGCTGTACAGCTCGCGCCCTTCGAGCCGGTCCATCTCGATGAACGCGCAGCCGTCCTCGGTGGTGCCGGCATCGTGAACGTTCACGAATGCGGGATGGCCAAGCGCGGCGGTCTCGCGGGCCTCGCGGACGAACCGCGCGGAGAGCTCCTGATCCCGGGCGTACCGCTTGTGCAGGATCTTCACCGCGATCGTCTTGCGCAGCACCGGATGCTCGGCGGCATACACGGCGGCGATTCCGCCGATCCCGATCACCGGGCCGATCGTGTGCTTGCCGAGCTGCTGGCCGGTGCGCAGCTGCTTGCACGGAGGATCGTCGGGGTGTTGCGAGCCGCACAGGAGGCAGTCGGCCATCGCCGAACCATAACCTGGATCAGCGCTGCTCGATCGTGTCCGCGAGATGCGCGATCCGGAGGTAGCCCCGCGCCCGGGAATCTTTGACGAGCGTGGCGCGTTGCGCGGCCGCATCCTTCAGCGCGAGCGTGACCATCACCTCGACGCGGGCGAGCCGCGCTTCGAGCGCGAGGCCGACGAACCCCTGGGTCTCGGCCTCCTTGCGGGCAGCGTCCAGCCGCCCGAGCCCTTCCTCTGGATCACCGAGGAACGCATGGGCCTGTCCCGCCGCGATCTGATGCGCGATCCGGATCGAGAAGCTCTCGAGCAGCGGCGGCTTGACGTGCGCGAGGTCGTCGAACGCCTGCTGCGAGGCTGCCTGCGCGAGCTCGGCGCGCGCGCGCAGGATCCACGCTTCTGCCTCCGGACCGCTGGCGCCCACATCGGCGGCGGCTTCCTGCAGTGCAGCCGCGGTGGTCGCAGCGGCCTCCGGCTTGCCGTCGTCGAGATCGAGCGCGGCGAGCGCGAGTTGCAAGGTCAGCGTGCGCGGGTCGCCGGGCGGGCGCTTGCTGGCGGCGATGCCGTCGGTGTACGCGACGCGCGCGTCGCGGGGGTTACCGGCTGCGGCTTCGGCATCGCCGTGGAGCTCGTGGCACAGCGCCGCGAGCGTGGGCGCGGAGGCCGCGAAGCCACGTGCGCAGGCGGTGCTCTGCTCGCGCGCGGTGTCGAGCTTGCCGGTCGCGAGCATCAGCGCCGCGGATGCGAGCTGCGCGTACGCCGCGGCGGTCGGGTCGCGTCCCTGATGGACCATCGCATCGCGCAGCTGCGTGCGCGCGTCCTCGATCCGCCCGCGCAGCACGAGCACCAGCGCGCCGGCCGACCGCGCGATCGAGGTCTGCTCGGGTTCCTGCGCGCTCAGCGCTGCCGCGATCGCGTACTTGTCGAACGCGTCATCGAGCTGACCGCGATCGATCGACGTCAGCAGCCACGCCGTTCCGCGCTCGGTGGTCAACGACTTCGCATCGAACGCGGCGATCGGCGGCGGCTTCGCAGCACCGCGCGTGCTCAGCGTGTAGCCACCCACCACCGCGCCGATGATCACCGCGAGCACCCCGAGGATGATCACCACCTGGCGCGTCGCCCGGCTCGGGGGCCGCGTGAGCTCGCCGAGCAAGACCTCCATCGAGGGAAATCGCTCCGCGGGTCTCGTCGAGAGACCGCGCACCAGGAGTCTTCGCAGCCGCGCTGGCACGCGACTGCCGTCCGGCGCGGGCGACAGCCGGCCCTTGGTCACGGAGCTGGCAATGGCGGCCGCGGTCTGGCCCGGGAACGGCCACTCGCCATACAGCGCGTGATACAGCGCGACGCAGAAGCTGAACTGGTCCGATCGCTCGTCGGCGCGCTCCCCGAGGTGCTGCTCGGGTGCCATGAACATCGGCGTCCCCATCACCGCGCCGGTGCGGGTCAGCGGGCTCATCGGGCTGGTCGAGAGCTCGAGCTGGGCACGCGCGATGGTGGCGCGGGTCTCGGCCGGCAACCCCTCCTCGGTGCCGAGCGCACGGGCGAGGCCGAAGTCGGCGACCCGCACGCGGCCATCTGTGCCGAGCAGCACGTTGTCGGGCTTGAAGTCGCGATGCACGAGCCCGGCCGCATGCGCTGCCGCGAGTCCGCGACCGGCCGCGACGAACTTGTCGACGATCTCGGCATTCTCCCGCGGCATCTCGAGCCACTCGCGGAGCGTGCCCGCGTCGAGCAGCTCCTGCGCCAGGAACACCAGCGTGCCCTCGACGCCGACCTCGTAGACGGTGATGACGTTCGGGTGCGTCACCCGCGCCATCGCCTGACCCTCGCGGAGCATGCGCATGCGCTCCTCTTCGGTCGCGGCGGCGGATCGCAGCACCTTCAGCGCGACCTGGCGGTCCAGCTCGCGGTCGTGGCCCCGGTACACCACCCCCATGCCACCCTTGCCGAGCTCCCCGACGACGACAAACCGTCCGATCTTCGCGCCATGCCGGATCTCCGCGTCGGCGTCGCTGATCACGCGGCTATCCTAGCGCGTAGGATAGCTCCGTGCGTTCCGACGACGTCGACCCGGGCACGGTGGTGCCGAGACCATCGTCCCGGCGCCCGCCGGTGACGCTCGAGCGTCGATCGAGGGCTACGGTCCCGAGGTGCTGACCTACCTGCGTGCGCTCGCGCGCGACGAGAGCGATCGCCCTCTCTGAAGCGCCATCACGCGAGCTCGCCACGAAGGTGCGGACCACGACGGCACTGCATCTTCGCTCCGACCTGAAGGATCGATTGGCCGACATGCGCGCCACCCTCGACGACGACGAGCGGACCTTGCTGATCCTGCGCGTCGATCGGGGGATGGCCTGGCGAGATGTGGCGCGCGTGATGGGAGACGAAGCGGACGCTCCCCGACGATCGATCGCCGCGCGGCGGCGCTGCGTCAGCGCTTCGCGACGATCAAGAATCGACTTCGCGAGAAGCTTCGCGCCGACTGAGCACCATGCGATGGTCCGTCCGTGGCGACGGTGACGGAGGACGATGGCGCGACGGTTCCGGGTCAGGATCTCGTGATCCGGCCTCCCGTCGATCCGCACAAACACCTGTGGTTCGCCGGCAACACGTGGAATCACGCACCGCCGACGCAAGACTCGCGCACCAACGGCGGTGACCTCGATGTCGTCGCCGGCGCCGTCCTCGATCTGCGCGACGCGACCGCGTTCACGCGGGCGTGCACGACGGGCGTGCCGTGATCACGAATCGCCGAGCAGGTTGCCCTGGGCGCATTCGACGGCCCCCCAGAACGCGTCATTGCCGACCGCCAGCGCGACCCCGACCGCGGCTGCCAGTTCGACCTCGAGTCCAGCGACGGTGAGCGCCGCCGTCAACACCTCCTTGCTGAATCTTCCGGCTGCCTCCTTGATGGCGTCTTCGCGTCTTCGCGTCATCGCTTCATCGCGTCATCGCGTCATCGCTTCATCGGGCAGCCCGTCGTACCAGCTGTAGAACCTGCGGGAGCCGTCCTCACCGAGCGTGACCAGCGCGTTGGCGAGATCTTCTTCCTTCGTGCGAACGCATGCAATGAAACCGTCGAATCGCTGTTCTCGAACCGACGTACTGAACGGCCTCACCCCGCCGATGGCGCGTATGGCGCGGTCAGCGCGTCGCAGGAACGGCCGACGCCACACGCCGACTCACGGCGCGAAGCGGCGCTCGTAGACCTGTGGAGGATCTGTGGGCTTGCCCTGGTCGTCTATGGCGCGCATCTCGTGGCGATCGGTCCCGATGAACCGGATCTCGGCGGCTTGCTCGTCGTCGTCCACGCGCATCTTTACGATGCACGTCGTGCCGCGATCGACAGCGACCCGGTAGGCCATCGACAAGGTCTCGCGAGGCCCAGCGGATCGCGGCCTGCCTTCGTCGAACACGAGATATTGCAGGTCGCGCTCGCGATACTGAAGCACCGCCGCCGCAAACGCGGTCGCGATGACTTCCGGAGTTCCAAGTCCGTTTGTCCGCGGTGGAGCGATCGGATGCCAGTACCCACGACGAAGCTGGGCCGCACACCCGACTGCCATCGGTGGCCTCGCGTGCTGCAACGCCGTGTGGATCGTTCCATACCGTAGAGATGCCGCAGCCTCCGCCACGTCGCGGTGCATGCGAGAAGACCCCATCGCGGGGAGCACCGGAAGCAAGATCTCGTGAAAGTTAGCAGCGTCGTCGTTTGACCGCGCGCGGGCGCCCGGCTGTGGCGTCGCCGCTCAGTCCGTGCGTGGCGCGACGGCTCGGCGTTGTATTATGATCGTCGCGATGACGAACTATCGTTCGCTCGGCGGAGGGCGTCGATCTAGATCACGGACCGAGCCGCGAGCCGCCTTGCCGTTGCCGATGGGCTGCATCGCCCGATCGCCGGGGTTCCCCACGCCCCGTGGCGGGAGAACGTGGTTCGGTTCGACGGCCGGCTGGCACGCCGGGTGAACGGATGGGCGCCGGTGAAATCGGTCGTTGCAGCGGTGCTGATCCTCGCGGGGCTGTCGGGCGGTGGTCGCGTGCACGCCGCGCCGAACCCGCCGGAACTACCTCCTGTCGAGCCGATCTTGCCGCCGCCCGACCCGGAGGCACCCCCGCCGCCAAAGGATCCGGTCGCGCCCGCGACGCCGCCACCCGTCGGTGACACCGCGGCATCGGTGCGAGGCAACCCACTCCCTGGTGACGAGAGCGGGCGCACCGACGCGATCGACCACGGGGATGGCGTGGGGCGCACGATCGGCCGCGGTCTGCTGTGGATCCCGCGGCTGCCGTTCGAGCTCCTGCTGCTACCGGTCCGAGGCGTGGTCTATCTCTCCGAGCGCTATCACGTGGTCTCGACGGTTACCGAGATCTTCACGACCGACGATCACAAGATCGCGCTCTACCCGACGGCCCTGTTCGAGACCGGGTTCGGCCTCAACGCGGGCATCCGCGGCTACGTCAAGGATGTGTTCGGCGCACAGGAGAAGCTGAAGGCCCGCGCTGCGTTCGGCGGATCGGATCTGTGGCTCGTCGAGGGCGGCATCGACACCGGCAAGCTGCTCGGAGCAAGCGTCTCGATCGGCGTGGACGGCATCATCGCGCAGCACGATCGCGAGCGGTTCTTTGGGTATGGCAACAGCGACGCGCATGACCCGACCGGCATGCCGATCGATCCGCTCGCGCGCGACACCGGCGTCGCCAGCCGGTTCCGGGTCCGCGATGCGAGGGTCTCGGCGCGGCTCCAGGTCCTGTTACCCGAGCGGGTCTCGATCGCGTTCACCAGCGCGCTCGTCAAGAAGCAGTTCGACGCGACCAGCCCGAACACCACCGATCCGGACCTCGCCGACGTCTACCTGGTCGACCAGCTCCCCGGCTTCGTCAAGGGCACGCGCTACCTCTACAACGAGCTCGAGGTGGCGCTCGATACGCGCCGGCAGGCCTCGATCTGGGATGCTCCCGGCATGCGAAGCACCGGCGGCCTGGTGCTCGCGTATGGCGGCGAGCAGCACGGTCTCGATGGCGAGCCCGAGCTGTTCCGGTTCGGTCTCGATCTGCAGCGGTTCATCCGGATCACGGAGCGTCCACGTGCGCTCCAGCTTCGATTGTGGGGCGAGGCGGTCACCGGCGCGCGCGACGAGGTTCCGTTCAGCGAGCTGCCCCGGCTCGGCGGTGACACCTTGCTGCGGGGGTACCCGGTGGATCGGTTTCGGGATCGCGTGGCCGTGGTCGCGCAGGCCGGATACACGTGGGCCGCTGCCAGCTGGCTCGCGCCGGTGCTGTTCGTCGATGTCGGCCGCGTGTACTCGAACCTTGGCGCGCTGACGTTGCGCGACCCGCGTGTCGGCTTCGGGGCCGCCCTCGAGGCCTACGGTCGGCGCGGCCTGGTCGCCCGCGTGGAGCTCGCGAGCTCGCTCGACGGTAGCCTGTACGTCAACCTCGCTCTCAACCCCGCCTATGA
>JAYUVX010000310.1:0-12143 GCA_043753855.1 Myxococcales bacterium | reverse complement strand
AGGACCTCCGCAGGTCCTCGCCCGCCGCGCTGATCGACGTCCACCATCCGCGGCTCGAGAAAGGTGATGTCGGCTACTTCCATCTCGCCGGTGTGGACAGCAGCAAGCATGTCGCGAACCGGGAAGGTTTCTCGCTGGACTTCGATGCCGTCGAGGTTCTCAACGGCTATCAGGATCCGGATCACGCGACGATCCACAAGGTCGTCGAGGATTGGATCGCGCTCCTCGACTCGGGCAAGCGAGTCGCCGCGACGGGCAACTCGGACACTCACCATTTGAAGTTCAATCTCGGCGGATATCCTCGCAACTACGTCGCGCTCGCTGACAAGGTCATCGACCCGGCCAAGGTCGCGGCGGCCGTGAAGGCGGGCCATTCCTACTTCACGACAGGACCGATCATCGACGCAACGATCGGCTTCGCTGGCTTCGGAGACACGATCAGCGTCAAGGGAACCGTCCAGCTGGCGGT
The DNA here is from genome assembly GCA_043753855.1 of Myxococcales bacterium. GTDB lineage: Bacteria > Myxococcota_A > Polyangia > Haliangiales > Haliangiaceae > JABFXX01. The sequence continues at coordinate 11,674 of JAYUVX010000310.1, read as the reverse complement.
GCGCGTACGAGCGGCGCCGTGGATCTCGGCCAACCGGCTCACGATCCTGGGGCCCGGGGGCGCAGTCCTCGCCAGTCGCGTGCTGTCGGCCACGACCAACGTCGTTCGGTTCGACGGCACCATCCCGCTGGAGATCTCCCGCGATGGCTACGTCATCGTGCATGTCGATGGCGACGTCTCGATGGCACCGAACGTCGGTGACACCGGAACTTTTCAGGTGCTGCCGTTCGCCCTCACCAACCCGATCTGGATCGACGCGGATGCGGACGGGAAGATCACGCCATCTGCGCCCCGGCTGATGATCAAGGCTCCTGGCCCTCGGTTTCGTTGAAGCTCCCAGCCCCGCGACTGTAAACCGTCCGGCGCTCGAGCGAAGCTTGGAGATCCAAACGAGCATTAGCCTTTTGCTCGAGGCAGCGCATCGCCGTGAATCCGACACGGTGACGACGACGGTGAGAGACTTGGTCGAGAAGCGGCAAGGGGTGCTGGACAGGCTCCACCGACCGGAACGCGTGTTCGTGCGGCCCGATAATGCACTCAAGCCATTCGCGGGGCGTGTGCTCGACGCGAGCACGATCAACCTAGCGGCGCTCGACCACGGCTTCTACTACGACGACGATGCGCTGCCGATCGTCGCTCCGGCGCGACAGATCCAGCGCGAATGGCGCACCATGGTCGCCGAAGGGCGAGTCGTCACTGGTTGTTCGTACACCACCGATCGACGTGGCGCCGACGAAACCCTGCCCGAAGCTGTTCGCGAGATCGCCGGACAAGTTGCGCGTGGCAATTGGCAGCCTGCGCCGATCTATATCGTGGACGTCGCCGAGGTCGACAGCCAGGTTCGCGTGCTCGAGCTGAACCCGTTCTCGGGCGCGGACCTGTATCACTTCGACCCGCATGCGGTGGTCGACGCGGTGGCCCGAGTTTCTGAGCGGCTCATCGCGTAGTCCTGACGTCGCTGGACGAGCGGGTAGTCGCCGAATACGCGCAGCGGTGCGCAGGCCGTGCGGCCGTCGATCGCCACTAACGCGAGGACACGTCGTGTCACCTGCCGAGGGACGGAACAACGATCAGGACATGGGTAACAGTCGCGCCGCGCTATCACCTCGGCGGCACGTGCGGCTGTAACTCTGTAACCCCGAGTGTCACCGCCGCGATGTTTCTCTTGTCACCTCCGCCGCGCAGAGCGTAGGAAGGAAGAGATTGTCTTGGAGGCTTCAAGTTCTAGAGCGCCACTGCGCGATCCGAGATACCGCAGCGGCGGAGGTGACATGTAAATCGGCTCGCTGCCCCGCCGCTGTTACCGACGTCCTGTCTTGAACACGACGCGTCCCTCGATGCTTGGCATTTGCCATGCAAAGTGGCCGATCATGACGTGTTCACTGACCGGCGGGCAATCATGAGCAACACCAGGGGTCCGACGACCGGCCACGGCCTCCGCCGACGCGTCGAAGCGCGCAAGGGTGAGCTTCAGGCCTCGCTCCACAACTCGACGCTCCACCCGCGGGTTCGGCTCGACGTCGAGAGCGTGCTCGCCGAGATCCAAGGCCTGCTGACGGGCGACCTCGACCACATTCCGCGGGTTGTTGCAGCGGAGTTGAACACGTGGCTCGAAGCGAACGAGCACCTCGACAAGCGGCACGAGGCAACGCGCGATGAAGCGTACGTCCCGCTCGCGGGAAGGGTTTGGGCGTCGGGGTGAGAGCAGACCATGACTCGAATGCGATGCAGGCCGAGTAGCGAAGCTGCAGCTCTTGCACGCGGCCCGGCGCGAAGCGCACCGTTTGCGGACTCCCGCGCCAAGACGCGCGCTCGGTTCGGGTCCGTCTCGTGCATCCACGCGGCGCATGCGGGCGATGGACGAGGGGGACTTGGTGGGAGTCATGGGATCGACAACATCTCCGGCGGTCCGGCCTGTGCGGACGCTGATCGTCGATGATCACCCGCTGTTCCGGCAGGCGCTGCGCGAAGTCTTGGCGCGCCAGTCGGGACTCGAGGTAGTGGCGGACGTCGGCAGTGTGGCCGAAGCGATCGAATACGTCGCGGACCACGCGATCGACGCCGCGATCGTCGACGTCGTCCTCCCCAGAGCGCGCGGGGCCACGTTCGTACGTCACCTCCGCGCGGCACAGCCGGCGTGCAAGGTGCTCGCGCTGTCGGGCGTCGAGGAACCGACGCAGATCGCGGAGATGCTCCGCGAGGGTGCGCACGGGTTCGTGCTCAAGTCGGAACCCGTCGGCGACATTCTCGAAGCGCTCCGGTCGGCGCTCGGCGGCTCGCGCAGGGTACCCGCGGCCTCACAGGAACAGATCGACAGCATGCTGCGCAGCCCGGATGGCTGGCCCCTCGAGCGGCTGACGCGACGCGAGCGGGAGATCTTTGATCTGCTCGTGGCGGGCTACGCCAACAAGGGCGTCGCCGCGAAGCTGTTCATCTCGATTCGCACGGCGGAGACCCATCGCCACCGGATCATGCACAAGCTCGCCGCGCGCTCGCAGAACGATCTATTCCAGCTCGCGCTTCGGCACGGTCTGGTTGGCTGAGCCAGAAAGGGGAACTCTCATGGACAGATCCATCCTGGTCGTCGACGATCAGCCGGATGCGGCGGAGCTGCTGTGCGCTCTGCTCCGCAGGCGCGGCTACCTCGCCACCGCCGTGACGTCGGGGCAGGAGTGCCTCGAGCACCTGCAAACCCACTCGGCGGACGTCGTCCTGACAGATGTGCAGATGCCCGGCATGTCGGGCATCGAGCTGTGTGCCGCGTTGCGCGAGCGCCACCCGGATCTGTTGCCGATGGTCATCACGGGCCACGGCGACTTCGAGACCGCGATCGCCGCGATCCGCGCGGGGGCGTACGACCTCATCACCAAGCCGGTGAAGATCGACGCCGTCGAGGTCTCGGTGTCTCGCGCTCTCGCGTACTTGACGCTCAAGCGAGAGGTCAAGCGCTTGCGCACCGCGGGCGATCGTGAGCCGGCGGTCGATGGAATCGCGGGCGACAGCCCTGTGATTCGCGCGATGGTCGAGATGATCCACCGCGTCTCCGACAGCGATGCCAGCGTCCTCATCACCGGTGAAACCGGCACCGGCAAGGAGCTGGTGGCCCGGGCTCTCCACGAGCTCTCGCCGCGACGGGAGCAACCGTTCGTCGCCGTGAACTGCGCGGCGATGCCGGCATCGTTGCTCGAGAGCGAGCTGTTCGGTCACGTGCGAGGTGCGTTCACCGATGCGAAGCAGGATCGCGCCGGTCTGTTCGTGAGGGCTGCGGGCGGGACGATCTTGCTCGACGAGATCGGCGAGATGCCGATCGAGATGCAGGTCAAGTTGCTTCGCGTTCTCCAGCAGCGCACCGTCCGTCCGGTCGGCGGTAACGAGGAGATCCCGTTCGACGCGCGTGTCATCACCTCGACCAATCGCGATCTGGACACCGAGGTCGCCGAGAAACGATTTCGCGAGGATCTGTACTATCGGATCAACGTCGTCCAGATCGCGGTGCCACCGTTGCGGGACCGGTCCGGCGACGTGCTGACGCTGGCCCAGCACTTCGTGGACCAGATCGCAAGCCGCACGAGAAAGCCCGTGCGGGGGATCTCCGCGGCGGCCGCCCGGCTCCTCGTCGACTACGACTGGCCGGGCAACGTCCGCGAGCTCGAGAACTGCGTGGAGCGCGCGGTCGCGCTGTGCCGTCTCGACGAGATCACGATCGACGACCTGCCGGCCAAGGTTCGAGAGCACGAGAGCACGAGGATGGTCATCGCCACGGTTGTACCCAGCGAGCTCATCACGATGGTCGAGCTGGAGCGGCGCTACACCCGGTACGTGCTCGACGTGACCAGAGGTAACAAGACCCGGGCCGCGCGGATCCTGGGCATCGACCGTCGCTCCCTGTACCGCCGGCTCGAGGAGCCGACCGCGGTTCGCACGACCGACTCCCTGCTGGCCTGCTGACGAGGTGTCGGTCACGAGTTGGTCCGGGAAGTTCACAAGCGGCCGTGTCGTAGGGTAATAGCCATGGCGTGGTGGATGGTGAAGGTCGGCTCACGGCGGCTGCGCGGTGGCCGACACGCGCTCTTCGACGTGCCTTCGAAGGCGCAGCATGAGGGTCCTGATCGTCGACGATCACAAGATCATCCGCGATGGCCTGCGCGCCATCCTCGAGAAGCACGAAGGAATAGTGGTCGTCGGCGAAGCCGCGAACGGCCACGAGGCGCTCGCCCTCGTGCCCGAGGTCCATCCGGACCTCGCGATCATGGACGTGACGATGCCAGGGCTCAACGGCATCGAGACGACGCGACGCATGAGGAGTGAGGCACCAGCGGTCAAGGTCGTCGCACTTTCGATGCACGCGGACCGGCGCTATGTCGTGGCCATGCTCTCCGCGGGCGCCGCGGGTTACTTGCTCAAGAATGCGGCCGCGGACGAGCTGATCCACGCGATCCGCGCGGTCGGCGCCGGCCAGACCTACCTCAGCCCTGGAGTCGCCAGCGTCGTCGTGAACACGATGCTCGACCCGACAGCCGCGGGCGAGCCGCCGCGCGTATTGTCGAGCCGCGAGCGACAAGTCCTCCAGCTCCTCGCAGAAGGACACACGTCGAAGGAGATGGCCGCAGAGCTCCATGTCTGCGTGGCGACGATCGAGACGCACCGGCGCCAGATCATGGACAAGCTGAACCTCCGCAGCATCGCCGAGCTGACCAAGTACGCCGTCCGCGAAGGCATCACGTCCCTGGATTCGTGACTCGAGGCTAGCGCAGGAAACCGGGTAGATTCAGTTTTCCACGACGAGGGCTCCCCGAAGTTTGGACGGCGTCTCATGGTTTTCGAGGATGGGTGGAACACGCACGTCATGACATCAAGGTCACCGTGACTTCCGTGCGCGTCCCTCACAAGCGCACCACGAGGGTAGGAGGCTGACGGTGGCGGAGCTCGCAGTGAATGCCTGGGTCGAGCAGTACGAAGGATGTTCAACGGCCGAGCTGCTTCGAGCGTTCGAGGCTGTATTCGCCGCGTTGTGGCAGCGTACGCGGTTGACGCTGGGGGAGTTGACGCTGCGGCCGATCGTCGAGCGGGTGCTCCACACCGCGAAGCAGCACTACCCCTTGCTCGCACCGTTCGAGGGCACCACGTCGGCGATTCGCTGCGACCGTTTGTGTGCGCAGGAAGGGTTGCGCCACGGCGACCTTGCAGAAGCGATCCGGTTCGTACTCACAGAGCTCTTGACCGTTCTTAGCAACCTCACGGGCCACATCCTCACGCCCGCGCTCCACGCGGAGCTGTCGAGCCATCACGCCGTCGCAGCGGACCGCGCCACCGCCACCTCGAGCTCGACAAGCTGCGGAACACGGCCCACGTGAGCGGCCATTATCAGATGACGTGGCGAGCGTGACCGTCGAGCCGCCGCCGCCGCCTCCCCAGATCGCGCGCACTCGGAGCTCGACCTTGCCGCCGATCCCGCTCGACCACGACCGGCTCGAACCGCTGTACGAGATCCAGTCGGTGCTCGCGCAGCGCATCGATATCGAGACCGCGTGCGAAGCGTTCCTCCCGATCGTGACCGGAGTCTTGCCGGTTCGTACGGTCGTCCTCCTGGACACGACGCAGGGCGTCCACCGCGCGCTCCAGTGGGCGGCCACCGGCATTCCGGCGGCGGAGCTGGAGGCGGCGCGGGACCATGCGCTGCAGATGCTGAGGTATCTCGCAGACGACGATAGCGGATCGGCGAACGACGTCAGCCGCGTCGCGGTGCTCGTGGGAGGCGTCGTCGAGCAAACGGCAGAGCAGCAATTCATCACGCTTCCACTGGTCATCCACGACCACGTGTTCGGCGTGTTCCAGCTCGAGGGAGCGCACCCGCTCGGCGAGCGCGACCTGCTGTTCATCGATGTCGTGGTCAACCAGCTCGCCATCGCGCTCGACCGCCATCACGTGCAGCTCGTGCTCGAGACAACCCGGTTCGAGGCCGAGCGGGCCAACCGTCGACTACGCGACCTGCAGGCGATCTCCGACGCGGCGCTCGAGGGTACAACGCTCGACGATTCCCTCGCGGCGGTGCTCCCGGCCATGCGCTCGATCTTCGCCACGGACGCGGCCGCAGTCCTGCTCGCCAGCGCGGATGGCAAGATGCTTCTGCAACGGTCGAGCGTCGGCCTCGATGACACGTCCGACTACGAGCTTGCGGTGGGAACGGGTGCCGCGGGACGGATCGCGGCGGGGACCAGCGCGATGTTGTTCGACGATCTGGACGGCGTGGAGGACCTGTGTCCAGCGCTCGTGTCCAGTGGCATCCGCTCGTTGCTCGGGGCTCCGATGCACGCGCGGAACCGCATGACCGGCGTGGTCTACGTGGCGTCTCGGGGACGGCGTGCGTTCGCCCACGACGACCTCCAGCTCATCGAGATGGTCGCCGACCGGATCGGAGTCATCATCGACAATGCAGCGCTCTACGAGCAAGCGCTCGCCGCGATCCGGAGCCGCGATGCGGTGATGGGCGTGGTGTCCCACGACCTCCGCAACCCGCTCAGCGCGATCCAGATGTGCACCGAGATCCTCGCGGCGGACGCTCCCGAGCTGGTCCAGCCGCTCTCGATCATGAAGCGCTCCGTCGACACGATGGTGCGTCTGATCGCCGACCTTCGCGACGTCGGGAGCATCGAGGCCGGCCATCTCTCGATCCGGAATCGACCGGAATCTGCGGCCGGTCTGGTCCGCGATGCGATCGAAGGCGTCCAGGACGCCGCTGCCGAGAAGTCTCTGGGCCTGGCCGTGAAGCTGCCCGCGCGCGACCGCATGCTCGCCTGCGATCGGATCCGCATCCTCCAGGTCCTCACGAATCTCTTATCGAATTCGATCAAGTTCACTCCCGAGGGCGGCTTGATCAAGGTGTCGATGACGGAGGTCGAACCGGGCGAGGCGCGGTTCTCGGTCGAGGACACGGGCGCTGGGATCGCCGAGGCCGATCTGCCCTACGTGTTCGATCGCTACTGGCAAGCCAAGGCGACCGCCCACCTCGGGACCGGACTCGGCCTCGCGATCACCCGGGGCATCGTCGAGGCGCATGGCGGAGCGATCTCGGTCGAGAGCCGGCTCGGCCACGGGACCACGTTCTCGTTCACGCTCCGGATCGCGCCCGACGAGGCCGCGCGTGCGAGCTCGCGTTCGCGGCAGCCAGAGCAGGCCGTGGGCACGAGCTCGTGTTCGCAGCACCCCGCCGCCGGAGTGGCCGGCGCTCGCGTGCTGCTCGTCGACGACGAACCCAACGCCCTGTCCGCGCTCGCGAGTCTGCTCGAGGACGAAGGCTTCGTCGTCGAGACCGCGCCCGACGGCCTCACGGCGCTGCCCAAGGTGCTCGAGTTCGCACCGGACATCCTCGTCGTCGACGTCGAGATGCCCGGGCTCAAAGGTGACCACCTCGTCCGCAAGGTTCGCGAAGACCGCCCGCAGCTCCCCGTGATCCTGATGACCGGACACGGCGATGAAGTGGTCGCGACAGCACGGATGGAGCTGGAGGCCGCCTACATCGCCAAGCCCCTCGACATCAACGAGCTGGTCTCCGCCATTAACCGTGGGCTCGAAAGGGAACGCTAGGAAACGCCAAGAACGGCCAGCGCCGCCGAGGACCGCCGCACGACACGCGAATGGATTGCAGCCCGGTCTGGATGTCACGCAGCGTTTGCGGAGCTCGCCACCACGATCGACCATCGCGGCGTACGATACCAGTGGACGTCCCGCCACCTGTGGTCCGAGGCCTGCAAGGATCGGCGCCATGCGTCCCGTTGTCATCGCCGTCATCGTCATCGCTGTGTTGACCATGATCATCTCGGTCGCAAACTGCTCGCGGTCCGAGACCGCCCAGCCGCCGGCGTCGGCGGTGGTCCCTGCGCGCAAGGATCCCGCCGCAGCCCGTGCCTTGATCGCCGAGGGCGCCGTGGTCATTGATGTCCGCACGGCCGACGAGTTCAGCGGGGGGCACCTGCCTGGCGCGACCAACATCGCGGTCGCCGAGATCGGTGGTCGGCTGGGGGATGTCGACCAGCTGGTTGCCGGCGACAAGGCGCGCGCGATCGTCGTGTACTGCGCTGCGGGCTCGCGGGCCGCAAAGGCCAAGAAGATCCTCGACGAAGCGGGGTACCAGCGCGTGGTCAACGGCGGCGGCTACGACGATCTACACTGACCCGCGTACGATCTGCGCGACCCCCGTCAGGCAGGCAACAGGCCGTAGTCCTGAAGCTGCGCCCGGAGCTGGTGCGCGCTCAGGCTGACGAGATCGCGCGCAATCTCATCCACCGTGACCCCATCACGTGCAAACGGCTCCAGTTTTCGCATCTCGCCGAGCATGTTCGCGCTCGCGCACACGACCAGTCGGCGAGCCCTGGGGTCGGCGGTGAGCCGGCTCACCTCCGCAGCGATCTGTTTCGCGAAGGCGCGATCCATCTCCTGCTGGCGCGCGTCGCCATGGTCGTCATACGGAAACCCGCGCGACGCAGCCAGGCGTCGGCCCGGGTTGACGAGGTCCCCGGTCTCGACAAACTCCTCGTGAACGCCGCCGCTCTCGGCGATGCGGTCCAAGGTGAACAGGCGAGCGCGCGTCGCATCGATGACAGCGATACAGGTGCGGTGCATGCCCCCGGTTCTGCAACTCCAGTGCCGAGTCGACCCGCGGCGCCTCCGACGGTCAGCTCGAGATCTCGATGCGTGCCGTCGAGACCGCTACGTCGAGGACGATCCGTCCACGCGCGATGCAGGTGCAGCTCAGCGTATCTGCCGCAAAGCAGCTCGTCAGCCAGTCGGGAGGTTCGCTCACCATCAGTGACGCGGGCGACCGGCTGTCCGTGGCGGTCCGTCTGCCCCGCGCTTCAACCGACCGGAGCGGTTCTCTCGTCGAGCGCGGCCGGCTGCGAACCGCGCTCGTCGTCGAGGACGAGCCGATGGTGCTGCGCCGGTTGTGTCAGCTCGTCACACGCCGCGGCTACGTGGTCACGCCCGCGAGCTCCGTGGCCGAGGGTCTGGCGCTGCTCGCGACCGATCCCGATCTGCTGATCACCGACCTCCAGCTTCCCGACGGCTCGGGTGAGGACATCGCCATTGCCTCGTTCGTCCGCTCGCCGAAGCGACCGATCATCGTCTGTTCCGGCTTCAGTGCCGGCGATCTCCGGAGCGAGCGCTTGAGCGGCGCAGCTCCGGCCCTGGATCTTCTCGACGTCTCGACGTGGCGTCGGACGTCATTCGCCGCGATCACCGCCGCGATCGGCATCGCCGCGATCGTGAGCTACGCCGTTCGTCACCTCGTCAGCGCACGCCGTGAGATCGAAGCAACGTCCGCACGCGAGCTCACCGAGCGCGATCGGGTCGAGGCCGAGATCGCGCGAGCTCGCCGAGCCGATCAGATCGCGGAGCTCGCTGCCGAGGTCGGGGCGGAGATCGGTGCAGCGCTCGCGATCGTCGAGGCCCATGCCCGCGCGCTCGCCGCGGAGTTACCTCCTCCCGCGCTGGATGACGTGGTCGATGTCGCTCAGAGCGCTCGCAGCACCATGCGTTCGCTCACCGCGTTCGTACCCCACGCCGAACGAGCCAGCGACGAGCGAGGCAACGCAGGCGACGTCGTCCGCGCGCTCCCCAAGCTCGTCCGCCGCACGCTCCCCGCGCGGGTCGCACTCGAGATCTGCGCCGACGACGATGCCTGGGTCGGGTTCGGAGCGAACGACCTCACGAGGATCTGCGCGAACCTCGTCCTCAACGCGAAGGATGCGATCGCCGGCACCGGAACCATCGCCGTTCGCGTGGCCCGGGATCACGAGCGCGTGGTGATCGACGTCCAGGACGACGGCGCGGGGATGCCACGCGAGGTCCTCTCGCACCTGTTTCAGCCGTTCTTCACGACCAAGCCGGTCGGTCGCGGCACCGGACTCGGCCTCGCCGCCGCGCGGATCCTCGTGGAGCGCGCCGCGGGAACGATCGAGGTCCAGAGCGATGTCGGCCGCGGGACTCGCTTCACGATCCGCTTGCCACTCGTGGCGTAGCTCGCTGTAGGCTCGGACCTGAAATGGCGAGCGTGCACCTGATCTATGGACCTGTTGGATCCGGCAAGACAACGTTCGGCCGCAAGCTCGCGGCTGAACGCAAGGCCGCCTTCTTCTGCCTGGACGAGTGGATGGCTGCGCTGTTCATGATGGATGCACCGTCACCGCTCACGCTGGAGTGGTCGCTGCCACGGACCGTGCGCTGCGAGCAGCAGATCTGGAGCGTGGCGCGACAGCTCCTCCAGCTCGAGACCGCCGTCATCCTCGAGCTCAGCTTCTTCACGCGCGACCAACGCGCATGCGTTCGCGAGCTCACCCGCGCCGCCGGCATCCGGACCGAAGCCCACGTTCTCGAAGTTTCCCGCGAGGTCCGCCGCGAACGGGTCCGGCTGCGGAACCAGGGCAGTGGGACGCTGACGGTCCAGGTCGACGACGCGATGTTCGACTGGGCGGAGAGCTACTACGAGCCTCTCGACGCCAGCGAGCTCGCGGAAGCACACGTGATCCGCAGCTAGTCGCGTGGCCTCGGATACCGCAGCGTGTGGGTCCGCCGGTCTACACGAGCAAATGGTGTTCGAGACGCACGCTGCATCTTGGTCGGCGTGAAGATGTGGCGAACGCGAATGCCGCGCGTGATCGCATAGTCGGCGACGATCCGGCGATGACATCGCCACCACACGGCCTCCGCACACATGATGGCGCACGTCGATGTTTCCACGAGCGCAAGCAGCTCGACGAGCCCGGCTGCGAATGCCTGGGTCTCGGCGTAGTCCGCATAGTTGCCGAACGCTGCGACGTCCCAGCCGGCATTGCGCGAAGGGTCGGCGGTCTTGGATGTTCCGCGCCGGCCGCCGAGGGCACCGATCACTCGATAGGTGATGCCATCGCGCGCGAGCTTTCGCCGTAGCACCGCAGCGTTGAACTGGGGGTTCGCGCGGGACCGAGTGAAGTGACGGATATCGACGAGCGTCGTGACCTCCCACGCGCGCAGGGCCGTGCGTAGCTCCCCGTAGGTTCGCGTGGAGTGACCGATCGTGTAGAGCAGCGGACTGGGCACCTGGACTCGATCGCGGGTCAGTGGTGCCCACGCTGGAACCGCAGCGTATCGCGCTTGCACCCGACCGTACGCGGCGACGGGAATCGTCTAGAGTACGGACCCAATGGCTGACAAAGAAGCAGGTGTCTATCGTGTCACGGAGATCATCGGTACGAGCACGAAGTCGTGGGAGGACGCTGCGCGACTTGCCGTCGAGACGGCCGCGAAGACCCTGCGCGATCTTCGGATCGCCGAGGTCACGAAGCTCGACATGAAGGTCGAGGGCGGCAAGGTGGTCGCGTATCGCGCTCGCGTATCGCTGTCGTTCAAGTACGGCACCGAGTAGCCGGCAGGCAACTCAGTCGCGGCCGTGGTCCTTGCCATGGCCCTTGCCACGCTCTGGCCCGTCGGGGGCGGCCGGCTCGGGCGCTCCAGCGGGCGCTGCCGTACTGGTCGGCGCGCGTGACGCGGGTGCACTCGTGCGGTTCGTGTAGGCCAGCACCGCCATCACCGCGCCGAACAGTCCGAACGCCACCGTGATGCATAGTCCAATCAGCCAGCGTCGGTTCGCGCGTTCATCACCTGGTGCCGACGTCGCGTTGCCCGGGCTCATGGCCTGTCG
>JAYUVX010000309.1:0-12275 GCA_043753855.1 Myxococcales bacterium | reverse complement strand
TGATCTCGACCCGCTGCCACTTGCGCGTGGAGACCGCGCGCTGCTTCGCGAGGCCCAGGGTCTGGACCAGCTGCTCGGAGTAGTTACGCGGGTTCGCGCCGTACGTCCTGCCGCTGACGCTCATCATCAACGCCGTGAGCACGCCGATGATCGCGATCACCACCATGAGCTCGACGAGCGTGAAGCCGCCATGGTTCCGACGGAGTATCATGACCCTGAATTCTTCTTCTGGATCTTGGTGTCGACGCTGCTCTGAAAATAGAACGAGTTGGTCGCGGTGTTGCCATCTGCATCGCACTCCGCGAGGACGAACCACCAGCCCGTGATCGGCGTGGTCATCGTGAATCCGGCGGGCGGCGACGGCGTGCTCCCGGCCGCACCGGCGGTGACCACGTACGTGCATCCGAGCAGCTTCTCCGGCGGAGCGACGCGCACGGTGTCCCAGGTCGACGACCCGGTGAGACACGCAGCGGCCCAGTCGACACCCGTCGAGGTCGGCGTGGTCGGGCACTTCACCGTCGTCAAGTACACGTTGTTCTCGATCTTGTACTGCTCTTCCTTGACGCCGATCTCGGTGAACATCGCGTTCACCTCGGTCTCCGCCTTCGCCTTCGTGGTGGACCGCAACCATCCGGGGACGACGATCGCCGCGAGAACCCCGACGATCACGACGACGACCATCAGCTCGATCACCGTGAATCCGCGCTCGCCGGGACGGCGCGCAGCGACGACGATGTTTCCCTGGTCCATCCTATCCAGTCTATCACGCGGTGCAGGGTGACCCGCAAACGTTCGTGCTGTCACTCGGAGCGCAACCACAGGTCGCGGAACACCTTCAGCGCTGCCGTGACCTCGACCGACGGCCCCACGGACGTGGTGGCGGAGGTCAGCTGCTGCTGCTTCTGACTCGACGAGCTGTAGAGCGTTGTCCCACTACTCGCGAGCGAGCTGCCACCCGCGAAGATCGCCGTCGATGGAGCGACCGCGAGGTTGCTGAGGTTCGCGACGGTCTCGAGTCCGGAGCTGGTCGTGAAGCTGCCGTAGGTGGAGGAGTTCACGTCGACCGAGCTCGAGGTCACGAACAGCTGGGTCCCGACGACCAGCACCTGCGAGAACGCCTTGCTGCCGGTCAGTGCGGAGTTGATGGTCAGCGCACACGTCGCACACGCAGCCGCGGTCTCGTCCACCGTGGATGCAGTCGAGGCGAGCTTGACCGCCATCAGGTACTGGTTGTTCGTGGAGTACGTCGCGGCCGTCGGATCGACGTAGCCACCCGATGCGAACGCCGCGAACTGCTGGCTACCGTTCGAGTAGATCGCGGGAGTCGCGCCGATCGGGTGGTAGTTGGTCGAGAACGCGAACAGCGGCGTGTTGGTCCCGTTGCGGCTCGTTCCATCAATCGCGTTCAATCGCCACAGGTTACCGAAGATGTCCCCCATCACGAAGTCGGTGATGTAGCCCTGGTTGGTGAGGTCCGCGGGGACCGCGCCACCGGGGACACCCCGCGCGAGCGCGACCTGATCACCGGCGCTGTACCGGCTCGACGCCGAGTACAGATAGGTGAACGGGCTGGCCCACTTCGCGGAACCGGTCTCGAGCGACACCTCGTTGACGTAGATGCCCGCGCCGCCGCTGCCACCATTGCTGGTCTCGACGACGGCAACGTTGAACAGCGAACCGCCGACCAGCGTCGGACCCGCGGCGACCGTGAGTCCCACACCGAGCGCCGTGCTGCCAACGGTCGTCGGCTGCGTGTGCTCCCACAGGATCGTCGGATTGGCGGGATCGGTGACGTCGAGCGCGTACACCGCGGGCTTCGACGTGCCGGCGTATCCGGTCTGGAACGTGAGGACGGTGCGCCAGCTCTTGGTGCCGTTCGCGGACGCATTGACAAAGTCGCCGAACGCATCGACGACGCGCACCGAGCCATCGATCCGGGTCAGGTTGGTCGCGATCAGCGGGAGCTGAACGCGAGGAAGAAATGCCCACAGCTCGGTGCCGAGTCCCGCCGTCGCACACGCACCGGTCTGGCTCGCGCACACCGCGTGGATCATGCCGTCGGTGGCACCGAAGTACGCCATGGTCGGGCGCGTGCCGACACCTGCGTACGCGCTCGGCGGGATCACGGCGACGGTGGAGCGATCCACGCCGCCAAGCCCTGCTCCGAGGATCTTGGTCATCAGCGTCTGGTAGCTCGCCGTGGTGAACGGGCCGGCGAGCCCCGCGGTGATCAGCGAGCCGATCAAGGCCGCGGTCGTGGTGCTGCCGGAGATCACCGTCGTGGGCGGGTGGAACGTGACCCCGTTGGTCGGCGTGGTGTTCGTGTTCGTGAACACGTAGCGGCAGCTACCCACCGCCGAGCCACAGGCCGTCGTGCTCGGACTGTTCGCCGCCGGGATCTTGCCCGTTGCACCGGCATCGAACAGCACCGAGCAGCCGGCCGGGGTGTTGCTCGCCGTGCAGACCGTGCCCGAAAGCGTCGATGCGGTGGAGGTCACCTTCGATGCGATCGTGGCGCGCATGTGGCCCGTGTAGTAGGGGAAGGTCAGCGAGCTGATCGAAGCAGCGTTCGTGATCGTGGTCTTGGCACTCGTGTTGGCCACGAACGAGCCTTGAACCAGCGAGTCCACAGCGGCACCGCCGTACGGCGGCGTGATCGCCGCGATCACCGGCGAGGAGCGCGTGACCTCGCTACCGCTGCAGCTGATCGCATTGCTCGTGGTGGTCGCGAGCGCCTGGTCGTAGTGGACGTAGCCGTTGTTGCCGTTGAAGTCGACGGTCTTGCCGACCACCGCACCGTAGACGGCTCCGTTACCAGCGATCGTGATGTCGGCCTTCGGGCAGTACACCGAGAAGTATGCTTTACCGTTACCAGTGAGCGAGAGCGTCTGCGGCGACGAGCTCGTGCACATGAAGATCACGTTGGAAGGGATCTGGGTGTTGTTGTTGACCCCGGCCTGTCCCGACATGCTGACGACGCTGCCGCTGCCGGTCAGATAGATGATGACCGGGCCCGCATTGACGGTGAGCTTCGACTGGCCCGACATCGAGAGCGACGACATCGTGTACGAGCCCGCCGCGGGGATCGTGAAGCTACCGGAGACGGCTCCGAGCGCGGTGGGCACCGGGGACGCCGGCACACTCGGCACCGGCAGCGTCACCGGTGCCGCTTGCACCGCGGTGGTCGCGCATCCACTCGAGCCCGAGATGCCCGACGTGCTGCCGGTCGCGCCGATCTGGCACTGTCCCTTCACATCCCCGTTCGGTCCCAGGCTGACCGCGCCGGTCGCGGGATTGTTCGTCGCGACGCCGCCGACGCAGCTCGAGACGCTGTTGCACACCGATGTTGCGTACGAACCCACACCGGAGTCGTAGCTATCCGTGTTGCCGTTACCCATGCTGATTCCGAGATCGCCGAACGCGGCCATATCGAATCCAGGGATCGTGCAGCTTGCGGCGTCAGCGAGGCGAGGTGCGGCCGCGAGTGCAGTCAGTGCACCCGCGAGCGCGCACCACGTCGAGATCTTCATGACACAAGTCTACACGACTTTCTCGCAGCGCCACCCCGAGATCCTCGTCGGGGAATCGCGCACAATGTCGGTCACTCTGAGCGAAGCCAAAGGTCCCGGAATACCTTGAGCGCTGCCGTCAGCTCGACGGAGGCACCGACGGTGCTCGTGGCCGATGACAGCTGCTGCTGCTTCTGGCTGGACGAGCTGTACATCGTGGTGCCGTTGTTCGCGAGCGAGCTGCCACCGGCGAAGATGGCGGTCGTCGTGGTCACCGCCAGCGTGCCCAGGTTGGCAATCGTCTCGGTGCCGGTACTCGAGGTGGAGCTGCCGTAGCTCGACGAATTCACATCCACCGCGCTCGACGTCACGAACAGCTGGCCACCCACGACGAGCAGCTGCGAGAAGCCCTTGCTGCCGGTGAGGTCGGCTTTGAGCGCCACGGCACACGAGGCACACGCGCTGGAGGTCTCGCTGATCGTTGCCGCTGTCGAGGCCAGCTTGACGGCCATCACGTACTGATTCGCGGTCGAGTAGGTGGTGGCGATCGGATCGACATAGCCGCCCGATGCGAACGCCGCGAACTGCTGGCTACCGTTCGAGTAGATCGCGGGTGTCGCACCGATCGGGTGGTAGTTCGTCGAGAACGAGAACAGCGGCGTGTTGGTACCGTTGCGGCTCGCTCCATCGAGCGCGTTCAACCGCCACAGGTTTCCGAAGATGTCGCCCATGACGAAGTCCGTGACGTAGCCCTGACCGCCGAGATCCACGGCGACGCCACCGCCCGGGATGCCACGCGCGAGCGCCGTCTGATCACCCGCGCTGTACCGCGCGGCAGTGGAGTAGAGGTAGGTGAACGGGGTGGTCCACTTCGGCGAGCCGGTCTCGAGCGACAGCGCCGTGGCATACACGCCGGCGCCGCTGGTGCCGCCGTTGCTGGTCTGGATCATCGCGATGTTGTTGAGCGAGCCACCGACCAGGGTCGGGCCGGCCGTGACGGTCAGCCCGACGCCCAGGGCGGTCGAGCCCACCGTGGTCGGCTGCGTGTACTCCCACAGGATGATCGGGTTCGCGGGGTCGGTGACGTCGAGTGCGTACACGGCGGGCGTTGACGTCCCGGCGTATCCGGTCTGGAACGTGAGGATGGTGCGCCAGGACTTCGTGCCGGTGGCGGGGTTGTTGGTGAAGTCACCGAACGCATCGATGACGCGCACCGAACCATCGATGCGCGTCGTGTTGGTCGCGATCAGCGGCAACTGGACGCGCGGGAGGAACGCCCACAGCTCCTTGCCGAGGGTCAAGCCCGCGCAGGCGCCGGTCTTGCTCGCGCACACGGCGTGCAACATGCCGTCGGTCGCGCCGAAGTACGCCATCGTCGCGCGGGTGCCCGAGCCGGCGTAGCTGCTCGGCGGGATCACCGCGACCGTCGATCGATCGACGCCACCGAGGTTCGCCGACAGGAGCTTGGTCATCAGCGCCTGGTACCGGGCAACGGTGAACGGCCCGGTGAGGCCCGTGGTGATCCTGGAACCGACGAGGTTTGCCGTCACCGTGTCCGCGGCGATCACCGTCTTGGTCGGATGGAACTGCACGCCGGTCGTCGGGGCTGCATCGGTGTTGGTGAACACGTAGCGGCAGCTGCCCGCCGCGGAGGCGCACGGCGTGGTGGAGACGGAGTTGGGGGCAGGGATCATCCCGGTGGCACCGGCATCGAACAGCACCGAGCACCCGGTCGGTGTGTTCGCGGCGGTGCAGGCGGTGCCCGTCAAGTACGAGCCGCCCGTCGAGACCGTCGAGGCGATCGTCGCGCGCATGTGACCGACCATGTACGGGAACGTGAGGGCGACGATCGAAGCATCATCCGTGATCGTGGTCGCGGCACCCGCGGGGGGTACGAACGTTCCCTGGACCAGGGAGTTTTGCGCCGCTCCGCCATAGTTGGGCGTGATCGCCGCGATCACCGGCGAGGCGCGCGAGATCTCGCTGCCAGCGCACGTGTAGCCGCCAGGCACGAAGTTGGCGAGCGCGGTGTCGTAGACGACCCGCACACCACCGCTGACGACGACCTCCTTGCCGACCACCGAGCCGTAGAGGTTGGTGCCACCGTGGATGCTGATATCCGTGTCGGGGCCATACACCGCGAACGCTGCGTTGGTTCCGCCCTGGAAGTCGGCGGTCAAGCAGTTGGGCCCGAGCATGAACACCAGGTTCGTCGACTTCTGCGGAGCGGCATCGTTGATGTTCGGCGTTCCGGACATCGTCACGGCGTCACTCGAGATGTTGCATCGCAGGTAGATCACTGTCGGAGCAGTGACCGTGACCGTCCCCTTCAAGGTCATGTTGTCCATCACGTACACCCCGCCGCTGAGGACCAGCGAGCCCGAGGGCGAGACGGTGATGGTGTCCCAGTAGTTGTTCGTCAGCGGCGACAGCGTCCCCGAGCCCGAGAACGAACCGTTGTTCGTGCCGATCTGCGCCGGGATCACGACCGACGTGAACACGGTGTTCGACGTCTGCGGTGTGGTACCGGCAGTCACGGTCGCCGGGGGTGATCCAGACACCGTGCACGCGGTGCTGCCGACGCCGGTCTGGATATTTCCGCCGATCGTCGTGCTCGCGCCCGTCAGCGACACGCCGGCGGTGTTGACCGCCGCGCACGACGAGCTGTTGGTGCCGATGTTGCCGCCGGAGGTCGTGCTCGCGTTCGACGCCGGGACGCCGTACGCGCCGACCGCGGAGCTGAAGCTCCCTGTCGTGCTGCCGCCGCCGTACCCGATGTTGTCCTTGCCGAACGCGGCGAAGCTGAAGCCGGGAACACAGTCGGCAGCCGCAGGGCGTGGCGTGGCGACCAGCAACGCGACTGCACCACCGAGCGCGCACCAAGTAGACGTCTTCATGGGACCAAGTCTACTTGGTCCAGGGCCACGCGAGAACTGATTCCTCGTCGGAGAACCGCCGCACAACGACCCACATGGATCGCTGTGGGAGTGGTTATTTTGGTCGCAGGAATCTGGGTTAGCGAACGGGTAGTCCGTCCGTGTTCAGCTCGACCACTCCACCCTGCCCGACATCGCCGCGCGCCGCGAGATCGGTGAGCGCCTCACGCAGCGTGAGCTGCTTTCCGTCCTTCAGGTACGGAACGTCCTTGGTGCCCTCGCGGACCACGACCTTGGCGTCGGCATCACCGACGATCAGGTAGACCGCCTGCCCGGGCTTGAGCTGCTTGGCAGCCGACGCCTTGACGGCCGCCTCGTTGACCTTGCCGATGTTCGCGACATAGCTGTTGTAATAGTCGAGTGGGAGTCCGTAGTACACGAGCCCACGGTACTGGCCGAGCGCCGCCTGCGCGGTCTGGAACCGACCGGGGAGCCCGAGGATCGCGCCCTGCTTCTCGCGCTCGAGCTCGTCCTTGGTGACGACCTTGGTGCCCTTCCACAACGCCTTCACCTCACGGTCGATCTCGAGCAGCGTCTGGTACGTCGAGTCGGTGCGGACCGAGGCGCTCGCGTTGAACGAGCCGTAGCTCTTCGAGTAGCTGAAGCCGCCGCGCGCGCCGTAGGAGTATCCCTTGTCCTCGCGCAGGTTCATGTTGATCCGGCTCGAGAACCCGCCGCCGAACACCGCGGCCATCATCGAGTTCGCGAAGTAGTCGGGCGCGGTGCGCTTGGGACCGAAGTGGATCAGCGAGACCTGCGACTGCGCGGCACCGGGCATGTTCACGAAGAAGATCCGGCCGCTCGGGCCCTTCGGAGCGGGCAGTGCCGGCGCCTTGGGAACCGCGCCCTTCCACGCCGCGAGCGCGCCGCCATCGAACATCCCGCGGACCTGCGCCTCGGTCAGGTCTCCGACGACGAACAGCCGCGCACCACTGGGCTTGAGCCATCTGGTCGCGAACTGCTTGCAGTCTTCGAGCGTGATCGCCTTTAGCGACTCCTCGGTGATCACCGTGCCGAACGGATGCGTGATGCCATAGAGCACCGCGCCGGTGACGCGGCCGGCGACCGACGCGGGGTTGCCCTTCGATTGCTTCACGCTCTCGATCCGGCGCTTGATCATCCGGTCGAAGTCCGACGCGCGGAACCCGGGCTGGGTCAGTGTGTCGACGAACAGCTTGAACGTGGTGTCGAGGTGCTTGGTGAGGCTGCCGAGCGAGACGCCGGCCGAGTCATCACCGGCGTAGCTGCCGACGTTCGAGGCCACATCCGCGAGCGCCTCGGCGTACTGGATCTTGTCGAGCTGCTGCGTCCCCTCGGTGAGCATCGCCATGCAGACGCCGGCGAGCCCCTCCTTGCCCTTCGGATCGGTCATCGATCCGGCATCGAAGTTGAGATCGAGCGACACCAGCGGCAGCGCGTGCTGCTCGACGAGGAAGACCTTGATCCCGCTCTTCAGCGTGAACGGCTTGACCTTCGGCAGCTTGAACGCGCGCGGCGGACCGGCCTTCGGCTGCTCGCTGCGGAACGGCTCCTCGGGGAACGCGAGCTCCTGCGGTGTGGCGGTCTGGGTGGCCTTGGCTGGCTCTAGCATCGGTGTAGGCTCCGACGTGGCAACGACGGCCGCGGAATCCGGGGTCGGCGGGGGTGCGGGTTTGGCGGCGGGCGGCGACGAGCCACCGCACGCGGCGAGGACGCAGAGGACCGTGGAGACGAAGGCTGCGCGCTTCACTTCTTGGCTCCCGCGTTCGACGGGTTGGTGATCACGATCGCGACGCGATCGGGAACGAGGTAGGTCGCCACCGTCTTCTGGATCGCCGCGGCGGTGGTGGTGCGATAGCGATCGAGATCCCAGGTGATCTTGTTGGGATCACCGAGATATTGGTTGTAGGCCTGCAGCGTCTCGGCACGGCCGAACGCGGTCTCGAACCGGCGGATCGTGCCGGCCTCGTTGGCGGCGATCACGCGCTCGATCTCCTTCTGCGTCAGGTTCTCGGCGGCAAGTCGCGCGACCTCGGCGAGCACCGTCTTCTTGACCATCGCGAGATCCGAATCGCCACGCAGCGTCACCGACACGGTGAACGTGCCCGAGAACCCGGCACCCGACTGGAACGCGCTCACCGACTGCGCGAGCCCCTTGTAGACCAGCTCCTTGTAGAGCCGGCCCGGACCCTCGTTGGACAGCGCATTGGCGGCGATCTCGAGCTCGGCATCGCCGGGGGCGAAGTTCGCGGGCGAGTGCCAGGTGAACTGGATCTGGCGCAGCTTCGCGAAGCCATCCTCGATCGTGGTCTCGCTCGCCTTGATCGCGGGCGCAGCGACCGCCACGACCTTCGGCTTGGTGCTCACCGGGAACTTGCCGAACCACCTCTCGACGAGCGCGCGCGCATCGGCGCTCTCGAAGTCACCGGCGATCGCGAGCGTGGCGTTCGCGGGCACGTACCAGGTCTTGAAGAAGTTCTTCACGTCATCGACCGCCGCGGACGTGAGGTCCTCGTGCTTGCCGATCGTCAGGTAGCGATACGGATGCCCCTCGGGGTACAGCGCCTGCGCCACCGCGAACCGGGTCTTGCCGTACGGCACGTTGTCGTAGCGCTGGCGGCGCTCGTTGCGCACCACATCGATCTGGTTCGCGAGGCTGCTCGCGAACGCGTTCGCCGGATCGCCCTTCACGTCCCTGGGCGGCAGCAGCAGGTAGCCCATGCGGTCGCTCTCGAGCCACAGCGCGGTCTCGAGCTGGTTGCTCGGGACCACCTCGAAGTAGTTCGTGCGATCGGAGTTGGTCGTGCCGTTGACGTCGGTCACGCCGATCTTCTTCAGGATGTCGAAGTGATTGTCGCTGCCGACGTGCTCCGAGCCCTGAAACAGCATGTGCTCGAACAGGTGGGCGAAGCCGCTCTTGCCGTAGACCTCGTTGCCCGATCCCACGTGGTACCAGACCGACACCGCGACCAGCGGAACAGTCTTGTCGGGGACCAGCAGCACCTCGAGACCGTTGGGCAGCGTGTACTTCTCGAACGCGATCTTCGGATCCGCGTCCGTCGGTACCGGAGCCTTGAACGCCGCCTTGGGAGGATCGCCGGCGAGTGCGATCACCGGGACCAGCAAGGCGGCGCCGATCAATGCGGCGCGAAGGGGTTTCATCAACATGCCGGGGGAACGTAGACGCGTCCTCGACGGTGGGCAAGCGACGGCGCGATGCGACCGTCCGCGCCACGGTAGAACGTTCACATCACGATGCCGTAGCGACGTTCATCGAGCCCCTGCGCACCCTTGCATGGGCGCGGGCGCATGCGCGCGGCACCAGGGCAGGACAATCGCGGACTTCGCGCGGCTTTCAGGGTGGCACGCCGCGTGGACGTCCAGCGCGCATGTTCAAACTTGGATTTGTTGCGCTGACCACGCTCACGCTCGCGTTCGCAGTCACCACACCTGGCTGCTCGAAGGCCGAGCACGCCTACGACTGCAACGACATCTGCAACCGTTACAAGGACTGCTACGACGCGAACTACGACGCAAGTGCCTGCGCGTCGAAGTGCCGCGACAAGGCGGAGGATGAGGCGTACGGCAACAAGGCCGAGAGCTGCGAGAGCTGCATCGACGATCGCTCGTGCGCCGGGACGTTCGGCTGCGCCGGCGAGTGCGTCGGCATCGTCCCGTGAACCGGCCCTGACCGGCCGTGATTCGGCCGTGAGTCAGCGATCCGCGGGCTCGGGTCCGCGGCCGCGCAGGTAGGCATCGAGCTTGGACATGCGGACCGGTTTCAAGAGGTGCGCGGTAAAGCCCACGGCGAGTGATCGATCGCGATCGCCGTCGTCGGAGAGGCCGCTCAGCGCGATCAACATAGGCGGGTCCGCGAGCTCGAGCGCGCGGATCTGCCCGGCGAGCGTCCAGCCGTCGGTCAACCCGAGCGAGATATCGATGATCGCGAGCTGGGGCCGGAACGACGCGAGCGCGCGCAGTGCGCCCTCGGCGGTACACACGCCGTGCGCCTCGTGTCCGTAGCTGAGCAGACCATCGACCAGGACCTCCACGACATCCTCGTCGTCGTCCACGACCAACACGCGCAGACCTGGCTCGACAACCCTCAGGCGTTCGACGTTACGCTAACCCTCGTTCGAGGTGGCCCCGACCTTTGATTTCATGTGGTGGCCGGACCACTGGTGCCTACAGATCGAGTGGCTGGACGCCGAGCAGGACCTGGTCGCGCGAGACGGCGTCGAGCCACAGCAGCAGCCGGCGAACCTCGCCATCGGGGAGATCGATCTCGATGATCCGCCGGATCGGATTCCCGGCGATCGTGCGGTGGATGTCGGCCTCGGCGGTGTTCCACGCATTCGCGAGTGCGGTGGAGCGAACCGGCAAGCCTTCGACCTCGACCTGCAGCCCCATCACGAACTTCGCGAACGCCGGGTTCGCCGCGATGATCACGCCGTGCGTGCTGAGCAACGCGAGCGGCAGGCGACAGATGTCGAACGCGATCCGCGCATTCTCGTCGCGGCGATTCGGCGGCGACGGCGCCTGTTCGATCACGACGCGCTTGGAGGGACCACCACGCTGACCGCGGCGCGAGATCCCCATCATGTCCATGACGGTGCGCATCTCGTAAAGGAACGCGGCCATGTCCTTGTGGCGGTTCGCCGGCTTCTTCTCGAGGGCGTGCAGGATCAGCGTCTCGAGCGCCGGGTCGAGCCCCTCGACAATCTGCGACGGCGGCTTTGGCACCTCGTCGAGGTGACCCGCGAGGATCTTCTGCACCGGGCCATCCCACGGGACCGCGCCGCAGATCAGCTCGTACAGCAAGATCCCGACGCCGTACACGTCACTGGCCGGAGACGCCGGTTCGCCGCGGATCCGCTCGGGCGCGACGTAGTGCGGCGTTCCCGACAGCGAGGTCGAGGCGCGGCTGGCGACCAGCGAGCGCGCGAGGCCGAAGTCGAGGAGCTTGGGCACCATGCGGGTCCGCTTGCCCTCGTACTCCTCCTCGGTGATCAGGATGTTCTCGGTCTTGATGTCGCAGTGGACGACGTTCTGCTTGTGGATGTAGTGCAGCGCCTCGGCGATCTGGGACACGATCTCGCACGCCTTGCGAACGCTGAGCCGCTTCTCGCGGAACAGGATCCGGTTGAGCGGCTCGCCGTCGACGTACTCCATGACCATGAACATGCCGACCTTCTCGTCCTCGCCGAAGTCGACGACGGAGGTGATGTTCGGATGGGCCATGGCGGAGGCGAACCGCGCCTCGCGGTAGAACAGCTCGCGGGCCTCGTCGGTCTCCGCGACCTGATTCGAGATGATCTTCAGCGCGAACGTGCGTGACAGGTGCGTGTGGGTGACCTTGTAGACCTTGCCCATGCCGCCCTGCCCGATGCGCTGGACGATCTGATATCGGCCACCGATCAGCGAGCTGTGCTGGGCCGTATGGACCCGCTGCTGCGCGCTGCGCGCGGGCGGTAGTGGCGTCTGCATCATCTGCCGCGACGCGACCACGGTCTTGCTCACCGGCTTCTCGGCGGCGGTGGGCCGTGCTGCGCGCTCGCGCTGCGCCGGGCTCTGCACCGCCGCCGTGGCCACACGCACGGGCAGCGCGCGGGCGCCCGACAGCGAGTCACGGTTCGGCGAGAGCGCCCGGTGATCGATGTGGACCTCACTCGACCCGTCGTGGACGCCGACCTCGGGCAGCCGCGGCAGCTCGGTGGTCACATCGCGGGTCGGCAATCCGCGGCGAACCTGCCGCTGGCGTGCTGGCGCCGCCTCCTCTTCAGGTGGCGGGGGCAGCGGCAGCATCGGTGGCCGCCGGCCCGAGGGATTGCGTGGATCCGCCACCTTCAGA
>JAYUVX010000308.1:0-12307 GCA_043753855.1 Myxococcales bacterium | reverse complement strand
GCCGTGCGTTGGCTCGTGGAGCGCGGGCATCCACTGGAGCCACGTACCAAGCGCGGATATACGCCGCTCCAATTCGCGTGCGCGCTCGGGCACCTGGACGCGGCGCAGACGATGGTCGAGCTTGGCGCCGACGTCGACGCGCAGTTTCGGGACAGCATGGCGCTCGACATCGCGAAGCGCGAGGGCAAGGTGGACGTCGTCGCCTGGCTTGTTAACCGTCGCTAACCGTCGCTAACCGTCGCTAGCTGTAACGCAAACCCGGCGCCGGGGAGTCTGCCTCGCGTAGTCGGTGCCAGTGTCGTCGTGACGCGCGTGCCTGGCCCGGCTCCAAGCCGCGCGTGACCATCGCGCGGCAGGACCGCGGAGGACTAAACCTCTGCCGAATTCAAGTCGACGATCCGCAACGCGTCGGCGCATCGCGACACCCACGCACGATAACGCGGCACGCTCGCGAGTTAGGAGGTGGGCCCATCATCGTTTGCCGGCGAGGTTCGACAAGCTGCGATCGGTTCGCTGTTCCGCTGCCAGTGGTCGGCTCGTTGAGCTCGCAGGTGAGAGCAGGTTCGGCGAACGCCGCGTACAAATGCAAAACGTCCCGTTACCCGGATGGGTCTGGGACGTAGTGCGGTCGTCGAGAACGACTACTTCTCGTTCGCCTTCTGCCGCGCCTCGCCCTCGAGCTCCTTGGCCTTTCCTTCGGCCTGCATCTGCTCGTTGTCGATGACGGCGCCGACGCGGTTCTTCACCGCACCCACGATCTCCTCGACCTTGCCCTTGGTGCGCTCCGCCGCCTTCGCGGCCTCCTGCTTGGCCTCGCCCTTCTTTTCCTTCACGATGCCCTCGGCCTGCATCTGCTCGTTGCCGAGCACCTTGCCGAGGCCCGCCTTCAGCTTGCCGCCGATCTCTTCCGCCACGCCTTCCGCGCGCTTGCTTTCGTTGCTCATTGCGATCTCCTCGTTGAGTGTTGTGCCCAGGCAGAGCAAGGGGCGGGCCACGCCTGTGCTCCCTGGAGACGCAGCTCCCCGCTCTAAACGCCGCGAAGACGCCACAGCTGAGCGCCTGGGCACGACGAACCGTCGTCAGCGCGCAGACGTTTAGTTCGCGGGCACCACGAGCGGGTAGACGACGTCCCAGGTTCCAGCTTCGAGCATGGGCGGCAGCTCGATCGTCATGAGCGTCTGGCGGAGGCAGGAGCTCGCCGTGGCCGCCAAGTCGCCCGTCAGCTCCACCGAGTCGACCAACGTCCCGACATCGGGCGCCCCGGCGAGACGTAGCTTCACCGGAAACGTGCCAGGTGACGGGTGGCAGTCGAGCAGCAGTGGATAGATCAGCTGGATGCCGTAGCGCAGCGTTTGCTTCGAGAGCACTGCCGGCTCCGGCGGATCAGCGGGCGCGACATCCACGAGCAGGTTGTCGCTGAAATCGTAGACCTTCACATGGTCGTCGTCGGCGCCGCCACTGCTCGATGCCGCGGCGCTGCGAGTCCGCGCCAGCGCTGCACGTACCCGCTCGAGCATCTCGACCCGCTCGGTCGCGTCGATCCGCTCGACCACGCGACGAGCGCGCGCGATCGAAGGCATCGAGGGCCCGCCCGCACCGGTCGCCTCCGAGACCTGGCGACCAGCAATTGCCTGCGACGAGCTGGCCTGCGTCCCCCTCCACACCACCGCGCCGCCGATCGTCACCGCCAGCACACCGCCGATCGCGAGCGGTACCCACGACGTGCTCGGCGCCGCCGCCGCCGCTGGCGTCACCTTGCCCACCGCGAGCGCCGCGACGCACGCGATCGTGAACGCCGCGCTCGGCCGCGTACGGCGCAGCGTGGCTTCCACGAGTGCCGCCGCCGATCTGAGGCGCTCGCGGCCGCGATGCAAGCGTTGCCGCGCCGTGGGTTCCGTGATCCCGAGCGCGGCCGCGACCTCCGCAACCGATTCCTCGCCGCGGTAATACATCACCACCACCTCGCGATCGCGCTCGCCGAGCGAGTCGAGTGCCCGTGCGGCGATCTCGCTGGCCTCGCGATCGAGCAGCGTATCGAGCGCCGTCGAGGTCGACGGCAGGTCCGGTGTCGACGCCATGGTGGTCTCCCGGCGCTTGCGCGACGCATTGCGCGCGAGGTTGCGTGCGATGCCGCAGATCCATGCGGGTAAGGTCGGCGGAGCCGGCAACGAAGCCAGCTGTCGCCATGCGATCAGGAACGCGTCCTGGGCCACCTCCTCGCTGCGCGCGCGGTCCCGGAGCACCGCGTACGCCGTGGCGCACACGGCACCCTGGTGCCGGCGAACGAGATCCTCGAAGTCGAGCACGCGCGTCCAGTCTAGCGGTTGGCGCCGACGGCGAACGGATAGTGGACGGTCCAGTGCCCTGGCTCGGTCATTGCGGGCAGCTCGAGGCTGACCAGGAGGTCGTGCATGCAGTTGCCGATCGCAGCATTGCCGAACGCGTTCACCTGCGCGTCCTCGACGACCGACTCAGCACCGATGGACAGCGTCACCTCGATCGCTCCTGCCGGATGCGTCACGGTACGCGCACAGCGCGCCAGCTGCGCCTGCACGCCCTGGATCGCGGCGCGGATCGCTCGCTTGCCCAGCGGCCCCGGCGGTTTCGGCGGCGCCGGAAGCTCGACCAGATCGGACACCGAAAAGTCGAGGGTCTGGACGGGCTCCGCCGAGGTGGCGCAGGCGGTCAACGTGCCGAGGGCAAGGAGCAGGGTCCGGTTCGTCATGCCCTGTAATGTCGCCAGCGCGGAGAACGTGACAGGCAAGCTACCGGATCTGTCCCGCGGGCGGCACCGGCTCGCTGGCCGGCTTCTCGACGCCTGCGGCGACCGTCATCGGATAGCCCTTGCGATGCCAGTCGTTGATCCCTTCGTCGAGGATTGCCGACCGCGTGTGGCCTCGCTTGCGCAGCGCATCGACCACCTCACCCGAGAGGTGATGCGGGCACGCGCAGTATGCGATCACCCAGGTGTCCTTCGGGATCTCGTCGAGCCGCGTGAGGTCGTGATACGGGATCGAGACCGCGCCCGTGATGTGCGCGCGCATCCACTCCGAGGGTGGCCGCGCATCGATGATGATGAACTTGCGCTTGTCGTCGTACGCCTTCTTCACGATGTCGACGGGCACGAACCGGTCTTCGGTGAGCTTCCAGTCCGGCTCCTTGCCTTTCGGGAAGATCACGAGCGGCTCCTTGCCGGTCGGCGCCGGGAGCTGCGTGATGATCGGCGCCGCGGGGTTCGCGAACGAACGGACGTGGGCGATCACGTCGGCGATCTGCTCCTCGTCGAGCTTGCCCTTGAACGCCACCATCTTGGTGCCCGCCCGACCGTTGAGGATCGCGTGGCGCAGGAACGGATCCGTCGCCTGCGACAGGAACGCGGAGTTCGCGAGGTGCACGGCCTCGCCGCGCGACGCGGTATCGCCGTGGCAGACCTTGCAGCTGGCGTCGTAGATCGCCGCGCCGCGCTTCGCATCGCCCGGCAGCGTGATCCCGGGGAGCGTGGCGGTCGGTACGTTGCCGCGCTCGCGGATGTAGCGCACGAGCCGGGTGACGGCCTGATCGTCGAGCGGACCGCCGAGCTGCTTGCCGTAGGCCGCCATCGATGTCCCCGGGCGGCCGGTGCCGATCGAGCGGTTCAAGAAGTCATCGGTGACGCTCTCGAGGAACGTCTTGGTGATCAACGACGGCGCGTGATCGGCGGCGTAGCCCTCGAGCAGCTTGCCGTGGCACGGCGCGCACAGCGCGGCGTAGAGCTCCTTGCCCTGCATCGCGTTCGGATCGGCGACCTTGGTGGATGCCGGTCGAGCTGCGGCAGATCCAGCGGGCGTACCGGTCGGCGGCGCGGCGCTCGAGTTGCAGGCCACGAACAACAAGAGCCACAGCGCTTTCACGCCGTGACTATGCCATCGCACTCGCGGGCGACGAGTCAGCGATGGTCGCGAATGATCGGACCCTGCGGCTGCGGCGGCGGCGGCGGGGGATCGCTGCGATGATCGCGGACCTGCGGCCCCTCGTTGACCCGGCCTCCACCACCGCCGCTCCAGCGGCCCTCGACCCAGACGTGACCGCGGCCACGACGCTCCCAGCGACCATCGTCCCAGCGATAGCCGGCGCGCTCGCGTTCCCAGCGACCGTCGAGCCAGATCCACTCACTGCCGCGGCGATCCCAGCGACCCTGGACGTAGAGGAAGCCGGGGCGAGTCTCGACGACCACCGCGCGCGGCGGCGGCGGGTCCTCGTCGACCTCGACGTAGGCGACGGGTGCGCTCACCTGCCCACGCGCCCGTACGACGCATCCTGTGGACCCTGCTGCGACCGCCGCGACCAGGGCAAAGCTACCGAGTGCATTCTTCAAGTTCATCTCTGCAATCCTCCTCAAGGTGTGTAGCCCGAGCAAACGCGAGACCATCCAGAATGTTCTGGTTACGCACGTGGTTACGAGGACCAGTACGCTCGATCGTGTGCACACGTCCTGTGGATTTCACACCACACCAGGCAGTATGCCCCGGTCGCACGGTGGGTAGCTACCCGACATCGCCCACCCAGTTCGGGGATCGAGATCGACGATGGGTGAGGTATCGTCACATCATGCGCCGCTGTCTGTTCGCGCTGTCGCTGATCGCCAGCGGATGTCGTGCGGAGCTGATGGATCCGGGCGGTGTTCCAATCGATGCACCGCGCGGCGGCAGGGATGCCACCGCTGCGGAGACCGATGCCTCCCTGCTCGGACCGTGGGGCGCGCCGGCGCCGGTCAGCGGAGCTTCGTCGGCGCTCGCCGAGGAGGACGACGCCACGCTCAGCTCCTCGGGGCTCGAGCTGGTGTTCGCGATCGTGAATCCGGCGGACGGCAACCTCAAGGACCTCTACGTCGCCACCCGCACGAGCACGGCCGCTCCGTTCGGCGCGCCGACGAAGCTGCCGCTCAGCCTTTTGGGTTCGAGCGAGGAGACGCCACGGCTGTCGTCCAACGACAAGACGCTGTACTTCGCCTCGGATCGCGCGGGTGGTGCGGGTGCTCTCGATATCTACAAGACGACGCGGGCCACTCCGAATTCACCGTGGGGCCCGGTCACCAGCGTGACGGGCGTCAACAGCGCGCTCTCCGAGAAGTGGTTCATGCCGTGCGGCATGGGCAGCGATTACATGGTGATCGTGAACGGTGACCTCGCGGCGGGCACGCTCGGCGGCGCCGCACCCACGGTCGTCGCGGAGCTGAACTCGCCGACCGCCGAGACCGGCACGTTCTTGACCTCGGACTGTTTGACGATCTACTTCGCCTCGCTGCGCAGCGGCACCAATGCGATGTACACGTCGCGTCGCACGTCGCTCACCACGGCGTGGCAGAGCCCGACGAAGGTCGTCGACTTCTCCGCGCTCGGCGGCGCGCAGGAAGATCCATGGCTGTCGGCCGATGGCCGCACCTTCGTGTTCGTCGCCAACACCGGCGCGACCAGAGACGTCTACATCAGCGTGCGGTGAGCCGGCACGCCGCGTGGCCGAGGATCCCCGGGGCGATCTCGCCGACGCGACGCTGCGCAACTCGCGGCTCACCCTGTGAGCATGCCACCCCGAGGCTGCGCTACCATCGTGATGTGCGTGTCGTCGGGTCGATCGTGCTGTGCGCTGGCCTGGCCGCGGGCTGTGTCCGCGATCCCGCCGGTACCAGCTGCCCGGAGCTCTCGGAGGGCGATCTGATGGTCAGCGAGATCGGCGGTCCGCAGACCGGGTCGGTTGCGCTGCAGCCGTGGCTCGAGCTCTACAACGTCAGCGGCCGCAGCGTGGATCTGCTCGGCCTGAAGGTCCGGTTCCGCCGGGTGTCCGGTTCCGACGAGACCGATACGATCGTGCGGCGCTCGCTCGTGGTGGCCGCCGGCGCGTATGTCGTGCTCGGCCTCGATGACGACGCGGACGGTCAGCGCGAGCGCTACCTCGACTATGGCATCGCCGCCGACTTCCATGCGAGCTGGCCCACCGCCGCTGCCGTCGACGTCGAGGTCTGCGGAACGCTGATCGATCGCGCGCAGTACAGCTCGCTGCCAAAGGCGGGCACCTACTCGCTCGGCACGCGGCCGCCCACCGCCACGGCCAACGATCTCCCGGCGAACTGGTGCACCGATACCACCGCGAATCCCGGCAGCTTCCCGGGCACTCCTCAAAAAGCGAACACCGCATGCCCGTGACCCGCCGCCTCCTCGCGCTGCTCCTGATCGCATCGTTCGCCGCACCCGCTGCCTGTGCACCCGTCGGAGGGAAGCGGTACTCGCGCAAGCTCGCGCAGAAGTCGCTGCAGAAGCTCGAGGCGCCGGGCGTCGTCGTCGGCGAGTTTCGCCTGACCAAGGTCGTGGATGGCGACACCATCAAGGTCGATGGACTCGACAGCTCGCTCCGTCTGATCGGCGACGACACCGAGGAGACGTTCAAGAACGAGGCGGACCGGCGCGGCGCCGAGGCCGGCCTCGAGCAGTACATGAAGGACAAGCGCGGCAACTCGCCGAGGCCGGTGAAGATGGCCACGCCGATGGGCGAGCAGGCCAAGCTGTGGGCGAAGCACTGGTTCGAGGGCGTCGACACGGTGCGAATCGAGCGCGATCACCCGGCGGAGATCCGCGATCGCTACAACCGCTACCTCGCGTACGTGCTCGCGAACAAGAACGGCACGTGGATGAACTACAACGTCGAGTGCGTGCGCGCAGGGATGTCGCCGTACTTCCCGAAGTACGGCAACTCGCGCCGGTTCCATACCGAGTTCGTCGCCGCGCAGGCCGAGGCCAAGGCCGCGAAGCGCGGGATCTGGGCACCCGGTGCACCGGGCTATCCCGACTATGCCGAGCGCGAGGCGTGGTGGGTCGCGCGCGGCAACTTCGTCGAGGCGTTCCGCAAGGAAGCCGAGGGCAAGGCGAACTACATCGACATCACGCACTGGGACGCGCTCGATCAGCTCGAGGCCAACATCGGCAAGGAGGTTCACCTGCTCGGCACCATCGGCGACGTGCGGATCGGCGAGAAGGGTCCCACGCGCGTGACGTTGTCGCGGCGGCTGTTCTCCGACTTCCCGCTGATCTTCTTCGACCGCGACGTGCTCGGGACCTCTGGAGTCTCCGAGTGGAAGGGTGAGTTCATCGTCGCTACCGGAATCCCGACGATGTACGAGAACAAGCACACCCATAAACAGCAGCTCCAGATCCAGATCGATCGCAAAAGTCAGATCCAGCTCTCGCCGGTGCCAGGCCTGCAGACTTCGACGGCGAGCGTCACCAAGTGACCCAGCTTACGTCTTGCCGTCGGCCCTCGTGCGACCGTAGGAGCATCATGCGTCGATTCGTCCTGGCTGGAGCCGCCACCGCGCTGCTCGTGACCGCGGCCTGCGGACCTCCGGCCAGTGGAAGTGGGTGCAAGGACAAGCTGATCGCCGGCGACCTGGTGATCACCGAGGTGTTCGCCGATGCCAAGGCGCCTCCGGGCGGCAGCGGCACCGACGAGGGTAAGGAGTGGTTCGAGATTTACAACGCCTCCGGTCGCCCGGTCGAGCTGAAGGGTCTGACGATCACGCACAGCCGACCCGACGGCATCGACAAGGCGAAGTCCCACACGATGGATGACCTCACGATCGCGCCCGGCCAGTACCTCACGCTCGGCAACGTCGCGCAGGATCTGGTGCCCGCGTATGTCGACTACGGCTACGGCGCGGACCTCGGCGACATGTTCAACACCGATGGCGGCAAGCTCGTGCTCGCGTGCGGCGACCAGCAGATCGATACCGCCACCTACGAGAGTGTCAAGGAAGGTCGCGCGCGCCAGCTGACCAGCGCCCAGCCTCCCGACTACACGCTCAACGACGACGCGATCAACTGGTGCGAGGCCCGCGACACCGAATTCGAGGGCGGCAACTTCGGCACGCCGGGCTCGGAGAATGACTGCTCGCCGATCATCGTCGGCCAGTGCACCGACGGCGGGACGATGCGCGATGCGGTGCTGCCGGTCGAAGGCGACCTGCTGATCACCGAGGTGATGCCGAACCCGGGCGCGGTCGGCGATACCGATGGCGAGTGGTTCGAGATCAAGGCGCTCAACGCGTTCGATCTCAACGGTGTCGGTCTCGATCGCGCCGTTGACACCGCGAATCCCACCGTGCTGAGCGCTCCCACCTGCCTCCACCTGGCGGCCGGCAACTACGCGACGTTCGTCAAGACCACCGACACGGCGCTGAACGGCGGCATCCCCGCGGGTACCGTGCGCGGCAAGTTCACGTTCGCACTCGTCGATGGCACCACCACGGCTCCCGGCGACGTGCGCGTGATGAGCGGCCCCAACGTGATCGACGCGATCTCGTGGACCAGCACGCGCAGCGGCAAGTCGCACGCGCTCGATCCGGACATCCAAGATCCCGCCGCGAACGATGATCCCTCCAACTTCTGTGACGGCGCTGCGATGTTCGGCGCCGGCGATTTCGGAACGCCCGGTGCGGCCAACCCGCAGTGCGGCGGCACCACGCTCGGCATGTGCAACGCAGGCGGCACGCTGCGACCGATCGTGAAGCCCGCCACGGGCAAGCTCGTGATCACCGAGTTCCTCGCGAATCCCGCCGGCACCATCGCCGGCGTCGATGCCGCGCAGGAGTGGTTCGAGATCGCGAACATCGGCACCACCTCGTTCGATCTCAACGACCTCGGGCTCAAGGGCAGCTCGACCACGATCAACAAGATCACGAGCGCGGACTGCAAGCCGATCCCACCCGCCGGCTTCGCGCTGTTCGCGCATGGCACCGATGCAGCGACCAACGGCGGCCTGCCCGCGCCGGATGCCACCTTCACGTTCGCCCTATCGCAGGGTTCCACCGCCACGCCGGGTGGGATCTCCATCCTCGACGGCACCACCGTGCTCGACGCGATCACCTGGACGTCGAGCACCGATGGCGCGGCCGATCAGCTGAAGCCGACCAACCTCACGACGACCGCTAACGACATCGCCGCGAACTACTGCAAGGCGAAGGCGCCGCAGCTGTACGGTAGTGCCACGAACTTCGGCACGCCGAAGGCGATCAGCGTCTGTCTGCCGTGACAGCGCGGCTGCTCGCCACGATCGCGATCGCTGCCGGCTGCGGCGACGCTCGGTCGATCTGCGGACCGAGCAAGGCGCGGGTCACCCGCATCGTCGATGGCGACACCATCGAGCTCGAGAGCGGCGTCAAGATCCGCTACCTGATGGTCAACGCTCCAGAGACCACGAGCGGAAAGAACGAGTGCTACGGACCGAACGCGGTGAGGTTCAACACCGATCTCGTGCTGAACAAGACCGTTGACCTCGACTACGACGTCCAGTGCGAGGACCGGTTCGGCCGCACGCTCGCCTACGTCACGGTCGATGGCCAGGAGGTCAACTCGTTGATGCTCGAGCGCGGCTACGCCTGCTTGCTCCACATCCCACCCGATGGCGACGATCGGTTGACCGAGCTCGAGGCGCTCGAGACCACCGCGAAGACCGCCAAGCGCGGGCTGTGGGGCGTCTGCAATCCGATCCCGTGTAACTGAGCCGCGAGCGCATCGTGTTAGCTTCGAGCTCGGTGCGCGCGGCGATCTTCGCCTGTCTCCTGGTCATCGTCAGCGCGCGTCCCGCGGCGGCGATCCCATACGAGACGTTCATCGACATCGACGATCAGTCCGACCTCGAGGACTTGCTCGCCGCCGGCGACATCTCGCAGGACACGTACGATCAGCTGCTCGATCTGCTCAGCCGCGGCGTGGACCTCGCCACCGCCGATCGCAACGAGCTGTATAGCCTGCCGAACCTGACCTACGACGACGTCGACAAGATCCTCGCGTATCGCAGCCTCAACAAGGGGCGGCTCGCGGACCCGGGCGAGCTGACTACCGCCGGCGCGCTATCGCAGGAGAAGCTGCTCGCGATCGCGGAGTTCCTCGTCGTGCGGCCACCGGGCGAGAACCCGGCGAACCTCCATGGCTGGGTGCGGGCGATGACCCGCGCCGCGGCGAGCGATCGGATCATCGCGCCGTTCTTGCTGCGCGCGCGGTTCACCGCGTACAAGCACCTGTCCGCCGGATTCGCGTTCACCACCACGCGGCTGCGGATCGGCGACCCGAGCTACGACCGGAACCGCGACGCGTTGATCGCCGATCCGCGCGGTCTTCAGGTCCACCTGCCGAAGGCCTACGTGAAGTGGGAGACCGAGAATGTCGCCGCGGTTGTTGGCTCGTTCCGCGCCGGGTTCGGCCAGCGCCTGATCTTCGACAACTCCAATGACTACACGCCGAACGGGCTCTACCTCGACGACCAGCTGTTCTACTCGCCGAACCTCGATCGGGACTGCAAGCGCTCCACCGGCGAGCTCGCGGGAACGCCGTGCCCCGAGGATGTGCCGCAGAACTACGTCACCCCGGACTTCGTGTGGCGCGATGCGCTGTTCGGTGTGGGCCTCGGTGCGAAGAACATCGAAGCCGGTGCGGGCTGGCTGCAGCTGTTCGGCTGGGCCTCGGCCTCGACCCGGTCGATCTATCAGTACGAGCTGGTCGACAGTGCGATCTGCGATGATCCGCACGACAACAGTCCGCAGTGCTCCGCGCCAGCGGTGTACGTGCGCCCCGAGGGCAACCAGCTGCAGCCCACGGCCGCGTTCGCGTACTCGACGCTCCCCGACGTATTCGCCGAGAAGCTGGTCGGCGGCAACCTCTCGTACTTCGCAGATCGGCGGAACTCGGTCGGAATCACGGCGTACGGAGCGACCGAGACCGACCTCGTGAAGGGCATCGCGCTCGATTTCCAGGAGTGGTCGCGTTATCCGACCGGACGCACGTTCGGCGCAGCCGGCGCGAACTTCGCGTTCGGCCGCGACTGGCTCGACGTGTTCGGCGAGGCGGGCCTCAATGTGACGACCATCGTCGATCCGAACGGCCGGAATGCCACCGAGCGCGTGCTCGCTGGCGGTGGGCCCGCCGCGATCCTGCGCGTCACCGCCACCAGGCAGCGCGAGGAGCTCGAGCTGGTCGCGCGCTACTACAGCACCGAGTACGCGAACCCGTACGGCAAGCCGATCGCGCAGCCCGACGAGCGCGAAGGTCAGCGCGCCCGGGACGAGGCGGGCGTGCGCGCTCGCTACCTCACGTCGACGAAACGCTACACGCTGCGCGCGCTGATCGATCTCTGGATCCCGCCATCGACGATCAGGGACGGCGACTGGCAGCCCAAGCTCGATACCTACGTGCGCACCGATGTGAAGTCGAGCGACGAGCTGAAGCTCGGGCTGTGGCTGCGCTACCAGGACAAGGACCTGACGCGCGGCGGTCACGACCAGTGCTTCGAGGTGATCACCGAGACCGATCCGATCGACGGCCCGGTGCCGTGCGGCGGACGCCAGCTCTCGACGATCGTCCGCGGTACCTACGAACCGCAGCGAGACCTCGCGCTGACGTTGATGCTCCAGCACCAGCTGCTCGACGACAACGCCACCGCTGCCTCGAAGACCAGCTTCCGCCAGGACCTCGCGGCGTGGGGGATGGTGCACTGGAACCCGAGCAAGCAGGTCCGAATTCACGGCCGCGTGCGTTACCTCGACGAGTCGATCTCCAACGACAGCTACCTCGAGACCTCGCTGTCGGGGATGGTCGATGCCGCGTTCAAGCTGCGGGACACCGACAGCCTGCGCGTGCGCGTCGACACCAAGTTCTGGCTCGACAACCGCACCAGCACGAGTCACCGGGATCCCGACCCCGAGCTGCAACTCTGGCTGTCGTATGAAGCTCGCCTGTAGTAGCGTCCTCGTCGATGAAGGTCCCCAGGTCGACGTATGTGATGGGCGCGATCGTGGTCGGCCTGTTCGGGCTCGCGATCGCGACGTCCGCGGGTGGCAAGGACCGGCCTCACGGTGACGACACCAACGATCCGGAGTCGCTCGATGATGACGAGCGGTCCGCTCGCGAGACGGCGCAGTACGAGCGCGAGGAGGCAATGCGCAAGACCGCCGAGCTCGAGGCCGAGCGCAAGATCGAGAAGCTCGTCGCGGCGGTCGCGGTCGCGTACGGCGCCGAGGCTGCGAGCATGGGCAACCTGTTCGCCGGCGTGACGCTCGGCACCCAGCGCAGTGCCTTGTCCCAGGCGATGCAGGACCGGTTCGAGGCCTTCCGCAGCACCACCGAGAGCAAGCTCACGTTCGGAGAGCGCTCGAGCCGCGCGATCGATCGGATCGAGGTCGCGCCGCTCGCGAACGGGGACCGCGAGATCCGCGAACCGGTCTGCGAGAAGCTCCGCACCCTGCTCCAGGACACCTGGGGCCACGGCACCAGCGGGTCGGTCACCG
>JAYUVX010000307.1:0-12352 GCA_043753855.1 Myxococcales bacterium | reverse complement strand
GCGGGAGCTCGTCGGAGCGCTCACCCGCGGTGGCGACCCGCACTCCACCGTCGCCGGGGGCGATGACCGTGGGCGCAGGCACGCTGCGGACGGGAGCCTCGCCGTACGGGTCGGCCGGTGCATCAGCCGCCGCAGCCTCGGCGTACGGGTCCTGCGGTGCGGTCTTCACCGGCTTCGCGGTGCGCGCGGCCTCCGTGCGCCGCGGCTGGGAGCGCGAGCCCGGTTCGGGGGCGGCGAGGACGACCTCCTTGCCGTTCTCGCCGGCGAGCGTGACCTCGTCCTCGTCGATGTCGGTGACGATGTAGCCGTCGATCCTGCCGCCGACCTCTGCCAGGACATGCGTGCCGCGCTGCTTGTCGAACAGCAGCGCCTGGTGACTCTCCGGCAGCAGCTTCACCACTCGCAGGCCGACCTTCACGCGTGGGGTTTCCGGCTTCGGATCCGGGTCCTTGGCCTCATCCGCGCGGGCCACCGAAGCCGTCAGGAACATGGCGAACAGACCGACGACGAGGCGCATGACCGGGGCTGCTGCAAACCGCGATCCGGTCGAACCAGTGGGAAGGGAGCGTAACTACACCCGCCTTCGACCTACCTGTAGCTGCGGCTTCACAGATCACGTGCCGGAGCGCGACACGGAATCCTCGGAGCTAGGCCTTCTTGGCTTCCTTGGTGTCGAGCTCGGAGAGGTCCAGATCCTCGAGCTCCTTCATGTCCTCAGCGGTCAACCCACCCATCGATACACCGCCCGCGCCGCTGCCTCCGATATCCGCCTTGTCGTCCTTGCCAGAAATCCCCGCGCCGAGCTGCTTGGCATCGCCGTCCTTCGGCGCCGCGAGCAGACCCATCTTCGACTTGAGCTCGGCGAGCGCGTCGTCCTCGGCGCCGCCACCGGCCTCGAGCGCGTGAAACTTGGACTCCAAAGTATCGCCCGACAGCTCGCCGGCGAGCTCGGCACCCGCCTCCGCCTCGGCCTCCATGAGCTGGATGCGCTCGGCCATGCGGTCGAACGTATCGAACGCGCTGGTGTCGCCGAGGCCCTGCATCGTGTTGGCGATCTGCTGCTGGGCTTCCGCGCGCTTCTTGCGCGCGATCAGGATGTTCTTCTTGCGCTTCGCTTCCTCGATCTTGTTGTTGAGGAGGCGCAGCGCGTCCTTGAGCTTCTCGACCGCTTGCTTCTGCTGGATCCACTGCTGCTGGAACTGGGTGGCGATCGTCTCGTGCTCCTGCTTGCGCGCGAGCGCCTGGCGAGCGAGGCCGTCGTCACCGGCGCGCACCGCGACCATCGCCTTGCGCTCCCATTCCTTGGACTTGTCGGTCTCCGCCACGAACTGCTTCTGCAGCTTCTTCTCGTCGGCGATCGCGACCGCCACGGCCTTCTTGGCCTCCACCAGCTGCTGCTGCATCTCGAGCAGCACCTGGGTGAGCATCTTCTCCGGATCCTCCGCCTTCGTGATGAGGTCGTTGATGTTCGACTTGATCAGCGTTCCCAGTCTCGAAAAGATGCCCATGGCTTCCTTCGAGCGTACGGGATCAATGGTGGCGTTGCAACGCTCGCGCCGGGCGTGCTACTGCCCGTAACTCCGACGATGACTGATGTTCCGAGGCTCCCTCGTCACGTGGGAATAATCATGGACGGCAACGGGCGCTGGGCCGAGGCCAAGGGCCGTCCACGGCTCGAGGGGCACCGCGCCGGCGCCGACTCCGTCCGTGACATCACGCGTGCCTCGCGTCAGCTCGGCCTCGAGGCGATCACGCTCTACGCGTTCTCGTCGCAGAACTGGGCGCGTCCCGCCGAGGAAGTCGCCGGGCTCATGCAGCTGCTCCGCGAGTTCCTGCTCGGCGAGCGCTCGGAGATCCTCGACAACCAGATCCGACTCGAGGCGATCGGCGATATCGACAAGCTCCCGCCGATGGTCAAGGAGCCGCTCGACGAGCTCCGCGCGGCCTCGGCTCACCATCGCGCGATGACGCTGACCCTGGCGCTCTCGTATGGCGGGCGCGAGTCGATCGTGCGCGCGGTGCAGGCGATCGCGCGCGACGTCGCGGCGGGCGTGCTGCGTCCGGATGATCTCGATGTCGCGCGGATGTCGGGCTACCTGCCGACCGCAGCTCTGCCACCGCTCGACCTGCTGATCCGGACCAGCGGCGAGCAGCGGATCTCGAACTTCATGCTGTGGGAGATCGCGTACGCGGAGCTGGTGTTCACCGATGTGCTGTGGCCCGAGTTCCGCCGCGAGCACCTCTACGAGTGCCTCGACACCTACGCCCAGCGTGAACGTCGGTTCGGCCAGACCTCGGCGCAGCTCGCGTCGGATGTAGAGTCGACTTGACCGGATCACGCCGCTAGGGTTAGCTCCAGCCCCCTTGGCCCTCGGCAATCTCGCGCAGCGGTTCCTCGTCGCGGTCGTCGCGGTTCCGCTCCTGCTGTTGCTGCTGCACTACCACCGGCCGGAGCCGACGTGGGTAGTGATCTTCATCGCCTCGCTGCTCGCGATGAACGAGTTCTTCGCGATGACCCTGCCCAAGGAAGATCGGCGCGCCGCGCTGGTGATGGGCGGGCTCGCGTGCGCGGCGTTCTACTGGCTCGATCCGCGCGCGCTCGCTGCGATCTCGCAACACCAGGCGGAGAACTTCGCCATGAGGAACACCGGCACCGTGGCGCTGATGTTCGCGGTGATCGTGCCCGGCCTGTTCTACCTGTTCCGGTTCCGCGACATCCCGAGCGTCGCCAACCGCTATGCGGCCACGGTCGCCGGCATCGTGTATGCGGGGTTTCTGACCACGTACCTCGCGAAGCTGAAGCTGATCGATCCGAACCAGGCCGGCGACACCGTCGTGGTCGTGCTGCTCGTCGCATGGATCGCGGATACCGGCGGCTACTTCGCGGGCCGGTTCCTCGGCAAGGCGAAGCTCTACGAGGCGGTCTCGCCGAAGAAGACCTGGGCGGGCGCGTACGGCGGCCTCGCGGGCTCGGTGCTCGGCGTCGCGGTCCTGAAGCTCGGCTTCGCGAACTGGCTGACGTGGATGGACGTGTTCCTGATCGCGATCCCCGGCGGCATCCTCGGCCAGATGGGTGACCTCGCGGAGTCGCTGATCAAGCGCTCGACCGGCGTCAAGGACTCCGGCGCGCTGCTGCCCGGTCACGGCGGGATCCTCGATCGGATCGATGCCGTGCTGTTCATCGCGCCGTACGTCTATACGTACCTGACGCTGAAGCTCGCGTTCGGGTTCTAGAGCGTCGTCGAGCGCGGCGTTTGGTCGGCGAACATCACGCGGATCACGCGCGGTCCGATCCGCTGCCATCGGGGTCACGGTCTGGAGGTCGATCTGGACGTCGTAGGCCTCGTCGATGACCCACGCAGCGCTGGGCGTCACGCGCACAGGTTCGACCTCTGGGACGAGCCGGATCCGGGTCCACCGAGCATCGATGCGCCGCAAACTGGGTCCCGCCGGACCCTTGCGCCCGGGTTAACCGACCGGGTTTGCTCGGCGGAAAACCTGGCCGGCGCGCTGCACATCGCTGCGCCCATGACTCGCTTCGATCGGATGTGGGAGCCGCTACTGGTCCTGTGCGCTGCGCTCGTGCTGCTGATCCGGACCCTGTAGATCTTGGTCGTTGCGCCGCGATGGGCGAACGGTCTACCGTCCCCGCGCAACTCGGCAGGAGGGCTCCGATGCGCATCAATTCTGGCGTCGTTTACACGTGCTTGTCATCAACGTTCGCGGCGTTCGCGGCGCTCGCAGCAGCCGCATGCGGTCCGGCGGCTTCGCACGGATCCGGTGATGGCGCTGGTGTCGACGGAGGCGGCGGCACCGACGGAGATCCGGTGTTCCCACCGGGCGACGGCAGCACGTCGGGCTGTCAGAAGATCGACCTGTTGTTCGTCATCGACAACTCGGGATCGATGGGCGAGGAGCAGGCGAACCTCGTCGCGAACTTCCCGATGTTCATCTCGGTGCTCGATGCCTCGGGCCTCGACTACCGGGTCGCGGTGACCACCACCTCGCGCAACTATCACTACAACATGACCCTGCCGATCGGCGGAACGATCGCGCAGAGCACGGGTGTTGGCGAGGACGGCGCGATGATCAAGCCCGCGAGCTGCGGGGTCACCAAGCGGTGGATCGACAAGGGTGACCCCATGCCGGCGCAGACCTTTGGTTGCGTGGCCAAGGTCGGCATCAACGGCAACAGCGACGAGATGCCGCTCGGCGCGATGCGCGATGCGTTCGAGGATCGGATGATGGACAACACCAACGCCGGCTTCCGCCGCACCGACGCGTTGCTCGGCGTGGTGTTCCTGACCGACGAGAACGATTGCTCGTACGAGCAGTCGGTCAACCTCGGCTTCAGCCAGACGCTGTGCACGAGCCAGATGGAGCCGGCGACCAACTACGTGGCGTTCCTCGATGCGTACACCGGCAACCGCACGCGCTGGGCAGCCGCCGCGATCGCGGGCATGGGCCCGGGCAATTGCATGTCCGCGTTCGGCACCGCCACCGAGGCGACGCGGCTCAAGGAGTTCGTCGCGGCGGCAGGTGCGCAGGCGCGGATGTCGTCGATCTGCGACGGCAACCTGGCGGCGAGCCTGCAGCAGACGCTCGCGCTGTTCCAGTCGGCATGCGGCAACGTGATCTTCTAGCGCTCGCGATGGCGGTGACGCTGGCCTCGGGATGCGCGCATCACCAGCCGCCAGCTCGGCTATGGCGTGGCGATCGGTGCGTTCGTCGTGCTGATCATCGTTGCGACCAGCGCGAGCCACTGTGAACAGAACAACTGCCTCGATGGGATCCGGTCTTAGGCTCGCGTTGCTCCTCGTGCCCGCATGCTCGTGGGCGCTGGTCGAGCAACCACCGCGCTACGACCGCGGCGTGCGTCCGCTCTCCTGCACGACCCGGCTGGCGGCACCGATCGCCGACACCGTGCTCGCGATCGCGCTGACCGCGGCGGCGACCACGCTGCTGGTCACCTCGCACGACGCCCGGCCCACGATTGGCGTCGGGATCGGCGGGTTGCTCGCCGCGGTGCCATATGGATTCTCCGCGGGCTACGGCTACGCGCAGACCGAGCGCTGTCGCCGCCTCGCGTCCCACCACGCGAGCGGGCTTGCTCGCCACCAGGCCATCGCGGGCGATGGTGCCACCGGGCACACCGCAGCGATCACGAGTACCCTCGGGCGGTGGTGACCCTCGAGACGGCGCGGCTGCGGCTGCGCCCGTGGCGCGACGACGACCTCGAGCCGCTGTGCGAGCTGGGCAGCGATCCCGAGGTGATGGCGCACTTCCCGGCGCTGCTGACGCGTGAGGCGAACGAGCGGCTGCTCGGCTGGCTGCGGACGCGGATCGAGGAGCGCGGGTACGGTTTCTGGGCTCTCGAGGTTCACGATGGCGCGTCGCTGATCGGATTCTGCGGGATCCAGGACGTGACGTTTCCGGCTCCGTTCCCCCCGGCGCTCGAGGTGGGCTGGCGCCTGGCGCGGCGGCACTGGGGCCACGGCTACGCGAGCGAGGCAGCGCGCGCGGCGATCGCGTACGGCTTCGAACAGCTCGGCGTTGCCGAGATCGTCGCGTTCCTGCTGCCCGCGAATCGCCGATCCGCCGCGGTGTGCGAGCGGCTCGGAATGACGCGTGATCCTGCAGGGGACTTCGATCATCCGTGGTTCGCGGACGGCCAGCTCGCGCTCGGCGGGCAGCCGATGCGGCGCCACGCGCTGTACCGGCTACGCCGTCACGCCGCGATCTGATCGAGGAACGTGCGCGCGTGACCGGCCCAGTCGCTGCCGGTGTCGAGCTCGAGGTAGCGCTCGAGGT
Organism: Myxococcales bacterium; assembly: GCA_043753855.1. GTDB lineage: Bacteria > Myxococcota_A > Polyangia > Haliangiales > Haliangiaceae > JABFXX01. Next base: position 6,541 of record JAYUVX010000307.1, on the reverse strand, counting down.
GCTGCTTGGCCTGGGCGGTGCCGCCGACCTGCGCGAGCATGATGCCGAGGTTGTAGTGCGCGTCGGCGAACTCGGGGGCCGCGGCGCAGACCTTGCGGAGCTCGGCGATCGCGAGGTCGGTCTCGCCGAGATCCTCGAGCAGGTTGGCGAGGTTGTAGCGGGCCTCGGGCTGCGATGGATCGTGCTCGAGTGCGCGGTCGTACAGCTTGCGCGCCTCCTCGAGCTCGCCTTGGCGATAGACCAGGTTGCCGAGGTTGGTGAGGGCGGCGGCCATGTTCGGCTCGAGATCGATCGCCTGGCGGAACAGGTGCTCCGCGATCTCGGACTCGCCGCGATCCTCGGCGGCGCACGCCTCGACGAAGTAGCGATAGGCGGTCGCTCCGCAGTTCGCCTCGGTGGGATTGTCGGAGACCTCGCTCGGCGCACCGTCGGAGGGCTCGCGCACCGCGTTCGGATCGACGCGCGGCATCGAGAGCACCTGCGAGACGTGCTCGCCGAAGCTCGGGACGTTGAACGCCATCACGACCTGACCGCCGATCGGCTCGAACGCGACATCGTGATGGAGCGCGACGATGGTCTCGCCATCGCAGCACACCCGAAGCCGCGTGAACGGATGCGTGTCCTCGGGGAGCGCCTTCTTCAGCGCATCGATGTTCTTGCGCACCTTCTGCAGCGGCATGCCGGTGGCCATCAGATCCTTGGCCGCCTTGACCGCGAGCAGATCGCAGAACGTGTAGTAGAAGCGGCCGCCCTTGCGGACGGTCGGGCCGACGAAGCCGGTCTGCGTCCAGTAGCGCAGGCGCGCCTCCTGAACGGCGAGGATCCGGGCGACATCGCGAATGCTGTACAGCTCGATCATGCGTTCCTCCGCTGCGCTTCGACGTTGATGCTGAGATGAAGCTCGGGACCTTTCGTGCGGCTCTCGACGTCGACGTTCGGGAGCGTCAGATCGCACCCGGCATGCCGGCGCGCCTCGCCGATCGCGACGCGCCGTGCATGAGCACGACAGCGTTCGTCGGCGGCGTAGAGAACGGCGACGCGCTGCGCGGTGGTCGAATCGGGCGGGTCGCTGATCCGATCGGTGGTGCGCGACAGATCGATCGTCATCATCGTCGAGCCCGTGTAGACGTCACCGGCCATCTCGCCTTCGGTGAGCAGGCGCGCGGCGCTGTGAATGAGATCCACCGCGACCGGTGCGAGCTTGATCGTGACCTCGCGGGCGAACAGCGAGACCCGCCGGGCCATGGCCATCGGCTTGCGCGGAGGTGGCGTGACGATGCGGACGTCCGCCTCCGTGATGACCGCTGGCGTCCGACGCGCCCGTCGAGGAGAACCCATACCGAAAGGGTAATGAACCCCGGTGACGTGGCCAAGTTTCCTACATGTGGGATACGACGATCGGTGCTAGGTCTCTGATGTGACTCGCGATCCGATTCCTCGCTGGCTGCTCGCCCTGCTGTTCGCGGGTGCGGTGATCGTCTCGTTGCCGTTCGCGCCCTGGGTGGTGCTGGCGATCTGGCTCGGGCTCTACGCGCGCAAGATTCACGATCCGCTGACGCGCGCGCTGCGCGGGCGAACTGGGCTCGCCGCCACGTTCACCGTGCTGCTCGCACTGGTGATCGTCATCCCGGTGGCGCTGGTCACCGCGTCCGTGGTGATCGATGCGATCGCGCTTTTGGAGCGGTTGCTCGCCTCCGATGAGGGCAAGAGCGTTCTCGAGCGGCTCGCGGGATCCGGCGGCGATGATCCGAACAAGCATAGCCTGACCTCCATCGAAGGGTTGACCGATCTGCTGATGAGCCAGGGCTCGCGCGCGTGGGCGATCCTGCAGCAGGTCGCCGGTGCTGCGGCGCGCGTCGTGATCGGCCTGTTGATCTTCGTATTGGGGATCTACGGCGTGCTCACCGAGGGCAACGGCTGGTACGCGTGGATCGAGCAGCATGCTCCGATGGCTCCGGCCAGCATCGATCGGTTCGCGGCGGCGTTCGTCGAGACCGGGCGCGGGATGGCCTATGGCGTGGTCGGCGCGGGTCTGATCCAGTCGATCGCCGCGACGATCGCGTTCCTCGTGCTCGGCGTGCCATCGGCGCTCGCGCTTGGCATGCTGACGCTGATGTTCTCCGTGATCCCCGCGATCGGCACGGCGATCGTTTGGGTCCCGGTGGCGGCCGGGCTCGCCGTCACGGGGAGGACCGGGGCCGCGATCGCGCTCGCGGTCGTCGGTGTGTTCGTGATCGGATCCGTCGACAACCTGGCCCGGCCATTCCTGGCGAAGCGCGGCAACTTGCAGCTGCCGACCTACGTGGTGCTGATCGCGATGTTCGGCGGGATCGAGCTGGTAGGCGGCTGGGGGCTGATCCTGGGCCCCCTGATCGTCCGCCTGGCGAAGGAAGCGATCCTGATCCGCAGCGAGGCCGTAGCCAGTGCCGCACCGCCGTGATACGCCTTGGCCACCGGCATGACGCTCGACGTGAAGCGCTATCCGATCCTCGTCGTCGACGACGAACAGGACAACCTCGACGCGTTTCGGTTCAACTTCCGGAAGACGTTCGACATCCTCACCGCCAGCGGCGGCGCCGAGGCCCTCCAGATCCTCGAGGACAAGGAGGTCGCGGTCGTCGTCACCGATCAGCGGATGCCGAAGATGACCGGCATCGAGCTGCTCCGCGAGGTGCGCTCGCGCCAGCCCGAGGCGGTCGGCATCATCCTCACGGCGTTCACTGATGTCGACGTGCTCGTCGAGGCCATCAACCTCGGGCAGGTCTATCGCTACATCACCAAGCCGTGGGACGCGAAGGAGGTCCGCGGCGTCCTCCAGTACGCGATCGAGCGGTTCCACCTGCAGCGCGAGAACAAGAAGCTCGCTGCGCAGCTCGCCGAGTACACCGGCTACCTGAACCAGCAGCTCCACGGCGAGTTCGACTTCGGCAACATCATCGGCGATAGCTCGGCGCTGCGCGAGGTGCTGCAGAAGGTCGAGCAGGTCGCGCCCACGAGCTCCACGGTGCTGCTCCGCGGTGAGACCGGTACCGGCAAGGAGCTGGTCGCGCACGCCATCCACATCAACTCGCCGCGCGAGGAGAAGCCGTTCGTTCGCGTCAACTGCGCGGCGCTCGCACCGGGCGTGCTCGAGAGCGAGCTATTCGGTCACGAGAAGGGCAGCTTCACCGGCGCGGTGGCGCGGCGTCCCGGCCGGTTCGAGCTCGCCGATGGCGGCACGCTGTTCCTCGACGAATGCGGCGATCTCCCGATGGAGGTCCAGATCAAGCTGCTGCGGACGCTGCAGGAGCGCGAGTTCGAGCGCGTCGGCGGTGCGGAGACGATCAAGGTCGACGTTCGCGTGGTCAGTGCCACCAACCGCAACCTCGAGAAGATGATCGAGGATGGCGAGTTCCGCGAGGACCTTTACTACCGGCTCAACGTGTTCCCGATCAACCTGCCGCCGCTGCGCGATCGGCTCGACGACCTGCCAGTGCTCGTGCAGCACTTCATCTCCAAGTTCGCGCGGCAGATGGGTGCCTCGCCGAACCAGGCCTCCAACGAGGCGCTCGCGAAGCTCCGCGAGTACAACTGGCCGGGCAACGTGCGCGAGCTCGAGAACATCATCGAGCGCGCCACGATCCTCGCGAAGGGCGCTCCGCTCGCTGCCACGCACCTCGATTTCGGCCGCCGCGCCAACGCGCCGCAGCCGGTCGCCGCGTCGGTCAGTGGCCCGGTCGCCGTGGTCGCGCCCGCGCCCGCCGAGGAGGGCAAGAGCCTCGCCGAACGGCTGCTCGAGAGCGAGCGCAAGGAGATCATCTCCGCGGTCGAGAAGTCGCGCGGCAACATCGCGAGCGCCGCCCGCACGCTCGGGATCAATCGATCGACCTTGTACTACCGGCTTCGCAAGCACGGCCTCGAGCACCTGCTGCCGACCAAGGTCGCCGTCGGTGGCGATGAGCCCGTGGCCGGCGGCGAGCCCGCACCAACGACCTGAGTGACGCCTCGGCGCGCCGAGCTCGCGCGCGGTGCGACCGTGATCGCAGCCGGGCTCGTGCTGGTCTGCGTGTAGGCGTATGCCGTGGCGGTGCGGCGGCTCGGGTCGAAGACTGCGATACAGTGACGGCGTGCGCTGCCTGTTCATCGTCGATCCGCTCGACCGGCTCCAGCTCGCCGGTGACACGTCGTATGCGTTGATGCTCGAGGCCGCCGCGCGCGGCTGGAGCGTGTGGACCTGTCAGATCGAGCATCTGGGCCTGGTCGGAAACGATGCGGTCACCGACGCGTCGCCGACGATCGTGATGCCGGCGACCATGCCGTCCGAGGCGTTTCAGGTCGAGGCTAGCTCGCCGCAGCGGCTCGGCGACTTCGACATCGTGCTGATGCGTAAGGACCCGCCGCTCGACGTCAACTACCTCCACGCGACCTGGATCCTCGATCACGCGCGCGGCAAGACCCTGCTCGTCAATGATCCGCGCGGTCTGCGCGAGCTCAACGAGCACCTCGCCGTGCTCCAGTTCCCGCACCTCACGCCGCCGACGATCGTCACCCGCTCCGTCGCGAAGCTCCGCGCGTTCCAGGCCGAGCAGGGCGGCGCGATCGTGGTCAAGCCCGTCGATGGCTACGGCGGCCTCGGCATCTTCATCGTCAAGGATGGCGACCCGAACGCCTCCTCGATCCTCGAGACATCCACCGGCGCCGGCACGCGGTGGACCCTCGCGCAGGCCTACCTACCTGCCGCCGTCGAGGGCGACAAGCGAATCATCCTTGCGGACGGCGAGCCCGTCGGCGCCGTCCTGCGGGTTCCCGCGAGTGCCGAGGCACGCGGCAACCTGCACGTCGGCGGCAAGGCCGTGAAGACCGAGATCGATGCGAGGGACACGCAGATCATCGCGGAGCTCGCTCCGTTCCTGAAGGCCCACGGCCAGATCCTCGTCGGCCTCGACGTGATCGGCGGCATGCTGACGGAGATCAACATCACCTCGCCGACCGGGGTCCGCCACGTCTCGCGGCTCGAGGATCGGAACGTCGCGGCGCCGATCCTCGACTGCTTCGAGCGGCTGGCGCGCGGCATCCGCGGGTGATCTGGGGACGGTTTCAACTTGCGCAACCAACGATCCGCAACTGCCCTCAACCACTCGAGTGGTGGGGGACGGTTTCAACTTGCGCAACCAACGGTTGGCAACCGAGCGAAACGTTGGCGCTGTCCGACGACGAACGTCCTCGGAACGCGCTCGGGCGCGCTCGGCGACGGTTTCAGCGTACGCAATCAACGATCAGGAACCCCCCTGATCAGTCGACGCGCGCTCGTCCGGCGTGTCCACGAACGAACCGCGCCACACGCGCGTACGTCCTCACCCCTCTGCAATCTCCACGGGTTCCAGATCGCACGTTGTCTAAGTTGAAACCGTCCCCCGTCACCGGACGCAGGTGATGCTGCCGCCGTCCTCGACGCAGGCATCCGGCAGGCCGTCGCCGTCGAGGTCGCCGAGCCACAGCGCGGTGATCACGCCGCCAGGCGGCAGGGTCGCGAACGCCAGCTGCGGACCGAAGCCGTTGCCCTGGCTGCGGGCGCAGAGGATCGTGCGATCGCGAACGGTGCACAGGTCGGCGCGGCCGTCGGCGTCGATGTCCGCGAGGGCGCCGAGCGCGGGGCTGGCGGGCGCCTGGTCCGTGATGCCGCGGAAGGCGAACCCCCACGGCGATCCGTTGGTGGTCAGATCGCGATCGCGGTCGAGGCCGCAAGCGGGGCCGTTGGGGCGGGAGACGCACCAGTCGGCGCGGTGATCGCCGTCGAGATCGCCGGACCAGAGCGGCGCGTCGGCTGCGGGCCAGCGCGAGCGAACCAGCGTGACCGCACCGAGGCCGCGCGGGACACACACCACGCCTTGCTCGCCGAGGCCGCAGAGCTCCGCGATGCCGTCACCGTTGGCGTCGGCGGCGGAGAGCGAACGATCGCTGGCGTCGGCGGGCCCGATGCGCGCGAACGTGGAACTCCAGGTCTGCGCGGCGAACGCATCGCCCGAGAGCGCGCAGCGCAGGCCCTCGGCATCGCGGCCGCACGCATCGGCGCGGTGATCTCCATCGACATCCCCGAGCACGAGGCTCTCGGGCTCGACGGTGAACGGCGCGATCGCGATCGGCGGATCGAACGTGCCATCGCCGCGCCCGGGGGCGCAGCGCAGCGAGCCGGCCTCGACAAAGCACAGATCACCGCGCCCATCGCCCGTGAGATCCGCGATGCGCACCGCACGGCCCGGCAGCGCGGGAATTCCGCGCGGCGCGGAGACCGGCAGCTCGGAGAGCTCCCACTTCGGAGCGCGACCCTCACCGCACACCGATGCGCGCGGCCTGCCGCCGGTCGCACCGAGGCACAGCAGGTGCGCGTAGTCCATGCCGTGCTCGCTCAGCGGCGGCATGCCGAGCCAGAGGTGACCCTCGTCGTCGAGGACGAACCGGAACTTCGGCTCCGGCGTGCAATTCGGGCTGGTGAACAGCTCGCCGGTCGGCAGCGCGCCGAGACAGCGCCCGTTGGCGCGGAGGTGGCCCTCGGGCGTGAGCT
>JAYUVX010000306.1:0-35449 GCA_043753855.1 Myxococcales bacterium | reverse complement strand
CCCCGCGCAACTTCCCCTGACATGGTCGCGCGTGATCGCGGCCGACAGGAGCCGTCGCGCGCGTCGCGACCGCGCTCATGCTCTCGTACCTCGCCGCGTCGCTCGATGCCGCGGTCGGGTTGCGAACGTGATCGCCGTTCGCTCGATAACCGCGATCTCACGGATTCCAAACTGGATACCTTGACTTTCTAGTTGCGTACGCGCGCCCCGAGCGCGTAGGTTGCGCACGATGCCACTTGCTGTTCGGTTGAACTACCTTGGTTTTGCACTGGTAGCCCTCGCGGCGTGCAGTAGCGCCTCGAACGACCCAGCCGCTCCCGACGCGGCCGGTGGGAGCGGCACTGACGGCGGCGGCACGGCCGGCGATCCATTCGCGGCGCAGCCGGATACGTCGGAAGGTCTGACGAACGTCTCCGCCGACCTCCAGGCGGTGCTCGAGCGCGGAGCACTCGCGACGGCGTGCAGTGACTACGCGAGTGCGCCGACCGATCGCAAGAAGCGTCTGCTCTGTGGCAAGGCGATGTTCTTCTACGAGGGCTACGGGACGGTCGGCGTGCCGACGCCGCTCGTCGGGTGGGTCCTCGACAACTTCCCCGACGAGGTCGGCCCAGGATTCAGCAAGCTCGGCATGGTCGCCGACCCGTTCTCGACGAAGAAGTATCCGCTCGGCCTCGCGCCAGGCGCGCCGATTGGCAGTGTCGGCACGCTCGCCTTCACGTGCGCGAGTTGCCACTTCGCCCAGCTACCTGACGGGCGCTTCGCGGTCGGCGCACCGAACCACGCGTACGAGTACGGTCGGATGAACCTGATGTTGACGCTGACGCCCGCGATGGCGATGCCGGGCGCGCAGGAGTCCGCCCACGATCCCGACGCGCTCGCCATCGTGAAGCCACTCCGCGATCGGATGGCAGCAAATCCAGGGATCAAGGCCTCGCTCCTGACCGCGCTGTTGCCGCTGATCACGGGGGGCGGCGGATCGTTGCCCGCGTTCACGGCGGAGAACGAACATTTCTACGCCCACTGGCGCGCCGGCACGATGGACTTCTTCATCCAGCCGCTCCCGTTCGACGACAAGGTCCACACGGTCTCGAAGATCAGCGCGCTCTGGAGCCTACCGACCCGAGCCGAGCTCGACGCAGCGGTGATCACCGATGCGATGCTCGGCTTCACGGGAGGCACGGCGAGCATCGATCACTTCCTCACCAGCTTCGTCGATCTGGGCGGCGGCAAGGTAGCTGACTGGCCCGACGCCCGGCTCGCTCCACTGCGCGAGTACATCGAGTCGCTGCGTTCGCCGTCGCCGATGGGCGCGCACGGCGATACGTCGCGAGGTCGAGCCGTCTACGTGGCCCAGTGCGAGAGCTGCCATGGTGGTCCGCGCGGCATGGGCAAGCAGCTCTACAGCTACGAAGAGGTCGGGACCGACGACGCGATGAAGTGGTGGGCGGACGGCCCTGACCACGACGGCCAGCCGTGTTGCAACCTTCGCTTCCCGATGGGGGACAAGATCACCCACGCGATCAAGTCGCCTCGCCTCGTTGGCTTGTGGGCGATGACCCGGTTCCTACACAACGGATCGCTCGACTCGCTCGACCAGTTGCTCTGCCGGACACCGCGCCCCGGCAACTCGCAACCGGTATACAGCGACCGTGGCCACGAGTACGGTTGTTCGCTCCCCGACACCGATCGGGCCGCGCTGGTCGAGTACCTGCAGGCTCACTGACACGTAGCGCGTCGAGCAGGTGCTGACCGTGATCGAGAACGGCTCGACCGCGAAGCGCCGCAGATGGTGCCCGGAGTAGTACCGGCCTTACTTCTTCGAGAGCTGTTCGATCTCGCGCTTGACCGCCTCCGCATCGGAGCGTGACGTCTCCTCCTTGCGCTTGTAGTCCTCGAGGTGCGCTGGGTCGGGCCCGCCGCGCACCACCGCGACGTAGCGCTCCCAGGCATCCTGGCGTGACACCAGATAGCTCTTCATCGCCGCCCACAGGGCCGCGAGGCGCTCGGGAGGATGCTCGACGGCAAACACCCGGGCGCGCAGTGCCTTCCACGGTGCGATCACGTCGCGCTCGACCTGCTCGATCGCCTGGGCATCGGTCACCGTGCCCGCCTTGGCGCCTTCGATGATCTCGTTCCAGCGCGTGATGCAGACGCCCTCCACCTTCTCGAAGGCTTCGAGCTCCGGGGTGACGTCCACCGGCGGCCTCATCGCGAAGGTCGCGACCGCGGTCACCGCGAGCCCCGCGAACGTGAGGCCGATCGCGCGCTTGAGGCGCTGGGCGTCGGCCGCCTTTCCCGCGAGCAAGGCGGCCGCGACCGCGAAGCCCACGACGAGGCCACCGATGTGCGCCGACATATCGATCCCCGGGGTGGCGAAGCCGTAGATCAGGTTGATCGCGACGAACGTCCCGATCTGCCGCGTGGTCTTGCTCCAGGTGTCCTCGGCGATCGCCGTCTTGCGAACCACGAGGAACGCCGCGAAGGCGCCGTACAGCCCAAACACCGCCCCCGAGGCCCCCACCGATACGACGTTGGGGTTGCGGGTCATGCTCAGCACGCCGCCGAGCAAGCCGGACGTCAGGTAGATCGCGATCATCGGGATCCGGCCGAACAGCTGCTCGACGACCCGAGCCTGCGCGAGGCACAGCATGTTCATGCCGATGTGGAGCAGGCCGGCGTGCAGGAACATCGCCGCGATCAAGCGCCACGGCTCGCCGCCCTTGGTCAGGGACGCGACGTTGCCGCCGACGTGGATCAGCTGCTGGACCGTCGGGTGGATCGCATCGGTGCCCGCCGCGATCTCGAGCCCGAAGCCGACGACGTTCGCCGCGATCAGCGCATAGGTCACCCACGGCGTGGTGTGCAGCGGGACGATCGCGGGCGGCACGTGATCGATCTCGCGCAGCTCGTCGTCGAGCTTCGCCGCGGCAGCATCGGCTTCGGGGACAGGCCCAGGCGAGGGTACACCGTCGACGCTACGCAGCTCTTGGTCGAGGCGCGCCTCGCCTTCGCGATCGAGTGGGTCGCTCATGACCCCGGAGCCTAGCGAACGGTGGCCAGCGTGGCGAGAAGATCATCCGGAACAGGCGCCTCGAAGGACAGCCGCTGCCCCGACGCCGACGGACCACAGGTTGTCGGAGCTCCTCAACGCGACTCGCGTCGGGTCAAAGGGTGCGGGTGTACTGCGGCCATGAGCTTGGGCGGCTCGGCATGTGTGACCGTCGTCAGCGGGTCCTCGACCGACAGCGATCGCGTTCGCAGTGCGGGGTCGAGAGCTCCTCGCGTCGCGGCGACAAACGCAGTCGCGAACTGGCCTGCGGTGAAAAATCGCCGCGAGGGTTGTTTCGCAAGCGCGATGCCCAGCACGAGATCGACATCGCGAGGCACGGCGACGAGTTGACTCGGTGGAGTCGGGGTGTGATGCAGCACCGCCTGGAGTGAAGATTCCGGACAATCCCCCGAAAATGGCACGCGCCCCGTGATGGCGCGGTAGGCGATGGCCCCGAGCGAGAAGATGTCGGAGACCGCAGTCGCGTTTCCGCTCACCTGCTCGGGGGCGAGGTAGCCGATGGTCCCCACGATCCCGCCACCCGCGAGCGTGCCCTCGCCGATCACCTTCGAGACGCCGAAGTCGAGGATCTTCCAGACCGGTCCCTGGGGGGCGGCGGAACGGAAGATGTTCTGAGGTTTGAGATCGCGGTGGACGATCCCGGCATGGTGGGCAGCATCGAGCCCCGCAGCGACCTGGCGGATGAGCTCCGCGATCTCGGGCAGCGAGAGCCGCTGGTTTCGGAGCACGGTCGCGAGGTCGGAGCCTTCGAGCCGCTCCATCGCGATGAACGGTACGCCCTCCTGGATCTCGCCCACCTCGTCGACCCTCACCAGGTTGGGCGCGATGAGGCGCTTCGCGATCGACATCTCACGGTAGAACCACGAGCGCAGCGCGGGACGCTCGAGCGAGCTCGCATGCATCAGCTTGACCGCGGCGTGCTGATGAGTATCGACGTGCTGCGCCGCGTAGACCTCCCCCATACCGCCGCGCCCGATGACCGCACCGAGCTGGTAGCGAGCTGCGAGCCGTCCGGTCCACGGCCCCGGGTTGCCGGCTGCTGCCTGGAGCAGTTGTTCGAGGTCGATGCGTGCCTCATCGCGCTCGGCCTGATGCTGGCGAGCGAGCGACGTCGCGAGAAATACCCGCTCGAAGGCATCGACCAGCGTGCCTCGCCACACGTGGGTTTGCCACAGTCCACTTCCGAGGATCACGGGCACGAACGCGAGGGCGATCAGCCGGATCGCCAACGAGGACGGCTGCGCTGAGAAGAATCCATCCGATGGCAAGACTTCGACCGAGACGAGCACACCTACCGCGACGAACCCGAGGATCGCGACCGCTGGCGCCCCGATCGACACCACGCGGTCGACCGAGAAACCGAACAGCAACACACCGGCTGCAAGGATGATCACCACCGGCGAGAACGGACCGACGTACTGGGTGAGCGCAGGAACCATCAGTGCCCACGAGTGCGCGAACGCCCGCACGATCGGATCGCGCACCACGGCGGTCTTTCGGTTGGGCAAGGTCAGGACGACTCCGAGGGCGCCGTTGGTCGCGAAACACGCTCCGAGGAACAGGCACAGCATGTGAGGACCACGGAGGACGACGAGCGAGACCAGCGCGATCGCGTTGAGCCCGATCATCCGCCGGCCGAACATCTCCATTCGCTGGGCCTCCGCCGCGATGACCGCCTCGAGTGCAGCTGTGCGGATCGGATCAGCGTTCGAGCGTACGGCGCTATCGTCGATCTGCGTTCGGGTGGGGGCGACCAATCCTCCGGCGTCGATGAGTGTGGTCGAGGTCTCTCGCTCGATCGTCACCGTCTCAGCGTACGCCGTCCGCGTTCGAGCGTGCAATCGGAACGATCCGGCCCACAGGCGCCGCATCAGCTGATGACGTAGGAGGTCCGCGCCACGCTTCCGAGGCCATGACAAACCACGTGCAAGTGTGTGAGCTGCGGACCGCAGGCTCGGCGATGCCGTCCGCGCGAGCTACTTGATGCGGTAGCCGGACTCGGCCAGCTCGCGAATGTCGCCTCGAGGAGGCGGCTGACAACGTCGTGCCCGACCGAGCTCGCGCCTCTGATAACCTCGGCTCATGGGTCGGTCCACGCGCCTCGGGGTGGCCCTCACCCATGATGTCGACCTCACCGCGCGCACGATCTTTCGAACTGCGCGCGTTGCGTTGCTCGAGACCGACGACGCGACCCGACAGCGTTTCACGGTGATCCTCGACGGCGCTTCGGCGGACGAGAGTGCCAAGATCCAGATCTGCTCTCTGTGGCGACACCCGGTCGGCGCAGCGACCATACAAGGGCATGTACATCCACGGCCGGGTGATCCGGAAGAAGCAGGGTGGCAAGCGGGTCGCCCGCAAGGCGGAGCCGAAAGACATCGTGACGAAGCCGATGCCGGAGTGGCGCATCATTGACGATGAGACCTGGGAGGCAGCGCTGGCGATCCGCCCTGATCCGTTGCCTCCCGGTCCGTTTGGGCAACGGTGGGCAACAGATCCGCGTCCTACTCGGTCGGCATCCGGGACTCGTCTCCGGGTGACGGATCCTCCATCCCCAAACGGCACCGGTGGCTGTGAAGGCCTGAGGTCCGTCGGCCGTCAAAGCGTCCGAACTCGACCATCTCGAGCTCGCTCAACGCTTCTCGGCCGAGCGTCCATGCAAGGGCTTCTTCGTTCAGGATGCGCATCCGCTCCTCGTCGGTGAGCGCCTCGCGTAACGCGGCGCGAACTCGCTCATCTACATCCGCACGGGACATGCCATCGGAAAGCTGATCCTTCGCGGCCTGGAGAGCGGCGTCACGCTTCCTTTCGGCGGCTTTGAAGGCGCCCCATTCGGAACGAGGCGTCTTCTCGAGAAACGACAGCAAATGTCCATACTCGTGCGCGAGCGTGATGAGCTCGGCTTTGAGGTCTGGAGGCGGAAGCTCTGCACCATGCGGCCCGCGACATCGGTTGGGTGCGAACGAGTCGTCGTCGCATTCTCGTCGATAGAGCTGGATGATCGGCTGACCGTCGTCGATGTCGACGTTCGCGAGGAACCAGCCGGTGGCGCCCGAGCTGTCGCTGTGAAGGTCCGAGCGTTCGTCCTTGTCGTCGTAGTAGTGGACACACGCACCAGCTGCCTTGGCCCGCTCCCACAGTGTTCCGTAGGCTCCGAAGACATCCATCGCCGACATCATTCTCGGATCCGAGGCGCAGTGGAAGTGCGATGCTGATCACATGTCCGAGGAGAACGACGACGATGACGAAGCCGTCGAGGAGTCACGCGTCTTTCGCATGCACCGGGTCACCAAGATCTTTCAGCCGGGCCCGGGCAAGCTGATGACTCGGATGCGTATCCTCGTCGAGGATGAAGATGGGTCTAGCGTCCGTGTTCTGGTCGAGAACGAGAACCAGTTCGGTGGGGACGACACGACGCTGCACCTCGAAGATGACGAGTTGCTGGAGCTGATCCGATCGCTCGAACTGGTCGCGAAGCGGCGTGGCCTGATCGATGCCGTTCGCTTCATCGGTGGTGATGGGACAACTCGGTAGTAACGTGAGGCGAACGGCGGATCAGTACGCGCACCTTCAAGCGCGTCGAGGCGACGCTGAGGTCGCGTTTCAGCGAACGCAAGCTCGGCAGCGAGCTTGCCGACCTGGTCAGGCTCGGCGACCGGGGCCGCCCCATATCCCCCACAGCGCGGCATCGATGTCGAGAGGGGTAGCCGGGAGCTCTTTGCTTGCCCGATCCCGGCACTACGCGCACCATCGACAAGCCCGACAACCGGGGGTATCTGGGAAGGAGAGCGATGGAGACGAAAGACGGATCGGCAGCGACGACGACCAAGGTGTTTACCGAGGCCGAGTACCGCGCGGACGCGAGGAGCGTCGTTACGCACGCAGTCGCCACAGGGAGCGCGATCGTTGCACGCGCGGATGGCAGCACCCGTGTCGTCATCTCGATCCCGCCCGCAGAGCCCACGGCTGCGAAGCCTTGAAGCTGAGCGGGCCCGTCGCAGACGCCGTCCGCGACAACTTCAGACGTTCGCTTCGTGATGGTTCGGGATGCGGCTTTGCAGCTTCTTTCGTAACGGGAGGCCGCGTCGCCTTCGAGGTTCACGATGAGCCACCGACGAGCGAGGTCAACGACGCACTAGATGCGTACGCTGCCAACGACCTCGTCGTGGTGCTGCTGTTGCCGTTCGTGACGCACAAACGGACGCTGGTCGAGGTACTGCTGGCATTGCGCACGGGCTCACCGCGGTGGCGGCTTCGCGAGAGAAGTCGGACCGCCGATACCGTCCAGGTTGGCGTCGAATGGACCACGTCCACGAATCTCATCGACGACACGATGGGCTTCGCCCCGTTGCTCGCGATGCCGGTCCCGCGGCGCACTCCGTACGCCGCGATCGCGTTGTGGCCCGGCGGTCACGCGAACCCGTTACGTGGGATTCCTCCGACTCCACCCGCGAAGAAGACTCGCGTCTCCTTCCTCGACGTCCGTCATGACTTCGACCAAGCGACGAACGAGAACATGTGGAAGACCACCGAGGCGAGGGTGGGGGAGTTGATGATGCTGCCCCCTGATCGCGCGTCACTGTATCGCCAGGTCGCCTTCGCGCTCAGCGCTACCGCGGTAGATCCCGATGAGCGACACCAGGAAGCGCATGCCGTGGCATTCGCTACGTCACACCTTCGGGACCGAGTGCGCTGCCCGTGGGGCCCGCTTCCCGTCATCCAGGAGTTGATGGGCCACGAGGACATCGCGACCACCATGCGCTACGTGAGCGTCAACCTCGGGCAAAAGGACGACGCGATCGCCCTGGCGTTCGGGGCAACGGTTGCCCCCGAAAGGCAACAGGCGGGCAACAGACCGGGTAGCAGTGGTAGCAGTGGGTCGGGGAACCGATTCAACGACGACGATTTGTAGTGACCCCATCGAGACTTGAACTACAGCTGCGTGGCGCCGGACTAGCTCGTGCCGACGCTCTCGAAGGTCCAGCTGCGGGCCTGACCACGAGCTACCCGCAGACCGAGCAGGCCGTCATTGGACGCGATCCACCGCACGTTGTTCGCGTCCACCGCGATCGAAGGGTTCTGGCCCGCAGGACTGGTCAGCGAGACCTCCTCGATGTGGAAGGATGTGCCGCGGAGCTCCGCGTACCGCAGCCGACGCTTCGTCGGTTCGTAGTAGGCGATGACCGGTGCGCCGGTCCGGTCCAACGCGAGCGCGACCTGCACGCCCGTGCCGAGGTTGGTGTCGACCGTGACGTCGTGCCAGCCGAGCTCGTCGAGGTGACGCCAGGTCACGTTGCGGTTGCCGTCACGGCCAACGATGTGCGGGCGGCCCGCAGCGTCCACCGCGAACGCGACGCTGCTGGTCCAGCCCGAGCTCGACACGCCCGGCGGTGGCGGCATGAAGATCGACTCGGTCGAGCCCACCGTGCAGGCGCCCGCGAAGCAGCCCTGCGAGCACAACGTCCGCAGGGACGCGTACGTGCACGTGCTGCCGCTACAGGCGCCGAGCTTGGCTGCGCCCTGGAGGACCTTGGGATCGAGGCACGTGGCGGGCGCGGGTGAGTCACACATCGTGGCGCCGCACGTCGCGCCGACGCACGCGCCAGCCGAGCATCCGTACGCGCAGGCCTGGTAGACGTCGGAGACCGTGCAGGTGGCGGCGGCGCAACTCGCGCTGGACGTCCGCAGGGTCGAGCCATTACACACGGGCGCGCCCGCGGTACAGCAGCATCGCGCAGACGTCGGCACTACACGCGCCATTCGTGCAGCCATTCGGGCAGTCGATGATGTGGGACGGGTAGACGCACGCGGTGCCTTCACAGCCTGGAGCCGACGCGAACCTGCGCAGGTGAGACCCATCGGTGCACGTGTCAGCGGGTGGCGCGCCGCACCTACCGCACGGCCCGGTGCCCGCATCCGTACCGGCATCGGTTCCGGCATCGGTTCCGCCGCCATCGCCCATGCCTCCGTCGTCGCCGGGAGCGTCGACCTGCCCGCCGTCGCCCCGCGCATCGTCACCGGCACCGGCATCGTCAACGGATCCGGCACCATGGCCGCCGCAGCCGGAGGCGTGCGCAACTACCAGGACGACGAGCTGGAGGAACCACATACAGGTACGGACGGATCGAGATCGGATCCGTCGCACGTTGCGATCGCGATCACGATCGCTACGACAAGCCCTTCGCTCACCCTGGCGTTCTCGCACTGTGCCTCGTCGATCTGGATCGCGGCGGGAGCCCTCACGATCACAGCGTCGGCACTGTCCATGCGCTGCCGGAGTGCACGAGCACGATCTCGCCCTCGTTCTGGCACTCTCCGTCGGCGAAACCGTTGCAGCCGAACGCCACACCGAGGTCGGCCTTGCCATCGCCGTCGACGTCGATGGCGCCAAGCTCGCGCTGGTTCGCGTTCTTCTTGTCGATGCCAGTCGCCTTGCGCGCCGCGCTGCGCAGCGAGGTCTTGTCCTTCCCGGTCAGCTTGAGGATCTTGACCTTCGCGGTCGCCGGCAGGATGAACACGCCGGCGTCGCGTGTCGACAGCGAGTTGTACGTGAAGGTCGCGAGCGGCACACGGAAGTCCGCGTAGTCGTCCGGCTTCGCCTTCTCGACCTTGCCGGTCGCGGGGGCGCCGAGCAGCGGGTTGACGACGATGACGTCGCCCGCGGGCAGCGTCGTGGTCTCGTCGGTCTTGCTGAACGTCGCGCATCGCGATACCGGCACCGGTCGCGGGCTTGCGGCCACCGAAGTCACCGACCCCCTCTGCCGGCTTGAACTCGCCGAACCAGAACGTCGGAGTGCCGGCGTGAGCGCTACCGGCGAGCGCCCACAATGGGACCAAGCTAGCGATAAGGTCCACGACACGAATCATTTTTGCCTCCTGGCGCGTTGCTCTCAGCTGACGGCCCAGGACTTGCGGAAATTTCGTTGCGCCGCCGGATCTCGACCGGACATTCGTCGCAGCGGCCACCGGGGCCGTGGATGGCGATCGATGCGGTGGTGGTCCGCGAGTCACACATCGCGGCGCGCGTTACCGGGTGAACCGTTCGGCGGGCATGTACTCGGCGCTGCGCTCGCCCATGTGACGCGTGAACCACCGACGCGTCCGTCGGCGTGTGCGGTCGTCGACGGCGCGATCGATCGCAGGCACGAGCCGCCGCGCCAGCTCGACGGTGGCGCGAATCGGGACCATCGCGAGCGGCACGAGCGTCCACGCACCCGCCCCCGGCAGTCCATTCTCGCGGTGCGAACGCGGGGTCACGAACAGGCGTGTGTATGCGCGATGAATGCCGTGCTCGATCTTGTCGCGCAGCCCATCACTCTCGGGCGCAAACGCCTGCGCGTACGACTGGCAGAGATGTCGACCATCTTCACCGGCGAGCCGCGCGCCCTTCACGTAGGTCACGAAGGACAGCTGCGCCGCCTCGCGCAAGGTCGCTGGATACCAGCGCGGCCGTACCCCCATCAGATGACCGACGTAGCGCCAGAAGTGCATCATCGCGAGGATGTCCGACGGCGTTGCCACATAGCCGAGCAGGTGCAGGGCGAGGCCCGGCGCAAAGCTGCCACCCATGAGCGTCAGCAGCGCATCGCCCTGGCTGATCGGCACGCCCCACGCCGCCAGATCCCACGCCGGATGCGCGACGAGCTTGCGGCGAACGAACACGTGCATCACGCGCACGCGCAGCGCCGAAGCGCGACCGGCTGCACCACGTTCGAGCCCACCGGGCTCCGAGACCGCGATCCAGAACGCGACCGTCTCGAGGAACCGCCGCCGCGTCGACGCACCCGCGTACATGCCGGTGAGCGCGAGCGGCTTGGCGACCGAGCTCTCCGCGTAGCCCTCGAGCGTGATCGCACCGGCAAACCGGAACATCGCAACGCCGTAGCGGCGGAATGCTTTCGCACCACGTTGAACGAGCGCGGCATTGACCCACGCGGGCTCGTGATCGAGATCCGCGAACAGGTCGCGCAGCGATCGCGGCGCATCGGCCATGTTGTCGACGCCGTCAGCGAGCGCGCGCTCGAGCATCGCCCTCCCCGCCGGTGCGCCTTGCTGGAGATAGACCTCGTCGACGAACACCTCGCACAGCGGGTCGGCGTCGTAATACATCTCGCCGAGCGTGCGCACGACATCGTCCGCAGGCGCAGGATCGAAGCCGAGCACCGCGGATGTCACCCTGCGAATTCGTCGTACGTCAGCGCGATCGAGGTGATCCCAGTAGCGAAATTCCGTCGGGATTTGGGACACCCGCGCATCGTAGCCGGCTTCGGCGCGGATGTTCGCTCGTGCCGTGGATCGGACGACAACGCCGATGCCGTCCGCGCTTCAGCGCACGGCCTGCACGATCTGGAACTCGATACGGCGGTTCTTCTTACGACCTTTCTCGGTGGAGTTGTCCGCGACGGGGTCTTCGGTGCCGTGACCGATCGCCACGACCCGCGCGCCGTCGATGCCGCGTTGGTGCTGAGCACGCTTCGTCGTGAAGAGTCACGCGATGACGCTGTGCCAGCGATACTCGAGGACGCACGTCCATGAAAGGAGCATCGATGCCATCGTCGCAATGCGGTGATGCGATCAATCACGTGTCGGATCATCTGGCGGCGCGTGTTAGACCCGAAGCGTGTCAACGTCAGACGGCCCCCGCTTCCTCACGGCGCCGCCACAAGCTCCACAGCTGCCCGTCGAGGTCGTGGCGAAGCCCGCCCCACTGCTGCCGCCGCGCACTCCACCTGCTGCGACGAGGTTGCCCGCGCCGTCGACACCGAATCGCGTCGGCGATGAGGGACCGCCGATCGGCGATCGCGCGGGCGAGCATCTGGAGATGACGCGCGGCAAGTAGGGAGCGTGGGCCTACGTCGTGATCGCCTTCATGCTGCTCACGGCGAGCCTCGGCATCCTGCCGTGGCTGGCCCTGATCGTGTTCTTGCCCGATGTCGCGGCGACCGCGGGAGCTGCCGTCATCGGCGGAATCTTCGCGTGGCTCGTGTTTCGAGACCGCTTTCGCTGCAACGAGGCGTTCTCGAGCCGGTTCTGCTCGGGGCTCATGAGCTTCTCGATGCTGTACGTGCCCTTCATCTCGCTCGTCTACGGCGTGTCACGCGGCGTCGCGAAGCTCTCCCGCCGCTAGCACCACGAACTTCGGGCGGATGAAGTTCGATCCTCGACGTCGAGGTTGTGCGTGATCCCGGAGAGCTTGGCGTCGACCTTCGGGCTCTTGCCGTAGACCACGTGGCCGCGGCCGCCAGGCTTTGCCCTCGCCGAGCTTCGGATCGAGCAGCGTCTCGTACTCGGCCTTCGCGGGCTCGTAGCCTTCGTACGCCTTCTCGTAGCCGCACCGGCGGCTAACCCCATGATCGTGAACAGGTTGGAGACCGGAAGTCGCACACGGACCCACAACGGTGTTGCTGAGTAATCCTCATAGTGAATAGAGTCTCACCCTCATGCCGTCCGAGCCCGCGATGACCCTGTGCCCCACCGACGATACGCTCGGTGCACTGGTCGAGCGCGCGCTCTCGCAGCCCGATGCAGATCGGGTCACCGAGCACCTCGACGCGTGCGATGTCTGCCGCGGAGCGGTGATCGCCGCGGTGCGCGGGCGGCCGGAACCCGATGGCGTGACCACGCTGGCGCTCGGCACGCCGAGCCTTCCATGGATATCGGCGCGGGGGACAGCGCCACCGATCGGCACGCGGATCGGGCGGTACCAGCTGCGACGCCTGCTCGGCGCGGGCGGCATGGGCCAGGTCTACGAGGCGTACGACGCGGACCTCGATCGCGCGATCGCGCTCAAGCTGCTACGTCCGGAGCTCGCCGGGGTCCCGAACGTGACCGAACGCCTCGCGCGCGAGTCGCGGACGATGGCGAAGGTGGTGCATCCGTCGGTGATCACGGTCTACGACGTCGGCCGCGCGGACGACGTCGTGTTCATCGCGATGGAGCTGGTGCGCGGCGAGACGCTCGCGTCGTTTGTCGCGCGCACACGCCCCGGATGGCGCGACATCCTCGGGCTCTACGAACGCGCCGGAGAAGGGCTCGCCGCTGCGCACGCGGCCGGCATCGTCCACCGCGACTTCAAGCCCGACAACGTGCTCGTCGAGGTCACCGCGGATCGCGCGGCGCGCGTGCTCGTCACCGACTTCGGCATCGCGTGCGCGGCCGATGCGGTCGAGTCGCCATCGCCGTCACCGACCGTCACGCGCGACCTGCGCCTGACCGCGACCGGTGCCGCGATCGGCACGCCGGCGTACATGGCCCCGGAGCAGCTCGCGGGCGGAGCGGTCGACGTGCGGGCCGACGTGTTCGCGTTCGCGGTGTCGCTGTGGGAGGCGCTGTTCGGCGTGCGGCCATTCACCGGCACGACCGTCACCGAGCTCGGCGCAGCGATGTCCACGCCGCTCCGCTCCCCCGGTGGCGTGCCGCGGCGGATCACCGACGCACTGATCGTCGCGCTCGCGCAGGATCCTGCCGGCCGATGGCGTGACATGCCGGCGTTCCTGCGCGCGCTCGCCGGTGCGCCGGTGCGTCGTCGCCGTGCCGCGCTCGCCGCGGGGGCCACCGGGCTCGTCGGCCTCGGCGTCGGTGCTGCACTGCTGGTCTCGCGTGGTGGCGAACCGGACCGCTGCGCCGTGATCGCGGCGCCGCTCGCGCAGACGTGGAACACCGCGCGCGCGGATGGACTGCGCGCGTCGCTCGGCGTGGATCCTGCGACGCGTGATGCGGTGCTCGCGGACCTCGACACGAAGGCCGCCGCCTGGCGCACCACGGCAAGCCGCGACCTGCCGCACCGATCGCGAGCCCGCACAAGCGCCGACCACATCGGCGTGTCTCGACGCGCGACGCCTCGAGCTCGCCGCGTACATCGAGGACACGATCCTCGACGGTCCTGCGCACGCGCGCACCCTCGCCGGCATCCTCGGAGATCCGACCGCGTGCGCGTCGCCCGCGCCCGGCCCGCTCATGGCGCGCGTGCCCGAAGACCGCGCGCTCCGCCGCAAGGTCACGCAGCTCCGCTACCGCGCGTTCGACGCCGAAGCCGAGCGCGATCGCGGCGAGTTCGCGACCGCGCTCGAGCACGGCGCCTCACTCGTCAAGGAAGCGGCCTCGTTGTGGCCGGCGTCGCACGCCGAGGCGCTCTACCTGCTCGGCACCACGCAAGCCCAGGGCGGCGACACCCGGCAGTCGATCGCGACCCTGCGCGATGCCGCCGCGATCGCCGAGACCGCGCACCAGGACTACACGGCCGCGAACGCCTGGATCCAGCTCGCCTCCGGCACCACGTTCGACGAAGGCGCTCCAGCGCGCGGGCTCGAGTACGTGCGCTACGCCGAGGCTGCGAACGATCGCCTCGGCAAGCCCGCGGACGTCACGGTCCTGATCGAGTACGTCAAAGGATCGACGCTCGTCGAGGCGAACCGACACGCCGATGCCGAGGTCGCGCTTCGCCACGCGGTCGAGCTCGCCGAGACCATCGCTCCGGACTACCTACCGCAGGCGATCCAGGGCCTCGGCTACCTCTACGAGGACCAGGGCCGCTATCGCGACGCCGTCGAGGCCTACCGCAGCGCGCTCGGGAAGCTGCCCGCGACGGGGCCCGGCGTTGCGTCCAGCTCCGTGATTTTCCGCGTGCGGCTCGCGGCAAATCTATCCTCGCTCGGCCGCAACGACGAGGCGCTCGCGATGGGCCGAGAAGCGGTGACCATCGCCGATCGCACGCTCCCCACCGACACGATCGATCGTGCCGCGGCGCACGTCGAGCTCGCGCAGCTCCTCGCGAGCAGTGGGCTGCTTCCGGAGGCGCTCGCCGAGGCGCAGCGCGCGGCCGAGGACATCGCGAACAACGCCGGTGAGCGCAACGCGCGCTACGGGGAGGCGCTCGCCGTGGTCGCGAGCATCCTCGAGAACCAGGGGCGATTCGCCGAAGCGGACGAGAAGTACGCGCGGGCGTGCGAGATCGTCGCGTTCGCGACCGCCGAGCTGTCGTCGCAACACGCGGAGTGTCTCCTGGACGAGACCGGCGCGCTCGAGGGAATGCACCGCCAGAAGCACGCGCTCGCAGTGCTCGACAAGATCCTTCCTGTCCTCGAGAAGACGTACCCGGGCACGCACCCGCAGATCGCAAACGCGTACGTGCAGCGCGGCTCGATGCACGCGATGCTTGGCCATCACGCTCTCGCGCTCGCGGACCTCGAGAGGGCGGTCGCGATGTTCGGTGCGATCGAGATCGATCCCGGGCACCTCGCATCGGCGCGCTGGGCGCTCGCGCAGGAGCTCTGGGATCGCGACCCGGTGCGCGCGAAGACCCTGCTCGCCCAGGCTCGCGCGACGCTGGCCACCGCGGGCGCAACCTGGGCGCGCCCGCGCCGCGATGCCGACGAGTTCGCCGCCGCGCACGCCAAGTAGTCGTCGACGTCACGAGTCGCGGCGCGCCTCGTGCGCGCTGCACAGCCGGATGTACGTCGGATGAGCGCGCGCGCGATCGTGGTAGACGCGGACTCGAGGATCAGGAGCGACCTGACCCTTACGCGCCGCAGCCGATGCGTTGGCGTCCGAACGCGAGGCGGTCGTAGAAGACGTGCATCGGCAGCGTTCCGAGGTTTGCGGTGATCCCGAGCCCGAAGAACCGAAGTGGCATGTTGGCGGCCACCACCGGCCCGGCGTAGTCGGAGATCAATTGTCCATCGAACCACAGCGTCGCGTGGCCGCTGGCGGTAGCCGAAGGGACGATGTACCACTCGACGCAGACCCAGCGATCGACGGGAATCGCGGCCGAGACCGGTGTTTGCTGATCGGTCATCTTGAGCTTGCCCCCTGGTAGATGATGAAGGCCCACCTCGAGCCCGGCGTCGCTGAACCACCCGAACAGGATGGCATCCGCGTCATCGAGGCCCGATCGGAGTCGCGGCGCCCGGCACGAACGCTCGTCTGCCAACAACGACATGTGACCGTTCGGCGAGTCGGCCAATGATCTCGCATTCAGTCGCAGGTGCCGCCGACCTCGAACGCTCCGGTATCCGGGGTTGCGTCTCGGTGGGCGCCGCGTTGGTCCAGCGCCGGGGCTGGCACCATCGCTGAATCGAGCGCAGGGCTACCCGAGGCGGGTGCACGTACCCACGTCCCCTCATCGACGGCGAGCAGTTCGAGCAGCGGATCGACGGTCCGTGCCATTGCGAGCGTACGTGTGCTTGCCCCCGACGCTGGCCACTCGAGGTTGCCGCCTCCATCCGTTACCGGGAAGTTGATCTGCTGTGCGCCGGCGCTGCCGGTGTTGTTCGCGACGATCGTGTTCCGGACGCTGACGTCGCGAATCCCAGGCAGCCAGAGCGCGCCGTTCCCTCCGCTGGCGACGTTGTCCACGATCGTGGTCGATGCGATACGCAGCGTGCCAGTCGCTGCTAGCTCCATGCGGAGAGCGCCGCCCAGGTCGCCCATGCTGGCGTTGCCCGAGAACAGCGCATTCTCGATCGAGTACCTTGCATTCCCGTCGGCCCAGATCGCGCCACCCGAACGTGTCGCGGTGTTGCCGACGAATGCCACGCGCCGGAGATCGACGACATTGTCCGCGTGGATGAATAGCGCGCCCGCACGTCCAGGGTTCGACTGGTTGTTGCGAAACGTCGCGCTCTCGATCGTCACGGTGTCGAACGGGTATGCGTAGAGCTCGGCTGCGCCACCGTCATCTCCGGCGCCGCGATTGCCCTCCACACGCAGCCCTCGCAGGGTGATCGCGCCTGGGGTCGTGATGCCGTTGCCGTAGTCACCCGGCCCACCGCCATCCACGAACACCGCGCCACTGCCACCGGCACCGGAGCTTCGATTGCCCACGAGCACGGAGTACTCGATCACCGGGTTGGCGTGGATCGCGTAGACCGCCCCGCTCGTGGATCCGACATTCGCGTCGAAGCGGCAGCGCACCACGTGAAGTGCACCGCCGCTCGCGGAGATCGCGCCGCCCGAAAACCCGCTGCCCGTCAGCGAGCCATCGTTACGAAGGAACGTGCTGTCGTGCACGAAGGTCTGGATGCTGCGGTAACCGGCGCGGACCGCCCCGCCTTCCCCCGCCGCGTTGTCCACAAACGTCACGCCACCGATCTCGAGCTCGAGCGCACCGCCGTTGACGGAGATCGCACCGCCCGATCCCACGGTGCGGCCGCGCGTGATGCGCAACGAGAACACCGCTAACTTGGTCGGCGCGTCGCCGTTGAAGTGAAGCGCGCTGTCCTTGAGATCGCCATCGATCGTCAGCCCGGGCGCGGCTCCCCCGTCGATGGTGACCGAGCGCGTGAGCTCGATCCGGCGGGTGAGCCGGATCGTCGTCCCCGCGAGGTGCGGCGCGAAGCCGACGACCGCACCGGGCGGAGCTGCCGCGATCACCGCGCGCAGCGAGTCGGCGCCATCGTCATTGCCGTTCATCACGACGACCGATGGCGTCAGCCCCGAGCCGGGGTACGACGACACCGGATCGAAGTCGATCGCCGGTGGTCCGTTGCAACCGCGCACGCTACCACCATCGCCATTGCCACCGCCGTCGCCTGACGGGTCGCACACGTCCTGCGCGTTGCACGAGAACCCCGACGGGCACTCGTGCGCCACGCCGCACGCGGGCCGATCGTCACTCGAAGAGCAGGCCGAGAGCAGGCCGCCAAGCAGGAGGACCTTCCACATGCGCTTCACGGTAGCTCGGTCCGCGTCCGGTGAGCGCGCCAAGTTCGCTGGTGCGCGCGAACCGTGCCCATCGACAGATCGGGATCGATGCGGTCGCAGGCAGCGCCGAGGATCCTGCGCGCGAGGCGCCGTGCCGCCAACCACGTGTGATGACAGGCTGGTGCGAACGCGGCAAGGGCCGCGGCTCCCACGGGTGGCACCGGGGTCCCAGGTTGCGGGGGCGACGCCCCACCCTCAGGCTGCGAGTCCACGCGATTCCCCTGCCTTCAGCCCGGTTTCACGCAAGGCCTGCGCGAACCACGGTCCACCTGCAGGACATGCGCCTCCAGAGGCTGGCGCATCGACTGCAGTGGACGGGCTCCATGCCGCGCATGCTCGTGACTGCCCCGAGAGTGCTCACCTCGAATCGCTGGAATACGTCGGCGACCCGCTGGGTATGCTGATCGCCGGCTGCTCGGCGGTTCAGGCCGGGTGCGCGGTCCACTGTGCGCGCGAGTGCGCGAGGCGCCTCGACCGGAAGCGGGGACGCACGCCGCACGAACGTGGGACCGTGCTCGACCACGGGGTTGTCGCCCGAGATCAGCGCGGAACCGCGGGCGCGAGCTGCTCGAGGAGCTCCAGGTCCCCGCGCGTGCCGAGCGCGGAGATCGCGGCGGCCTTGGTCGGATCGCAGCGCAGGGTCTCCTCGAGCACGCCGGCGGTCAGGGCACGGATCGCAGGCGCGGTGGTCGCGAACGGCGCATCGGTGGGACGGCACCCGTCGGTCGCGAGGGTCACGATCATGTCGGGGATGTTCACGCCGTGCGCACGCGCGATCGCGAGCATGCCGCCGCGATCCGCGCCCAGCTGACACAGATCGGTGAAGGCTAGATGGCCGGCACCGCGCACGATCGCGGCGCGCGCCGGTGAGGGTAGACCGGCGAGCCGATCCGGCGCGCGGCTCGGCGGCGCGATGCCGTCGGTCTCACCGTTCATGATCAACCGCGAGCCGGCGCCGCTGCGATCGAGTGTGCCCGCGAGCGCGATCCGGACGGCGATCTCCGGTCGATCACCCAGCGAGGTCGCGAGCACCGCGCCGAGGGAGTGACCGACGATGGCGAGCCGTGGTCCCAGTTGTGGGCGCACGAACTCGAACGGATCGCGGGAGCCGGGGCGGTTCACGATGGCAGCGAGCAGGTCGCTCGGAACGCTCAGCGGAAACGCGGTGGGCTCACCGCCCAGGGTCGCGCGCAGCCCCACACCCGGCAGATCGGGCGCGACCGTCACGAACCCGCGACTCGCCCAGTGCGTCGCGAGGAATACGCTCTGGAATCGGAACGAGGCAGCCCCGTGGAGGAACATGACCACCGGGTAGGGGCCGTGCGTGGTGTCGACCGGGACGTCACGAACACAATCACACGCGAGCCACGCGGTCGCGGAGTCGGGGATCTTGGCCGCTTCGCTCGCCGGCATCGAGTCGCGGGGGTCGTATCGGACGGCAGCCACGCCCTGCTCGCTGCCTGGCCGCGCCGGATACCAGACCTCGACGCGAAGTCCACCGACGTCGATGGTGCGAACCCCGACCGGCCACGGGCCCCGCGCCGCGAGGTCGTCGGGACTCGGCAGCAGGTGCGCGCCGGCGCAGGCGGTAGCCGCGGGTTGCGGCCTGGCATCGCGACACGCCAGCAGACTGCCGAAACAGGCCAGGATCGCGAGGAGCTGACACGCTCCCCGTGGGTCAGGTCGCAAACGAGCCACCGGCCTCGCACGCTTGACGAGTGACCTCGTGCCGGTACACGAACAGCTTGTCGAGCTGGCGCTTCGCGATGCCTGCGCCAAGCAGGCGGCCTACCGCGCCCAACGGCAACTCGTACTCGATGTCGTCGGTGAGCGTGCACTCCAGGGGACCGCGGGGGGAGACGGTATGGCGATGGAGCCAGCGTGCGAACGGGCCGCGATTCATTCGATCGGCGAACATGACACCCGGCTCGTAGGCGACATGCTCGGCCTCGATCGTCTGCCAGAACGGTCCGATCTTGGTGCGAAGGACCACGATGGTCCCGACCGCGAGCGAGCTCGGCGGCTGGAGGATTTCGGACGTCTGCCACGGTGGCTGCAGCCGCGCGAACGCATCCGGCGCCTCGTGGAACGCGAACACCGTGCTCGCGGAGGCTCGGATCACGCTGGTCTTGACGAACTGCATCACCTCGTCCCCAGCACGTAGCCGGTGACCCGCTGCCCCACCACGAATGGCGGCGTGGCCTCGAGGGCGACGACGACCTCGAGGATCTTCGTGTCGTTGCGCTCGACCGGGTCATCCGTGCGCACGTTCTTGCGCCCCATCCGCCGACCGATCTCGACGACCGTCCCGGGATAGTCCTTGCCGGGAAACGCGCTCGCGCGAACGATCGTCTTCGCTCCGACGACGATCCGGCCGATATCGCGCTCGTCGACATCGAGGCGAGCGCGCAACCGCGTGGTGTCGCCGAGGACTGCGAACGGTTCGGATGCGCCGCCTTGTGACATCGCCTGATAGTACTCGCCGACCCGATACGGGAGCTGGAGTACCTCGCCCGCGCTGGGCGCGACCAGCTGCATGCGTGCGTGGACGGCCGCGGCTTGATCGCGCCGTGCCTCGGCTCCGGCGAGCCGCGCGCGCACGAGCTGGATGTCTTCGCGACGGGACCCGGCGATCGCGGCCTGCTCGCGGGCCTCCGCGCCCCGTGCGCTTGCCTCCACAGACTCCGCCTCTCTGCGTGCGCGGTCGAGCTCCTCGCCGGTGAGCGCACCCGCGGATGCTGCGCGCTCGGTCCGCGTGGCGACGCCGCGAGCCAGCGTCGCACGCGCTCGTGCGCCTTCAGCCTCGGCGCGCGCCGCGCGAATGTCCTCGCTACGGGTGCCGCGCAGCACGCGATCGAGCTCGGCTCGCACGGCGAGCACGTCGGCCTCGGCCGCAGCGAGCGCCGCCGCCTCGACCCGCCGATCGAGCTCGGCGATCACGTCACCCGCGGCGACGCGCTGGCCCTCACGCACCGCGAGGCGCGCGACCTGGCCGGTCACCGCGGCGCCAACCCGGATCTCGGGCTGCGCTGGCTCGATGACACCGTTCGCCGAGGCGATCGACGGCGGCGGGGGGGCCGCTCGCTCGTCCACCGCGGTGCCGGGGGAGGTGGCCACCCGGGTGGCACGCTCGACATCACCTGCGCGGGGAGCCGTCGGTGGTTCGGCGCGCAGCAGGCGGGTGGCCTGGACCCCCATGCCGGCGATGGCCACCGTCAACACGATCGTGAACCAACGCGGTCTCCTCATGCTGCTTGCTCCTCGGGCACCATCCGCCCGTCGGCGATGCTCACGATCCGGTCACCGAAGCCGAAGATGCGGGCGTCGTGCGTCACGATCACGACCGTCGAGCCACGCTCGCGTGCGAGCTCGGCGATCAGCTCGGTGACCGCGAGACCTGCCTCCGCGTCGAGCGCCGCCGTTGGCTCGTCTGCCAGGAGCAGCGGCGGATCACCCGCCACCGCGCGCGCGATCGCCACCCGCTGGCGCTGACCTCCCGACAGCTGCGTCGGATACGCTTCGAGCTTGTCGGACAGCCCGACGCGCGCGAGCACCGCCTCGCTCTCGAGCCGCGCGGTGCGCCGGGTCACGCCGCGGGTCTCGAGCACGAGCTGCACGTTCTCGCGCACGCTGAGCGACGAGATCAGGTTGTGGCCCTGAAACACGAAGCCGATCAGCGCGCGCCGGATCGCGGGCAGCTCGGACTCGGACCGCTTGGCGGTGTCGGTCCCGAACAGCGACACCTGACCCGTGGTCGGGCGCAGCACGCAGCCGATCATCGACAACAGCGTCGTCTTCCCCGATCCGGACGGGCCGACGAGCATCACGATCTCACCGCGCTGGACCCGGAACGAAGCCTCGTGCACCGCGGTGAAGGCGAGCGAACCGCTGCCGAACGTCTTGGTCACGCCCACGCCATCGATCGCGGGGATCGCGCGAGCCGTCATCGGAACACCATTCCCGGCTCGAGCCGCGCGGCGCGATAGAACGCGAGGAACGACGCCAGCACACACAGGATCATCATCGCGGGCAGCGTTCCGAGGACGAGGGGTTGCGGGATGACCAGGCTGAGGTTCGCCGAGCGGATGCCCTCCGCGGCGCCCGCCACGAGCCCGAGCCCGACGATCGAGCCGAGCACGGCGTAGACCATCGCCTGAACCACGAGCATGCGCATGAGGTCGAGGTTGGTGTACCCGATCGCCTTGAGCGTCCCGAGCTCGCGCAGGTTGTCGATCACCGACGAGTACATCGAGAGCAAGACGATGACAAAGCCGATCACCAGACCAAACAGGGTCGACACACCGAACGTGATCCCGAGCTGCTGCGACAGCAGCGTCGACACGATCAGACTGTGAAACGCGCCACGAGCGATGACCGTGGCGCTCGGAATCTGTCGCTGGAGCTCGGCCGCGACCGCGGCGAGGTCTGCGTCGTCCGCGACATCGACGAGCACGAAGCTGAGCTCGTCGGTCGGCACCTTGCCGATCTCGCGGGCCAGATCGAGGTTCGCGAACGCATACGCCGGCCCGAACGGGAGCAGGCCCCACGTGAAGCCACCGACTCGCACGCGCTGACCACCGATCTCGCGCACCGATTCGAGGTTGAGCCCGCCGAACCGCTCGCGCTGCGCATCCTCCATGATCACGGTGTCCGGCGCGTGCAACACGTCGGCGTCACCCGCGACCAGGTTGAACGGGCCGCCGAGCATGGTGTCGAGGTCGACACCGACGAGTGTGATCGCCTCGCTGCCACCACCTGGCTTGGTGATTGACGTGCCCACCATGATCAGCGCCGAGGCGCGCGAGACGCCCGGTACGATCCGGGCTTGATCGAGCAGCGAGGTGCGCTGGCGCTGTCCAGGTTGCGCGAACGTGGTGGCCGGCGGAACGATCCACAGATCCGCCTTCGCGTTGTCGACGAACGAGGTGTTCTTGGCGAGCAACCCGAACATCGTGCCGAGCTGGAAGTTGGCGAGCATCGCAGCGAACACCACCCCGAGGAGCGTGCCGACGAACTTCGCGCGGGCGTGGAACGCCATCCGGATCGCGAGACCGATCGTGGCCCTCCACCGGGTGGCCGGGTGGCGCTTCACCGCGGCGATGCGGGAGGCGACGTCGAACGACTCGGACACAGATTTGAGACGCTGCGTTCCAGGTACGAGTTACATGGCGCCGCGACAGCTCGGGGCGGCTGGTTTCCGAAGGCGCGGGCCTAGTTCACGCCGAGGGTGCACCCGGGCAGGCCGGTCCGCGCGACGAGCTTGTCGTAGCCGCGGCCTGTGAAGTACGGCTGCTGCGTCTCGAACGCCGAGTCATATCCGATCGCGGTCATCGTGGCGAGGTCCTGCACGGGGGGGCGATCCCAGTCGCTGCACATCACGCCGCCGGCGGCCTCGAGCGCCTGGTAGTAGCTCGATCGCGGATCATCCAGGGCATACAGCGCGTGAGCGCTCGCGGCGTCGATGCCGAGCAAGTTCGAGATGCCGGTCTCGAACGTGCCGGCCCCGCCATTTCGCGTGACATACACGACCTGATCGCATCCCAGATCTTCGAGCACCAACGTCGGTTGCAGGTCGCTCCAGCCCCCGACCGAGACCTTACCGCCCGCCAGCTCGACACCGCGCGATAGCCCGGGCTCGGCGGGAGACGCCGCCAGGGCAGCTCGCCAGGTCACGGAGCCCAGCGCTCGACGCTTCTTCGACTTGAGATCGGAGCGACCCAGGCCCGCCGCCTCGATCGTCGCGAGATCCTCGGTCGTCCCGAAGTAGCCGATCCTGACGTCCTGGAAGTTCACGGCGAACCGGACCGGCCGGGCGGCGAGGTAGTCGGCGCGGGCGGCGCGCCAGGTATCGGCGGCTGGCCCCTCGAGCACGGCGGTCGTCACCAGCGTGGGCAGGACCGCGCCCACGCTGTCATCGAGCCGCGATGGGTGTGGATGGCTGAGGATCTCCGCGCGGAACGCCTCGATCATCGATTCGAAGCGAGCGCCGCAGGTCGTTCCGTCGTAGGCCGTGGACGCGGCCGCGGCCCATTCCTTGCCGTGCGCCGCGGGTGCGCAGGTATCTAGGAGCCTGGCCATCGCTTCGGTGTCGGTGGCTTCGACGCCAGCGTAGAACGTGCCGATCCGACCGATGCGATCGACGAACGCCGGAAAGTTCACTGCGCCCGGTCGCACGAACATCGTGGCATCGGTCGCCTCGAACGAGGCTCCGCGGCCGAGCATGGCGACGAGATCCCGAGCATGGAACACCGGGTCGGGTGAGCTCTGGATCGTCGACAGCAGCTCCGGGTTGACCAGCTGCCGGAGCTCCGGCGATGTGAGGAGCGCCCGGAGCGCGGCGGCTCCGGCTCGCGGATCGGGGCCGCTCAGCAGGCCCGGGATGCCGCGTCGCATGATGGCATCGCTGAGTCGCTTGGCCTCCTGAAACTGCACCGCTTCATCGGTCCGGCCGAGGACGTCGAAGTACGCGAGCATCGACTTCATAAGAAACGCCCCTCGCTCGCCGGCCTGCGTGGCCGTGCACCCGTGCCCGGAGCAGCGGTACACCGCCGGATTGCTCTCGATGCTCTCGACCAGAAATGCCGTGATGCTGCCCGAGCTACCGCCGGCGACCCCATCGACCAGGCCGTACTGCTCGAACAACCGCGCGACGGCCCCGAAGTGCGCCGTGATCCGCGGCCCGTTGCCACGGAGCGCGAGGCATACCGAGGTTCCATCGTGGTCGATGTCGCCGATGCCGGCTGTCGCATCACACTTGCCGTGGCACGGCGGGCTGACCTCGATACCGCTCGATTCCACACCACAGGCGGCGAGCACGGACAGGAGCAGGAGGTTTCGCATCCCGCCAGCTATTGCACGTTCACGACCACCCGGCGCCGAGGCATCCTGTTGAATACATGGATGGTACCGGCGCTTCGAAGCGGCGGGTGAGCTTGCCTGGCTGCCGAACCTGTCACTCGAGCTACCAGATTTTGGTAATCCCGCACACCGGCTCCCGCGTGGCCGGCGGATCGTGGTTGGCGTCGATCGCGCGGCGAGAGGCAGGAGGTGACGATGTCGCGTACTGCGTGAATCACGCCATTCCGCTGCTCGCGCACGAACCGTCGCTCACCGTGTTCGCTGCCGGAAATGGCATCGGCCTGACGGCCGCCTCGAAGAACGGATCACCAGAACAGCGCGCCGTTGCGACCGAGCAGCGCGACCTCGATGAACATCGTCGGCGGTGAGATCTCGATGGCGGAAACCGCCGTCTCGTCGGTGAGCGAGCCCTGCTTGCCGAACCAGAACACGCTGTGGATGCCCAGTCCTGGGGTTCGCGCGGCCCGCGGATAGAGATCGATACCCCCGCGCAGGATCCACACGTACGCGCTGCCCGAGACATTAGCGGCGTTGCACTCGTCGCAATGCGCGCGGAACAGAAAGCCGATGTCGGCGGCGAGGCCACCCCGCGGATCGCGAGCTGGTTGGGCACGCACCGGCGCAGCTCCACGTGTAGTACCAGGCCCGGCCTCCGCGATGCGTCCCATCGTCAGCACGAGCCCGAGCGCGCAAACGACCGTCATGGGCTCCCGCACCATCTCGCGATCCGACACGCGAACTCCGCCTCCCCGGCATCGATCACCGAGCCACGGCACTCACCGCATCCACCCACACATCTGCCCCGGGCCGACGCAACTCACTCCGCGCGCTCCACCGATCGGGCACGGACGAGCGTTGCGGCCCGCGGTTTCAATCACCGACGCTCGCGGAATGCCCCACCGCGGGGAACTGCGTCGGGATCGTACGGGCACGCATGCTGCTCATGGTCATCGCAATGCGGCGCCCCACTCACGACGCGATGAACGACAAGGCCCACATGTCCCACAAGCAAGTCCATCCGGCACCATCGGTGACACGACACACGATCGGCCCGGGCTCGAGCCTGGCGTCCTATCGGATCGTCAAGCAGATCGGCTCCGGCGGCATGGGCAAGGTATTCGAGGCGGTTCGCACGACGTTGCCACGTCGCGTGGCGATCCAGGTGCTGCTCCCCGATTTGCGCGCAACGTGGGAGATGAGCTCGCGGATGGCACAGGAAGCCTCGATCCTCGACGCGGCATCACGCACCGGGACCTCAAGCCCGACAACATCTTGTTCGCCGCTCCCCAGAGTGCGCATCCGCTTCGCGTCACCGACTGGGGTGTGGCTCGCCACGGACCAGCCAGCCGGTTCACGCTCGAAGGAATGACGCTGGGAACCCCGAGCTACATGTCGCCCGAGCAGATCGTTGGCCGAGACATCGCGCCACCGTGCGATATCTACTCGCTCGGCGTGATCGCCTACGAGGCGCTCGCCGGGCACCTGCCCTTCGACCCCCGATCACTCGCCGCCAGTGTCTCGTCGACCCTCCACAGCACGGAGCCACCGCTGGCCCCCCAGTGTCCTGCTGCGCCACCGGGCCTGTGCCAGCTGATCCACCGGATGCTCGAGAAGGCTGGGGGACAGCGACCGACCGCGAGCGAGGTTCGCGAGTCCCTGCGGGCGCTGTTGAACGAGATGACATTACCGCAGCTCGATCTCGAATCGTCCGAGCCGCGGACGTTGGTGGCTCCGAGCGCGCAGCCACTACCGGCGGCGGTCGTGACCGTCAGGCTTCAACCGAACACCGGAGGCCGGGAGCTCCAGGGCGAGATCGTGCGTAGCTGATGAGCAGCGCGCGGTCAGTCGTTGGAGTCGCCGCGCGCCGGCAACAAGCCCCTGGCGCGCAGCTTGTCCTTCTTGCTCATCCGCGCACCCTTCACGCCCCCCGTGGACGGTGGTGTGATCGGCGCCCGCGTGGGTTCGAAGTCTGCGATCCGCTCGCGTGCGACGCGATGCTTGTGCGTCTTCTCGATGAGCGCGAAGTGCGCCGCGGACTCCGGCGTCACGAAGCTCACTGCGACACCGGTCACCCCTGCCCGTCCGGTACGACCGATGCGATGCACGTAGTCCGTCGGTGACCGCGGGAGGTCATAGTTGACGACCGCCGGCAGCCCGGCGATATCGAGGCCACGCGATGCCAGATCCGTCGCGACGAGGACATGCACGCGCGACGCGCGAAACATGTCGAGTGCCTTCGTGCGTGCACCCTGGCTCATCTGACCGCTGAGCGCGATCGCGTTGATCCCCGCGGCGCGTAACTTCGCCGAGACGTGATCGGTCGCGTGCGTCGTGGCCACGAACACGAGGACGCGATCCCACTGCTCCGTCTCGAGGAGGTGACGCAGCAGCTGCGTGCGGCGCGCCGCATCGACCTCGATCGCCCGCTGCTTGATCGCGGGAACCTCGGTGACGGGCTCGGTGACCTCGATGCGAACGGGAGCTCGCATCAGCCGCTTTTCGAGCTGCTTCAGGGCTGGCGAGAACGTCGCCGAGAACAGCAGCGTCTGGCGAGCCGCGGGAAGCAACTGCACGATCCGTTCGAGCTCCACGCTGAAGTTGTTGTCCATCAGCCGGTCCGCCTCGTCGAGCACGAGCTGCTTGACGGACCCGAGCGACACCGCGTTGTGGTCGACGAGATCGAGCAGACGACCCGGCGTGGCCACGACGATGTCGGCACCACCGCGCAGCTCCATCATCTGCGGATTGATCGAGACGCCGCCGAGCACGACGACCGTCTTGGGTCGTTGCGGGAGGTACGCGCGAAGCGCGGCGATGACATCGAGGGTCTGCTTCGCGAGCTCGCGCGTCGGCACGAGGATCAGCGCGGTCACCCGGCGCGGAACCGTGAGCGGCCCGAGCATGTGCAGGATCGGGAGCACGAACGCGGCCGTCTTGCCGGTCCCGGTGCTGGCCTTGGCCCACACGTCGCGGCCGGCGAGGACCTCGGGGACCACGGCCGCCTGGATCGGCGTCGCCTCCTGAAAGCCCTGGTCCGTCGCCGCGCGCAGGAGGGGGGCGGACAGGCCGAGGGACGTCAACGACACGCGACGCACTCTACTCGTCGCTTCGCGGCTGTCGAGTGGATGTACCCTACGTCGGTGATCCTGGCGCGCTCCCCGGCTGCCCATGCCGCCCACCAGCTCGTTCAGGCTCTCCAGCGCCGGATGGTCGATGCGCAGGAGGGCGTTGCCCGTGCGCTCGGCGAACCTGACACGTTCAGCGAGCTGCACTGGCTGCGAGACGACGGACGCCACGGCGGGGGAAGCCGACGCTCGATCCGGGACACCACGATCTTCGACCGCGCCTCGGTCAACGTGTCCCAGGTCCACTACGACGACGAGCCGACAAAACGGCTGAGCTCCGCGACCGCGCTCTCGACGATCATCCATCCACGCCACCCGCACGCACCGGCGATCCACGTTCACGTCAGCTGGACGGAGATGCGCGATGGCAGCGGATACTGGCGAATCATGGCGGATCTCAACCCGGCGATCCGCGACACCGAGCTCGCGGTGCGGGCCAAGACGCGGTTCATCGCCGCGCTGCGTTCCGCGGCCCCGGCGGTTCACGACGACGCCGCGCGCCAGGGAGACAACTACTTCTACATCCCCGCGCTCGGACGGCACCGCGGCGTTGCCCACTTCTATCTCGAGCAATATGCGACCGGCGATCTGGCGGCCGACGCAGCGCTCGCGAGCCGGGTGGGTGAAGCCGCCATCGATACCCACGCTGCCATCGTCAGCGATGCGCTGCGCTCCTCCGGACCCGCGAGCGCCGAGGACCGGCAGCTCCAGCTCGCGTATCACACGCTGTATCTGTTCCAGGTCCTGACCCTCGATCGCGGCACCACGTCGGGCCTCTTGGTCCACGATCAGAACGACGTCGGGATCCTCGGCTCGCTGCCGTCACACGTCGATCGCGCGCTGCTCGCGAGCTGGCGCACGCGGGTGCCTACTCCGCTCGACCAGCTCGTGGACCGGCTGCTCGACGCGCTGCCGGCCGGCGAGGTGGTCCGCGTCGAAGACGATACCAAGCGAGCACTCGCAGCGGCGGTGCGCGCGTTCTACGTGGCGAATCCCCACGCGCTCGAGCTCCAGGCGCGCGGCGACGTCATCCCACCAACCGTCGCGAACCACCGCTGATGCCCTCCATCGTCGCGATGGCAGCAGCGAGCTAAGCCTTCCCCATGCCCCGCGTGCAGCGCCGGTTCCTGCTTCACTCGCGATGGACTGCGGTGGTGGACGTGGACGGACTCCGCCACTTCGAGGTCGTCGCGATCGAGGGCGACGTGGTCACGCTGCGGGCCGTCCTCACGCGGACGGCTCATCGGCTCTCGCTCGCCGAGCTGGACGACCCTGGCGCCTGGGAGCTCGGATGGCGATCGCTGGTGTAGACCCGCGCGACGACGAGGCGCAGGTCGAATCAGAGCTTGAAGCCATGGTCGCGCGCCCAGGCTCGGGCATCGCCGGCCATCGCCTTGCGGGCAGCGGTGACCTTCGCGCCGAACGTCGACCGCGCATCGCGCATGTTCAACGGCGGGCTCCAGCGCTTGAGCACGGCGATCTCGACGTCTTTGAGCAGCGCGAGATCCGGCGGAGACCAGACCGCGATCGTCAGGTGCTCGGTCATCCAGCCGGTGAGCAACGCATCGTGCTCCTCGCTCGACGTATAATCGGCGAGCTGCTCGGGCCTGGTCTGGTTGCGTGGGAGGCCGCGGAGCCCGAGGTGATCGCGAAGCAGCGCCGCGAACGTTCGACGAGCATCGGACTGGCCCGTGCGGCCGCTGCGCAGCGGCTCGAGATCCGTGCACCGCCCGACGAGCAGCGCGGCGTTCGCCGGAGCCTGGCCCAGCCCGAGATGCAGCCAGCTCTCGGTGTCGCCATGGATCGCGTAGAGGCCCGTGCCGCCCGGAACGGCCAGTAGCGGCTGCCCCGGCCCGGTCAGTGCGGTGAATGCATTCGCGATCGTCTCGTCCAGCTCCGGGTCAGCCATCGCGGCTATTGCACCACAGGAGCCCCGAACCCCCGGGTGCGCGGGGCACGGAACCGACGTAAGGTTCTGCGATGCGCTGGTGCAGTACCCTGATCTTCCTCGCCGCGTGTGGCGGAGCTCCGGAGATGACGGATGGCGGAGGCGAGGGTTCTTCCGTGGACGCCTCGGATGGAACGCCCACCCGCGTGCCGTGCACGAACCAGCTCGGGAACGCGATGACGACGGAGTTCGGGCGGCTCGATGGGTATCTCGTCGCGATCGTTTTGCCGGGCAATGGTGGTTGCAACGCCGACTCGAGCCACGTGCATCTGCAGATCAAGGTGAAGGGCTCGATCTACGACGTCGCTGTCAACGTCGGGTCCAACGGAATGGAGGATGTCCACTCCGCGACCCGGGAGCTCCCGTTGACGGGCCCGCCGTGGACCGAGGGCTGGCACGCCGGCTTCAGCCAGGATTACGTGTCCCTCGGAGTGCACGCAACGGATCTCCCGCTCGAGTCGCTGTCACGGCTCACCGCCGAGCTGATGACCGACCTCGCGTCGGTGAACCACATCAGCGTGCTGGCGACCGGCTACGGACCCAGCGGGGCACATCTGGTCCACCGCAACGGCTCGGGTCGGGATGGCGTGGTGATCACGAAACCACTGTCGAACCCGGCACACGTCCGCCTGTTCTCGTTCTCCGGCCAGTCGTTTTAGCTGCACGCACCGCACCGTTTACGACCAGGGCCACGCGGTGTTAAGCTGGGTCTGATGTATCGACTGCTTGCCGTGTTGTATCTAGCGGCGGGGTGTGGCTTCGGCGTCGGGGCCGTCGACGGGCCGAGCCGGACCTATGCGTTCAGCGCCCCCGGTGACTGGTACAAGGACTCGAGCGGCACACATATCGACAGTAGCGGCCAGCGCTGGCGGCAAGGCGCCGGTGCGTTTCTTGGAACCGGTCAGCTCGGTGGCGGCGCGAGCATGGGGTTCCGGCGTGGCATCGCGCGGTCGCATGGCGCGAATGGCGAGTCGATCGACTCGGGCCGTTCGGCCGACTACTACCTGAACGTGTACTGGGGCGCGCTCTCACTCGGATTCGGCTACACGAGCGATACCGGACGCACCGAGCTCATGCAGGGGACGATCAAGCTACCGGCCGATCTCGGCTACAGCGGCTGGTACCTCGAGCCCGCCTACGCGCTGTATGCCAACGGTCCGATCTATCTCGGCGTGACGTTCGCGTACATCTTCGACGGCCAGACGCATCTCAAGCTCGACAACCGTAGCTCCACCGGTGACGCCGACGCACGCGGGCTTCGCCCGGGCCTGCGGCTGGGCCTCGGGACGATTCCGCTGGGCCCGGTCACGCTCAAGCTCACCGCCGACGTTCGGTACCTGTTCACGCCCGACGTCGCCGGAGCCGGCTCGTACGGCGGCCTGTCGACGGCGTTCGCGCTCGACTTCATCCTCTGACGCGTCACTTCGCCGGCGCAGGCGGTTGGGTGCGCTGCCACGCGGGGAGCTCCTGCACGCGGCCCAGCCACGCGCGCAGGCTCGCGTAGTCCGCGATCGGGAGCCGCGCAGGACTCGCGAGCGCGAAGCTCGCGGCGAGCGAGTAGTCCGCGAGGGTCACCTGATCCTGCGTGATCCAGGTCTTGCCGTTCAGGTGCGCATCGAGGATCGGCGCGAACTGACCGACCAAGGCTTCGCCGCGGGCGACCTCGAGAGGGTCCGGACCACCGCGGCCGCTGACCGCCTTCACGAAGTTCTCGAACACGACCACGGAGACGGCAGGGGCCATGTGCGCGGCGCACCAGAACAGCCAGCGATTCACGTCGGCGCGGCGCTGCGGGTCGACCGGGTAGAGGGTCTGGCCAGGCGTCTTGTCGGCGAGGTACTGCATGATCGACCGCGACTCCCAGAGCACGAAGTCGCCGTCCTGGAGGACGGGGACGCGCCCGTTGGGGTTGCGTTCGAGGTGCCGCGCGCCGCGCTGCTCGCCCTTCGGCAGGTCGACGACGATGCGCTCGAGCGGCACATCGAGGTGGGTGGCGACGAGGAGCGCCCGGCGCGAGTTACCGGAGAGCGGGTGGAAGAACAGTTTCATCATGAAAAGACCTTGCGACCAGTGTGTGACAGTTATCTGTCAGGTTTGTTGGTTACAGCCAGGCGCCGAGGAGGACGATCCCGCGTGCGGCGAACCGCGCGACGAGACCATCGCCCTTCACGGCGAAGAAGTGAGTCTGCGCAGCAAGCTCGATCGAGATCGACCACCGGTTGCCGATCGCGAACGACGCGCCACCGCCGGCATCGAGGTGACCGGCGGCTGAGGTGCGCGTCGGAGCGATGCCGCGCGTCTCGAAGCGCTCCTGCAGCAGCTCGCGCGCCTCTTCCTCGGGCAGCTGCGCGAGCCTCGGCGCGGACCATGGCGGCGGTGTCGGTCGCGCGCGGGTCGACATCCGTCGTCCACGGCCGGACTTGCTCGTCGATCAACCGTGCGCGGTTTTTGCGGTCGCGGAGTCGCGCGAGACACGCGTGGGTGGTGACCGCGTACAGGAACGTGCTCGGTTCGCTTCGACCCTCGAACTGCTCAGGGCGCGCGACGAGACTGGCGAAGATCTCCTGCAGGACGTCGGCGGCCTCGTCGGGTTCGCGAGGATCTGCGACGCACGACGCAGCACGCTATGACCGTACAAGCGGTACATCGCTCCAACGTCTGAGCCCGGGCGTCCCACTACCAGACTGGCTGATCGGCCGTGGACAGATCATCGACGAGCGTGACCTTGAGCGGCGTTGCCAGATCTGCGGGCAGCGGGACGACATCGTCGACCTCGAGCCGACCACCGCAATGGTCATACATCTCCTGCAACAGCGGCTCGTGCGTTCCGTGATCGGTCAGCGTGTCGTAGCACCGCGCGCGCTCTGCATGCTCCTCGTCGTTCAACCGCTTCACACCGTAGAGGTGAAACCCGGCGGCGGGCGTGCTGTGCAGGAGCTTCGCGACCAGGCTGCCGGCGGGAATGTCATCGGGGACGTAGACCAGCAAGTGATCGAGATCCATGCCGAGCGCTTGCCCGGTGGGCCAGGAGAACTCGGTCTGGCCCGGCAATCCTGCCATCACGTAGGCGACGCCGAACTGCGTCTCGCATGCGGCGTCAACATCGATCTCCGGCGCGCATCCGTAATAGGACTTGAGCTGCGGGCCGAGCTCGTCGAACGCGTTCAGCAGGTCCGAGGGGGTCGGCTCGTAGATCGAGAGCTTGAACTCGGCGGGGAAGTTCCCTTCGACGGGAACGATCGCGCCGCGATGCATGCTCGGACCATTCCAGTTGCGCCACACGACCACGACATCGGCCTCGGCAGCCGGCTGGGTGCGCAGGTTAGAGACCGCGCCCTGGAGCGTCGCGAGGGCAACGCCCTGGTGATCGCTGTCGACCTGCGAGTCGCAGGCAGCAAGCGGGAGAACAACACCGAACAGGATGGAACGTGGAATGGACACGGTTGCTGCTCCTTCGAACGGATGACTCGGTGACATCTGTTCGGTGCGCGAGCCCGGTGATAGTGGCACGACTGCGACGAATATTTCGCAACCTCGCGAAATCAGCTGCAGCAGTCAGAACTGCGATCACTCGAATCGCAAGCCGAAGTCGCACGGACGCTGGCGTGATGCGTCGGTGAGATGACGTCGTTGGGTGGCCGGAGGTCGTGGTCCAGCCCGCAGGTCAGTTATACGGGTGCATGAGTGCATCGGAACGACCCAGCGATCAGGGTGGTCCTCGCCCCGAGAATCAGCGCAAGCGCGCCGAGCTGAGGGGCCCGCGTCACGCGCTGATCGGACTGCTTGCGGTCGTCGCCGTCGGGGCAGTCGCATTCGGAATCCTGCGGCGCTCCGACGGACAGTCCCTCGGACTCCCACCCGGATACCTGGAGGGAGCGTCCGGGCTTCTCCTCGTGGGACTACTCGCGGCCGTGCATGCAGCCGCCGCGGTGATCCTTCTGGTGCAACCAACTCGCGGTCGCGTGGTCGCCGCCGTTGCCGCCGCCGTCGCGATCGGCACGAGCGTCGTCCTCATCATGTCGATGCTGGGCGTCACGTGGTTTCCCGCGCTGTTGTTCTTCATCGGGTTCGTGGAGATCCTCCTGGTGGCGGGCAGCACGCCACGCAAGCCCGCGCATCACAAGCACGTCCCTGGACGTCGCTGACGTCCTCACGGCGAGCGCGAACGCCGGCGCCAAAGAGCGTTAAAAGGCCTGACAGAAGTCCGACGTTTGCTGCCGGAGTTCGCCCATGTGTGCGCGTTCACACGTGAGCAAGTGTTGGATCACCGGGCCACGACCGTGGGCATGCCTCTTGCGGCGCGACGGCTGCATGCGGCAACTCGTGTTGATTCCTGCCCTCCTCGCGGCCGCCGCAGCTCCGGTCTCGGCGAGCGGCGAGCTCACCGAACAATCGCCGTCGACGCTCGAGCCGCGCGAGGTCCGACTTGGCCTGTTCGACGTCGGCATCGGCCTCTGGGGCTCGAAGCTGCTCGAGAGGATCGAGATCTCCACCCACCACTTCGTGTGGGCGTCACGGTTCGGGGACCTACCCAGTTACGACGCGCGGATCAAGTTCGAGTTCTGGCGCGAGGACAGGTTGTCGCTCGCGGTCTCGGCCGAGCGCATGCACGTCGATCTGCTGCCCTTGGCGACAAGGCTGGGCGACTCCATGCAGGAGCCGGCCACGGAGCTCAGCTTCAACGTGACGCCGATCGAAGCGTGGGGAGCCTATCGCGTCACCGATCGACTGCGGGTCACCGGCGGCCTCGTGTACACCAGCGTCAACCTCACGGGCCATACGAAGGCGGGCCCGATTCCGGCGCTCGCTGGATCGGTGGGCACGAGCAACCTCGAGTGGAGCGCGTCGGCGCAGTACCACGTGTCACCGAGCTGGTACCTGATCAGCGGCGCGCGCGTGCTGGGCTACCAGCGGCAGTGGGCGGAGGCCTCGGGCGGGGACGCGATGTCGAATTCAGGTGGCGTGCACGTCGAGGGCGATCCGCTCGCGCTCGGTCATGCCTGGGGCACCAACGTTGCCGCTCACTTGAAGCGACGCCACTTCAACCTGCGATTGGGCGTCGAGTACGGCAACTATCACATCCCGATCGTGAACTTCGTGGCACCGCAGCGAGGGTTCCTGCCCACCCTCGATCTGTACTGGAGGTTCTGACGTCAGGTGTTCACTGAGGCCGCGTCGCCGCGCTTGTGACTCGCGTGACTTGTGCGTGCTGCAACTAGAGAGTAGAGCTGTCTAGTCATACCTGGAGGGCTCGAGATGCAGGATCGCGCGAGAAGCTGGGCATTGCATGGGATCGCAACACTGGCGCTGATGAGCGCGGCAGGTTGCGCCACGGACACCACGAACGATCCGGGTCCGTTGAGGATCGAGGCGACGGTGCACTACACCGGCGCGGCGCATGGCTCGCTGGTGGTGGCGGCGTTCAAGACCATGCCGCCGACCGGTGCGCCGATGGCGTTCACGCAGAAGGCAGCACCGATGTTCCCGATGATGGTGACGCTCGGAGACACGCTCGAGCCCAGCACCACGGTGTACGTGCTCGCCGTGCTCGACGTCGCACCCGCGAGCCCACAGCAACCGGGACCGGAGGACCGAACCGTGTGGAGCAGCGCGCTCACCTTGATGTCCGAAGGGGCCGTACCGGTCGACCTCGCGCTCACCGACCCATGAAGTGGTTGGTCTGCGTGGCTGCCCTGGCAGCTTGTGATCACGCGAGCACCCCGGCCGTGGTTCCCGGCGAGCGCATCG
>JAYUVX010000305.1:0-4145 GCA_043753855.1 Myxococcales bacterium | reverse complement strand
CGCGTGAAGGCGCTGCCGTTCCTCGCCGGGGCTATCGAGCGGCTGCTCGAGGAGTATCCCGATCCGACCAGCGGGATGTCGCGCACCGAGCGCCAGGTCCTCGCAGGCATCGCGCGCGGTGAAGGCGGCGCCTCGGCGCTGATCCAGCAGTCGCACGCATCGGACCCGCGGTACCCGATCACCGATGGCTACCTGTTCTCCGTGCTGAAGACGCTCGGCGCGAGCGGCTTGATCGAGGGCGCACCGACCGGCAACGTCAGCACCGAGGCCCTGCGCGCAGTCAACCCGACGATCACCGCGCTCGGGCGCCAGGCGCTCGCCGGCGCGATCGATCGCATCCACGAGGTCGGCATCGACGAGTGGCGCGGTGGCGTTCACCTCAGCGGCAAAGGTCCGGTCTGGCGCTGGGAGACTCGCGAGCGCAAGCTGATCGAGCGCTGACGTTCAGGCTGCGACGGCGGCCGGCTCACTGATCTTCGCGAGCTCCGCGTCCATCGTGCCTTCGACCATGTACATCCACATGCGGAGGTCACCGCGCAGCGACCACCACGCCGCCTGGGCTCCGCCCCAGCTCGCCGGCCGATTGTTCTCGAACGCGAAGTGACCGATCCACGCCAGGCCGTAGCCGGCGATCGGTGCGGCGAGCAGCGCCGATGGAACAAGCGGCGCGATGGCAACGCAACCCATCGCGATCGTGGTGCCGACGAAGTGCAGCTTGCGACAGGTCGGGTTCTGGTGCTGCGAGACGTAGTAGGGCCAGAACTCTTCGAAGGTCTTCGGCGTCGTCATGACGGCCACTATGGCGCGACAGGTGGGGGCGTGTCGACGCCGCCGTTGGCATCGCGCCCATCGCCATCAGAGCCGACCATCGCGCCTTCCGGCATCGGCACGAGGCGAACGACCATCGGGTGCTCCTTGAAGGTGCCCAGATACGTGCCGTTGCCTACCGGCTTGAACCGGCCATGGAGCGTGCCGACGCAGTCTTCCCACGTGCAGGAACGCTCGCCTGAAAATACCAGCTCGTCTGCTTCGACGTGAAGCTCGCCGCTGATGCGCTCTCCACCGTCGTGCTTGATGAGGCGCAGCGTTTCACCTGTGCGCTCGATCGTGCAACGAAGCTCCGCACGATCTGCATCGTCGATCGAGCACCAGTAGTTCCCGACTGGGTCGTGGGGGCTGGCGTCCAGGTTCGGGGGCTGCTGCGGGTCAGGGCGATGCGGTGTGGTGCCGCACGCGCACAACAGCAAGAACGCCCCGAAACGGCAACCGGCAGACCTCCTCATGTAGGAAGCCTGCCTTGATTCGTCGCCGTCGAGCAATCCGCTTTGGCTACTCCACTTCGAGGGTCGGCCGAATGGCCCCCTGCGCATCCGTGATCGTGACCGGGTTGTTTCCCGAGTGGCAGTAGAACGTTCCGACATCGCCGGCGGTGGTCGGCATGCCGTTGTACGTCTGACCATTCGCGATCACGCCACCCTCGTGCGAGAACCCGGCGATGCCCGCGTCGACGTGAATGGTCATCGGCTGGGTGGTGTTGTTCATGACCTTGATCATGCGGCCCGCCTTCACCTTCAGACGGTTGTTCACCGGATAGGCGGGGTACGAGCACTTCCCGCCGACCTCGGAGAACACTACCAAGACAACCGGGTTCGCCGTCACAGCGACCGAGGCCTCCACCGGTCCGGCCGCGCTCGTTGCCGTGATCTTCACGGAACCCGTGAGCGTCGGCGCATTGGCAAGAACCTTCAGCTTGAGATTGGCGGTTCCGCTGGCACCTGCTGCCAGCGATAGGGTGGCGGTTCCCAGCGTTGCCCCCCATCCGACCAGCGGAGCGCCGCTTGCGTCGACGGCCGTTGCAGTGAGCGTCACGTTACCGGCGAACCCGTTCTGGCTGGTCGCCGTGACAACCATCGTGTTCTCGACCGTGAGGTCGGTGGTCATCGTGGACTTGTCCACTGCGATCTGGACGCGAGGGGATACCTGGCTGGCGTCGACGAGGTCGCCGCCTCCACCGCCGCCGCCACCGGCCCCACCACCGCCGCCACCGCCACCGCCGCCGCCGGCGTCGCCGACCTCGCAGCCCGCTACGAGGGAGAGTCCGAGAAGGGCTGTGATGATCGTGCTGCGCATGTTGAGCAGTACTACAAGCGTCGTGCCGCAATCTTCCGCGGCTAAACGTGCGGAACAACTGAGCAGAAAGCGCCCTCAACGTGGGGGGCGGCTCCCCAGATGGTGCCACCTGGCCCCGGGGGACCCGACGGTTTTCGCAGGCCGCGCGGGATGTTCAGCGCTTCGCGTCGTTGCCCATGAGCTTCTTGGCCCATGCCGAGACCTGGCTGGCAACGCCCGTTACTGCACCAGCGACCCCGAAAGCAGCCCCGGGCTTCTTCGACGACATCTTCGCGCCGAGGAAGTACAGCGCCGCCGACCAGGCGATTACCAACGCATAGACCGCGAGGGTCAGGCCGGGGACGAAGGCCGATGCGATCAATGCCGCGAACGTGGCGACGGCCGCGATCACACCGGCTCGCATGCCGAGGTACCAGGCGGTCAACGCACCCACGATCAGAGCGGCGATCATGTCGGTAGCGTAGCACACGCCCTGGTACGGCGACTTTTCCGGTAGAAGTACGCAACCGGCGCGCAAAGGTGTCGATAGGGGTGAAATGCGAATCCTGCTGCTTTGTCTGATCCTGACGTCCTCGTGCACGAAACCCAACCCCAACCGTTGCTGCACCAGCGAAGCTGACTGCGCTGCGGCGAACCTCCCCGTCGGAATGACCTGCGGTGACGACAAGGTCTGCCGCGGCAACGTCTGCGTCGTGGAGTCCTGCTCGAGCGCAACCGAGTGTGATCTCGCCGCTCCATACTGCAGTGGCGCTCCCAGGGGCGTCTGTCAGGAGCAATGTAGCGCCGATACGGAGTGTCCTGGGAGCGGCCAGAATTCTGCGCTCCATCTCTGTGACGTTGGGGCTTGCGTCGAGTGC
This sequence comes from Myxococcales bacterium, assembly GCA_043753855.1. Lineage (GTDB taxonomy): Bacteria > Myxococcota_A > Polyangia > Haliangiales > Haliangiaceae > JABFXX01. The sequence continues at coordinate 1,158 of JAYUVX010000305.1, read as the reverse complement.
CGGACCGCCGGTGAGTGCTCGCCCGCGACGCCCACGTGCAGCAACGGGCGCTGTGTCGCGTGCGTCGAAAATGCGCAGTGCGGCTCGGGAATTTGCACGTCGACCGGTACGTGCGCCTCGCCTACCGACATCGCCTACGTCGACGTGACGGGATCTCCCAGTTCCGACTGCACGACGACAACTCCATGCTCCGCGGTCGAACGAGCCCTGTCGCTGCTCCCCGCGCGCCCGTACATCCTCATCTCGCCTGGCACGTATACGAGGACGGGTCCGTTGGTTGTACCGGATCGACGATTCCTGATCGGTCGCGGGACTCCGCGCCCCGCCATCGACCGCGTCGACGATGGCCCGATCATCACCATGCAAGGTGCTTCGGACGTTCACCTGCAGGCTCTCCAGCTATCGGGCGCCACCGGCGCCCCTGGAAACGAAGGAATGCCGCTCGACGGGTACGCCATCTACTGCCGTACAGCGGGCGGCTCGCCTGCGGTCTCCTTGAACGACGTCGTGGTCACCAACAATGCTCGCGGGATCGCAGCGCGACAGTGCAAGATCGACATATCGCGAAGTGTGTTCTCGACGGGCTACGCCCTGGAATTCACGGATGTCATCGCCCGCGTCGACCGCAGTACGTTCGACAATTCGTACGTCAATCTTGACGGAGGTCTGTTCACGTTCACGAACAACGTGCTCGCCCGGAACCCAGGTGGTCTGGCGCTGTACTCGACGCAAGCCGGGAACGTGATCGAGTTCAACACGTTCATCGACACTGCCTTCAGCTGTGGCAACCAGGTCGCCACTGCGTTTCCGAACAATATCTTCGCGCGCAGCGGAAGTCCTGGCGGGGCCACGTGCTCGTTTCCCGGCTCGATCATCGCACCGACCGACGTCACCGCGCTCAAGTTCAAGCACCCGGATTCCGCACCGTACGACTATCACCTGTTGCCTGGGAGCAGCGCGATCGATACGGCGGTGAGCTCGACGATGGATCACGACATCGACGGCGATTCCCGGCCCAAGGGCGCCGGTCGCGACGTCGGCGCTGACGAAGCGCAGTAGCTACTCGAGGCGTTCGCGGCAGGGAAAGTCGCAGGTCTTGCGGTGGGCGCAGTCGTAGGCGCAGCCGGCGGCCAGTGCGAACACGGTGAGGATCTCGTC
>JAYUVX010000304.1:0-4149 GCA_043753855.1 Myxococcales bacterium | reverse complement strand
CCTGACCAGCTCGCCGTGATCACCCGCGTCACCAATCGCGGCGCCACGATCCCGCCGGACCTGATCGGGCAGCTGTTCGAGCCGTTCGGCCCGCGGCGAGGGACGCAGGCTCGCCGGTCCGGGCTTGCAGCAGATCGCGCTCGCCCACGGTGGCGTATGCTCGGTGAGCTCCGCGGTCGGGAGGACCACGTTCGAGATCGTCTGGCCGCGCGTCCGCGTGCAGCGGGTCCCGGATCGAGTTGATCAGAAGCAGCAGGAGTCGCGATAGCCGCAGGTGGCGCAGCGGTAGTGCGCATGCTCCGGCTGCATCAGCGTGCTGCAGGTCGGACAGGTCACCGCCAGATCGCAGGTTCCGCGCGGCGTCTGCGCGTCATGAACGGCGCGAACGATCGTGGTCGGCGGCGGGGCCACCTGGGCGGGATTCCCTGGAGTCATGGCCACATACGCCGATGGGGGTATCGTGCCGCGCGGGAACTTCTCCATGACGGGATTGGTTACCACGGCCGTCTGACACTACCGGTGGTGCCGCAGTTTGCGGCAGGACGCTAGGCCGGCCCCTCGCTCAGGACGGACTGGAATCCCGAGGAACCAGCGCGGGCCAGGTCTGGCCGCTGTTGGGATCGGTCAGCGTGACCGGATCCTTGTAGACACGCGCCGTGGTGTAGAGCTTCGCGAGCGCCGTGGTCAGCGGCATCGATTGATAGCGCTCGGGGAACTTGGCGAGGATCGCATCGCGGACGATCTTGCCGTGGCGCCCGCTGACCGTGGGGAACAGGTGATGCTCCACGTGATAACCGAAGTCGAGCGTGATGAACTCGAGTGCGCGCGGCAACGTCACGCTGAGCGAGTTGACCAGCGGATCGTTGATGTCGGTCAGCGGGCTCAGGTTGTGATTGGTCATGATGAACGCCATCACGATCGTGTTCGCGACCACGAACGGCAGCGCGTAGATGAACAGAAACGGGACGAGGCCGACGACCACAGCGATCGTGGTCCACATCGCCACGGCGGCGAGGAACTCGATGATCGCGCGACGGTGCAGACCGGGTGACAGGATGTTGTGCTTCTGCGCGCCCCACAGCATCTGTTGGCTCTGGCCGGTGAATCCGAACGCGAGGCTGAGGATGCTGATCAAGCGACGGCGGCCGAGCCCGAAGTGATCGGCCATGATCCGCGATCCGCGCTGGGTCTCGTACTCGATCATCGTCGGATACATGTCCGGATCGACGCCCGCCTTGCCGCAGTGATTGTGGTGGACCCGGTTGTGCCACGCGGTCCACAACGTCGGCGACAGCGTGAACGGCGCGAGCGCGACGAAGCCGACCGCCTTGATCAACGTGCGGCCACGAACGACCGCGCCATGCATCGTCTCGTGACCGAGGAACACGAGCCCGGAGAGGGAGATGCCGATCAGGAGCGAGGCGACCGGCCATAGCGGCGCGGGGAGCCGGTCGCTCACCATCGTCCACGCGAGCGTGCTGATCACTCCGATGTGGAGCGGCAGCCACAAGATCCGCGAGGTGGCGGGTTGGAAGATGTGATCCGGCAGCGTCGGCCGGATGGCCCTGGCATAGGTGGCGATGGTCCGCAGCTCCATGGTCGCTCCGGCGTTAGAGCACGGTTCCCACGGAGAGTCACCAGCCGATGCCGGCCTCGATCGACGCGAACGACTGGAGGTCGGACTTGGTGGTCGCGAGCTGGTCGGCGTGCGCGAAGTACGCAAGACCTGCGGTGCCGGTCACCACGAAGTCGAAGCCCTTGTACATCGGGAGCAGCCACTGCGCCGACAGCGCGGCCTCCGGCCCCGAAACCGAGCCGCGGTCAGCATCCGTGCCGCCGAAGTTGAAGCCGGGGTTGTCCTTGCCGACCTGCAACTCCGAGAATCCGAGCCCCCCGCGCGCGTGCAGCGTGCCCTTCCACAGCGCGCGCTCGAACACCGTGTAGTTGATCCGGTAGTGCGACATCTCCTGGGCCGGATCATTGTGGATCAGCTGAGCCCCCGTGCCGCAGCTCTCGACGCCGAAGCCGAACGCGACGTTGACGTCGAGGCAGATCGTGGGCCTACCGTTCAGATCGCTCGACGCGAAGCCGACGCGGAAGTTCACGCGATTGAAGATCGGTGGGTGGTCGCTCGGACCCTTGTTGCTGCCATCATCCGCTGACTCGTCTGCGCGAGCGATCGCCGGCGCGAGGACGAGGGCAAGCACGAACCATCTCACGGGCCCGACTATCCCACGCACGAGCCCGCCTGGCTCGTGACGGAATCACGATCAATGCGCTCGGAGCTTGCCGGGCGACGGCGTTTCGGCATCGGAGCACTCGCCCCCCGATCGGGCGCGGCGGCCACCCCAACCCTGCGCACGCATCGCGTCATCGCAGCGAGAGCCGGAGCTTCATACGCCCGGTCGTTGGAGCAAGCGGCGGGCTTGCGCGCAAGCACTGGTTTTCCGCTAGGGCCCCACCCTGTGGGCCTGCGCCGCGGGCAGCGGTGGATGCAGGATCCGCGCGTCTCGACGATTTGCACGGATGCTGTAGATCACCGAGATCGCGATGCACGCGGCGATCACGCCCACCGACGGCAACGGTGGCACCTTCCACCACGGTGTCGCGAGCAGCTTTCCACCCGCGAACGCGAGCACGGCCGCGAGCCCGAACCGCAGGTAGCGCAGATCGGCGAGGGCGCCCGCGAGCACGACATACAGCGCGCGCAACCCGAGGATCGCGAGCAGGTTCGAGCTGTAGATGATGAACGGCTCCTCGCTCACCGCAAACGCCGCCGGCACCGAGTCGATCGCGAACACCACATCGGTGAGCTCGATCGCGATCAACGCGAGGAGCAGTGGTGTCGCGACGCGGCGGCCATTCTCCCGCGTGAAGAACTGATGACCGTGGAGCGTGCGGGTCCACCGCACATGCTTCTCGAGCCACCGCAACACCGCATTGTCCTCGTCGCCCTCGGTCTTCGGGGTGCGCAGGAGCTTGAGCGCAGCGATCACCAGGATCACGCCGAACACGTAGGTCAGCGCGTGCCAGCGCTCGATCGCGGCAGCACCGACGAAGATCAGGAGCCCGCGGCTCGCGATCGCGCCGAAGATTCCCCAGGTCAAGACCCGGCGCTGCTCGGCCGCCGGGATCTTGAGCGACCCGAACACCAGCAGGAACACGAACAGGTTGTCGACCGACAGACTCTTTTCGAGCAGGTACGCCGCGAGAAATTCTTCGCCGGCCGTGGCGCCGAAATGCACCGCGATCCAGCCACAGAACACCAAGGAGACCGCGACCCAGACCAGAGTCCACACGAGGGCACGACGTTTCGAATCGATACGATCACCTCGATGCGCGAACAGATCGAGCGCGATCGAGAACACGACAATGGTTGCCAGCAGGGCCCAGGCCCATGCCGGCACGACGAGTGACGACATGTCACCTCCGGTGCAAAAGGATTCGTTCGTGGAGCTAGCGACTCAGACGAACGAAGCGCGAGGAGGCCGAAACACCCGCGCCGGCTCGGGCGACGGGTGCTCCTCCTCGGTGCCTTGCAGGACGGGCGGGATCCATCGACTGACGGCGGCGGCGGGCAGAGCGATCGGATCGACGACGATCGCGTCGGCACCGGCGAGCTCGACGAGCTCGATCACCGGATCGCTCGTGACCTCGGCCGCAAGGCTCCTCCCACCGATCACGCCGAGCGCGATCGTGCCGAGCAGGAGCAGCCGGACGAGCATTCCCATAGTGTAAGACGCGTCCGCCGACTGTCTAGCCACCCGGTGCTCTTCCGACCCAGATCACGTGGTGCGCACCGCTGCCCGTGCGCGGTGGAACTCGGTGTTGTTCCACGGCGAATCCGACGCCGCGCATCCTGCCAGTGAACGTCCGATCATCATCGACCGACCACACGCCGAGACAGCCCCCGGGCACCAGCGCACGGCGCGCGCGCTCCAGGCCGGATACGCCGTAGAGGCTCGCATTGCCCGGCGCGGTGAACGCATCGGGGCCGTTGTCGACATCGAGCAGGATCGCCTGGAATCGGTTGCGCGCGTAGCCGATCAGCTTCCCGACATCTCCGAGCACCAGCTCGACGCGAGGATCTTCGAGTGGAGCGCGCGCGAGCGGACCCAGCACGCCCTTGTTCCATTCGACGACCTCGGG
>JAYUVX010000303.1:0-4153 GCA_043753855.1 Myxococcales bacterium | reverse complement strand
TCGACAAGGATCACGAGACGATCAAGTCGATGAAGCTCGCCGAGCGGCCATGCCCGTCGTGCAAGGAGGGCATGTACTTCGATGAGGATGGCGCGACGTTCTTCTCGTACATCATCGGCCAGGAGAAGTTCGAGCTCGAGCCCGAGATCGCGAACTTCCTCGCGAGCAAGCTGAACTACGCGGTCAGCGATCTCAATCGCAAGCTGCGCGTCGACAAGGTCATCGAGGGCCGGACCACGTACGTGCGGCTCGCCGGCGATCTGGACAATTCGTTCCCGCGCGAGAAGCTCGCCGACGGTCTCGAGGGCACCGTGATCCTCGACCTCGGTGCGGTCAACCGGATCGAGCCGGCCGGGGCCGCCGAGTGGCGCGGCTTCATCAAGATGGTGACGCCGCTCGCCGAGTCGCTCTATCTCGCGGCGGTGCCGCCGGCGTTCCTCGAGAAGCTGTGCAGCGTCGAAGATCTCGGCCCCAAGGCCCAGGTCGTCACGCTGACCTTGCCGTACTCGTGCACGAGCTGCGGCACGACCAGCGGTCAGAGCATCGACGTCAGCCAGCACTTCGACGTCCTCAAGTTCGCCACCGCCCCGGAGCTGCGCTGCGCGACCTGCAAGCACGCGATGCTGTGCGTGGCGGGCGAGGCGCAGATGACCCTGCTCTCGGGGCTCCCGAAGCCCACGGCGACCACCGAGATCGTGAAGACGGTCGGGATCCTTCGCGAGCGTGCGCTGCAGATCCAGCGCGAGAAGAAACCCGCTGCCAAGGCCGCGGCGACCACTGCAGGCGCCTCGGCCGCGCCGCGCTCGTCGCTCCTGGTCGCGTTCCTCGCGTCGCTGCTCGCCGTGGTCGTTGCCGCCGGTGGCTACCTCGCGTACCAGCGGATGACCAAGCGCTCCGCCGGGCCGACGACCGCGCTCGGGACCGTGTCCTCACGCAGCGCGAACGAGCGTCCGACGTGGATCGTCAGCGATACCCAGGGCACCGCTGCCTGCACCGACACCGCCGACAAGGGGCTCTCGTGTGTCGGCGTGTCCTCGATCTCCGCGCGTCAGGATGATGCGGAGGACGAGGCATCGGATGCCGCGCTCGATGCGATCGCCAACGCGCTCGCGGTGCGGATCAGCAGCGAATCGTGGAAGCTCTCGGTGGTGCCGGTCTACAAGGCCGCGCGCGACGCAAAGCTCGCCGCCTTCGACCGCGATCCAAGCAACACCTCTGCACGCCGCGACGTGCGCGAGGCTCGTAACGCCGTCGGTCGCGTGCTGCGCGCCACCAGCGGCGGCGCGGTTCCCGCCGCTCCGACCGGTCGCTACTGGGAGGAGTACTCGGGACCGGACGGCAAGCGGTACCTCGCGTTCGCGCAGGTCTCGATCGGTGCGACCGAGCTCGCGAAGCTCGTCGAGGGCTACACCGCGTCGTCGACCGCGCTGGGTGCAACCGCAGTTCCGATGTTCCCGCTGGTCGGCTGGCACTACCCCAAGCTCGACCACGGCGCGATCATCACCAAGCTCGGAACCGGTGCCCTCCAGGACCTCGGCCTCGCCGAACAGTACGTGGTGGTCGCGGTCGCCGGGCGTGACGTCATCGATGCGGCGTCGTTCGCGAAGCTCGCCGGTGACGAGCACGCGCAGCTCGTCGAGCACGGTGGCACGCTGCGCCTGAAGGTCCAGTCGAGCGATGGTGCACCACGCGAGTTCTCGACGACGATCAGGAGCAAGGCCGAGGATGTCGTCCCGACCAATGGCAAGCCGCACAGCGGCGGCAAACCCGGAACCGGCGGCACGCCCGGCGGCGTCAACATCTGGGACCGGTACGGCGGCGGCAAGGGCTCGGGACGCGACGACCCGACGCAGTAGCCGTTCGTTGAAACCGCGAGCGCGGAGCGTTGTCGAACAGACATGCTGCGCAGCCTTGCCGTCGTCGCCGTGCTGGTCGGTCCCGCGATCGCCGAGACCGGGTGCGCACGCCGCACGAGCGAGAGCGCGGCGAGCCCTCAGCCTCGACGCTGCGATTCGGTGCCGCCACTCCGACGACGCGCGTTGACCGGTTCGCGCTCTCACTGCGTGGGTCGCGAGCGACCGTGGTCATGACGCTCTCGACGCAATCCCGCATCGCGGCCGACGCATCGATCGAGCTCGACGTTCCCGCCGGCGCGGAGGTCCGCTACCTCGCCGTGACGCTCGCTGGCCAGCGCCGGGTCGCCCAGCTCGTGGGCTTCGCCCGTGCGCGCACCAGGTACGAGGCGATCGTCCAGGACCAGGTCGACCCGCACTCCTCGAGTGGGTCGGGTCGACGCTGACCACTGTTCGGCTGCGCCTCAGCGTGTTTCCGCTGGCGCGCGATCGCGCAACCGAGGTCGAGATCATCCTGACGCTGCCCCAGGCTGCGAGCCTCGTGCTCGATCCGGGCGGTCGCACGATTCCACGCGTCGACCTCGATGGACGCCGCAGCAGCCGGCCACTCTCTCGCGCCGCGCGATTCCCGCTGGCGATCGAGGTACCCGCCGAGTCGCCGACGCCGGTCGCTCACGCCGATCGCGACAGCGCGCTGTTCCTCGCCGAGCCATTCGTGGTGACGACCCCAGAGCGCGAGGAGTCGCGAGATGTTCATCGGCCGCGCCGACTGCAAGAACACCGCGCTCGCTCCCAGCTGTGGATGACCGAACCGCCGAACCGGTCTTCGCGCGTACAGCCAGCGCGGGCATCGCCGATCAGGTGAGCAGACTCAGTACGGATCCTGCGCGAGGTTGTTGTTCACAGCGGGCTTCGCAGGTGCCTTCGGCGTGGCCGCGTTGTTCCCGATCGGTAGCGGTGGAAGCTTGCCATCGGCGGCAGCGGGCCTGGCGGTCGGAGCATCCGGGCGGAGCACGAAACCCTCGGGGAGCTTGCCGATGCCGTCGAGGTCGCCCGGCATGCGCAGCGCCATCAGACCGTAGACCGTGCGCCCCACGTCGTCGTAGGCGATCCACGCCTCGACGTGGAACTTTTGACCCTGGCGCTCGCCCTCGGCGATGACATGGTTGGCGTCGAACGGTCCGAGCTTTGCTTTCTCGTCCTTCGCGTCGTACTTGCCGTCGAACATGCCGAGCATGCCGTCGCGTGCGCCCTTGAGACCCTTCGGCACGTCATACGGGATCGCCTCCGGGATCGGGATGTAGATCAGGCCGGCGAACTGCAGGCCGGTCTGGATCACCGCGACGGCACCGGGAATCGTGTCCCCGAACGGGGTTTTCGAATCCTGGCGCTGCACCGTCGGCTTGCCCGGAAACAGCTGGGTGATCCGTGGTGTGATGATCGTGTAACCGCCCGCGGCTTCCTGCACCTCGAGGTCGAGCACGCCCGTCTTGGTCGGCGGTTGCGGTGGCTTCGGCGGTGGCGGTGCCTTGGCCGGCTCGCTGGCCTTGGTGACCGAACCCAGCTTCGCCCCCGCCGAGCCGGTGTCGGTGCTGTGCTCGGTCAGGCCGCCGCCTCCTTTGGCCTTGTCGCAGGCGGTGACGGAGAGAACGAGGACGAGGATTGGTACGAGGCGCATGGGTTGATCCGGACGCAGCATGCCGGCAAACCGTCGCCGCGTGGGTGGCAAAGGTTTGTGAATTCACCACGGGCAGATTGGTATTGGCCCGACCAAGGCGGCAGGCATACGTTCAGCGCATGGGTCGATTCGGGATACTCGCGGCGGTCTCGTCGCTCGTCGCATGCGGAACCAGCACGCCCCGCGAGCAACCGATCCTGAATCCCGCGCGCGACCAGTACGACACCTGGCTCAAGGTCGAGCCGTCGGGCGTGGTCTGTGGTGACGGCAGCCAATACAAGATGTTCGTCAACTTCAGCGACAAGAGCGACAACCTGGTCGTCGTCTTCGAGCCGGGTGGCGCGTGCTGGGACTACGACTCGTGCGCCGGGCGCAACGGCATCCGCGGCGCGGCGAATCCGCACGGCTTGCCCGACAATCACTGGGAGCTCGCGCCGTTCATCTCCCCGTTCCTGTCGCGGTTCGACGACACCAATCCGTCGCGCGACTGGAACATGGTCTACGTGCCGTACTGCACCGGCGACGTGCACACCGGCGCGCGGACGGTCACCTACGCGAGCGGCACCACCACCGATCCGGATCTCGCGTTCCATCACGATGGCCACGCCGCCGTGACTCAGGT
>JAYUVX010000302.1:0-4169 GCA_043753855.1 Myxococcales bacterium | reverse complement strand
CCGCTTCGGTGAGCTCGATCCCGCGCGCCGCGATCGCGGTCGCGAGCTCGCTGCGTAGCTGCGGGGACCATGCCTCGGCGAACGCATCCTCACCCGGAGCACACCCCGCCGCGACCGCGGCACGCAGGGCGCCACCGCGCCGTGCGATCAGCACCGTCACCGCGAACAGGCCGATCAGCGCGAGCAGCACGGCGGGAACGATCCAGCGTGGACGCCGCGGGCGCACGGCGACATCCAGCGCCTCGAGCAGCTCGTCGAGCGTGGGCCATCGCTTCGCCGGATCCGGATCGAGCCCGCGAGCCAGCGCCGCCCGCACGTCCGGAGCGAGGTCGACCTTCAGGCTCTGCGCGACCCCGGCGGCGGCCGCGATCCGCAGCTCGTCGATCGAGGTTCCGGTGTACGGCCGCGCGCCGGTGAGTGCCTGCCACGCGGTGACACAGAACGCGAACTGATCGGTGCGCGGGTCGGGAGCCGCACCGCAGAACTGCTCCGGCGCCATGTACGCCGGCGTGCCGATCATCGCGCCGGTCTGGGTCAGCGGCGAGTCGAGCACGCTGTCGGTGCTCCGCGCGCTTGGCGACGCCGTCACGCCGAGCGCGGCCTGGGCCGGAGCCTGCGAGGTACCCGACCCGGATTCTTCGCCGAGCCCGCGCGCCAGTCCGAAATCGGTGACCACCACGCGACCTTCCTTGCTGCGCAGCACGTTGTGCGGCTTGAAGTCGCGATGCACGAGGCCCGCTGCGTGCGCTGCCGCGAGCCCGCGCCCCGCAGCGAGCACGGCCTTCATCGCCTCCTCGCGCGATGGCTGCGTGGCGAGCCACTCGTCGAGCGTGCCGCCCTCGACGAGCTCCATCGCGATGAAGTCACGGTCCCCTTCGGTGCCGACTTCGTAGACCGTCAGGACGTTCGGATGCTTGAGCCTCGCCATCGCGCGGGCCTCTCGGAGCAGGCGCTTGCGCAGCGCTGGCACCGCATCGGTGCGCTTCAGCACCTTGATGGCGAGCCGCCGGTCGAGGTTCGGATCGTGCGCGGCCCACACCACGCCCATGCCGCCCTCGCCGAGGACCTGCTCGAGGCGGTAGCCTCCGATCGGATAGCCCGAGGCCAGCTTGCCGGGCCGGATCGGTTCCGCGCTCGTCACCTCGTGCGGATCGATGTGCTTCGAACCCACGGGCTCAGTATCACCCAGGCCGGTCCCGAGTCCGAAGTGAGAACTACGTCTTCGAGCGCGGCTCCTGCCGCGGCCGACGGACCCACAGACACAGCTCGGAGTCACGCGCGGGCTCGCGGACCATCAGCTCGAAGCACGAGGGCATCTCGCCGCCCATCCCATGATAGGTGACCACGCGCGTGCCCGGCGCGGTGAACGACAGCTTCTCCTCGACGTGCTCGACGAGCGTGCGGAACTTCTTGCGCCGGCCCTCGGTCCCTTCCTTCGCCGTGTAGAGGACCTCCTCGAACGGATTGAACAGGTAGAACGCGGTGAACTCGGCGAAGCGGAGCTTCTCGATCGAGCCCTGGCGGAACTCGACCCGCGCCTCGATGCCGAGCGCGCGTGCCGCGATCGCCGCGGCGCGCACCATGCCGGCATCCTGCTCGATGCCGATCCAGGATCCGGGCGAGGTCAGGGCGCCGATCAGGCAGAACTTTCCGACGCCGGAGCCGATGTCGAGGATCCTGTCGGCAGCGGTGGGCGCGAGCATCGCGCAGGCTCGCCGGGCCACCTCGACCGGCGTCCAGTGCGTGCTCGAGCGGAACCGATGCCCACCCGGATAGATCCGATCGAAGCTCGGATCGTCGAGGTCGTCGCCCTGCTGCAGGGCGGCCGCGATCGACTCGGGCACCTGCCAGTTGGGAACCGGGAGATTCGTCACCCTGGCGCCTCGTGCTTGCGGGGCCACCAGACCATCGTCGCGATCGCGAAGCCGAGCGGCAACGCCATCATCGCGAGCGTGATCGGCAGGTGATCGAGGAACAGGCCGACCAGCGACGGTGACCACAGATCGCCGAGCAGGTGGATCGCGAAGATTCCAGTGGCCATCGCGCTCGCGCGCATGAACACCGGAGCGGTGCGCAGCATGATTGCGTTGATCGGCGCGGTGGACAGGAACAGGCCGATCTCCGCGCACCCGGCGACCGCGAAGAACATCCAGGCCGATGGCAAGAAGAACGCGACTGCCGTCAGCGGGAACGCGATCGCCACGCCGATCGCACACACGCGCAGCTGCACGCTGGCCGCGAGCAGGTTGGCACGGTTCAGGTGATCCGCGCCGACCGGCACCGGAGGCAAGCCGCGGATCGCACGATCGGCCATCCGGCCACCGACGATCGTGCCGATCGCGCCGGCGACCACCGTGGTGACACCGAACCAGAAGTTCGCGCTCTTCAGCACGCCGGCCTTGTTGATGTCGAGTAGCGTCGCATGGAGGTCCCAGGTTCCCCACCACGGGCTCGCATTCGCGATCACCGCGTTCGCCATGTCCGTCGACGACAGCGTCTTCGATAGGTCGCCAAAGAACCGCTCCGAGAGGAACGTGGGCGCCCAGAACGAGAACGCGCCAATCGCCGCGGTGTGCGCGCAGTACCCGAGCACGGCGCGGCGATACAGCGGGATCCGGAACAGCGACGCGATGGTCTCCGACAGCTTGGTCTTGGCGTTCGCGAGCTGCGTTCGCACGGGCTCGTCGATCCAGAGGCACAGCAGCGCAAGCGCGATGCCCGGCCCGCCACCGACAAAGAATGCCGCGCGCCAGCCCCACACATTCTGGATGTAGCCGCCGAGCAGGTACCCGAGTGCGGAGCCCACGGGCACGGCGAGGAAGAAGATCGCGAGGTTCTTGCCCTTCTTCTCGGGCGGCGAGATGTCGTCGATGATCGTCGGTGCGAGCGTCGCGTAGCTGGCCTCGCCCACGCCCACCGCGACGCGGGCGAGGATCAGCGTCAGCAGGCTGCTGGCGAGGCCCGAGGCGATCGTCGCCGCGCTCCAGGTCAGCACGCCGAACGCGATCAGCTTCTTGCGCGAGACCCGGTCGCCGAGCTTGCCGAACAGCGGCGAGGTCGCGAAGTAGCCGAGCAGGAACACGGTGGCGAGCAGCCCGCCCTCGAAGTTCGAGAGCAGCAGCTCGTCCTGGATCCGCGGCAGGACGGCCGCGACGATGAACCGGTCGAGGTAGTTGAGGAAGTTGAGGCCGGTCAGGAGGACGACGATCGCCGTCCGGTTCCTGATCATCGCGAACGCCCGAACGTGACCTGGAGCGAGGTCACGAACGGCACGAACACGCCGCTGGTTGCACCCGACGAGGTCGTGAGCGACGTATAGGTGCGCACGCCGGCCTCGGCGATCAAGGAGTACGTGGTCCCTGGTCCGCGCGTCAGATCGAACCGAAGGCCGGCGACGCCTTCCCACCCCGCACCTCCGCCGCCACTCGACGACGTCGATCCGGACTGCGACTTGTCCACGACGTACGAGTAGCCGCCACCGAGGTAGGGCGAGAGCCGCGTCTTCAGCAGCGCCCAACGGATCACGAAGTCGACCGCGGTGAGCCCGAACGCCTTGCCGACGCGCAGGCACGCATCACCTTGCCCGACACGGACGCCGAAGTCGGCGAGGAGCACCGCGCCATCGCCCCGGAGGTCGGCGCCCCCGCCCACGCCGAACAGGTATCCGACCTGGATCGTGCGCACGCCATCGGTCGCGCTCGTAGCGTGAGACATGTTGACGTCGACGGCGGCTTCCGCGCCGCGCGCGACGTACGCGGTGGTCTCGTAGGGGGCGTAGCCGAACGAGGTCAGCTTGATCTGGTGCTGTCCCTCGGACACCGGAATCGTCATCGGCAGCGTGCCCGCGGGCACTTCGTCGATCATGATCAGCGCACCTTCGGGCCGGCCGCGAACCACGAGCGAGCCCTGCGTGCCGGTCGGAGCCACCGGCGTGGGTGGCTTGACCGGTCGCGAGCTGACACCGCGCAGCGTGAGCTCGACCGTCTGGGGCTCGCCATACTCGAGCGCAACATCGCGCTCGTCGCGCTGACCATCGAGCTCGACCGCGACGCGGTGACCACCACCGCGGATCTGCGCGGCGTACGGCGTCACGCCGACGTGCTGGCCATCGATCGTCAGGCGCGCACCGATCGGTGCGGAGGTCACCGTCAGCTTCGCGGGCCGCACCT
>JAYUVX010000301.1:0-12588 GCA_043753855.1 Myxococcales bacterium | reverse complement strand
TGGTGCGCGTGGGCGAGACCTTCCAGCGCAGGGCGGTCACCACGCGCACGACCCAGGCGCCGATCGTGGCGCGCTCCGACGGTCAGAAGTTCTTCCTCCTCTATGCCAGCGGGTCGCTCGCCATCGTCGACCCGACCCGCGCGGTGATCGAGCGCACCGTGCGCGTGCCGTCGTCACCGGGTGGCTTCGAGTGGGGCAGCGCTTCGACGATCTACGTCTCGCGCCGGCGAGCCGGCACGATCGTCGAGCTCGATCTCTCCACCGGCGCGACCCGCCGGACGATCGACCTCGCGGCGTTGCGGATCGGCACGGGCACGATCGAGCCTCGTCAGATGTATCGGCTCGGTGAGCATCTGTTCGTCGAGGTCGCGCGCCAGCGGCACGATGGCGTGGCCGATCGGGGCGCGGTCGCGGTGGTCAACACAACCAGCGGCACGGTTGAGAAGGTCCTCGAGCTCGAGCTCCGCAACCCGACCACGGGCACCCTCATCGCTGGCCTCGAGCCGGACTTCCCGATGGTGTGGGACGCGCGCCGCGACCTGCTGATGGTGACCGCGCGCGGCAATCGCCCCTCGGACACCGGCATGTTCGTGCGCATCGACACCAACACCCTCACCATCCACGACGCGAAGCGGGCCGACAGTGGCTTCCAGGGCGCGGTCGCGATGGCCGCGCCGTTCACGAGCCTGTTCATGCTCTATCACACGAGCACGCCGACCTCGTCGACGCACATGTTCGTCTTCGACGTCGACGCCGCGGGCACGCTGACCCAGAACCCCGGCACGCTGGTCGACGCGTTCGACGAGCTCGACGCGATTGCCGTCAACGACGATGGCACGCTGGCCGTCATGGCCAACGCTTGCTTCGCCGGCGTGTGCCCTCAGGGCTCGGGCCTGAGCTTCATCGACGTGCGGACGCGTCAGCGGCTGCCCAAGCTGATGGCCGATCAGCTCGGCCTCGCGCCAGAGCTGGTCGTGTTCCGGTAGCACGCGCGAGCGTCGGCGCTGGCCTACTGAACGGTCAGGTTGTGCGCGTCGGGGCAGCTCGCGACGTCCTTGATCACGCCGTCAGCTTCGTGCAAGTCGCGCTTGGTGAAGCCGATCGTCGCATGAGGATGATAGGCCGTGGCGTCAAACGCCGAAGCGGCCCCGCCGCGATCGACGAACAGGGTCGCCACGCGCGCGCGATAGTCCGCGATGCGCTGCGAGGTCACCACGACGTAGACCGTCTGGTCCGCCAGCGACTTCTTGCCGACGCCCACGCACTGCGCTTGCAGGTCGCCGCCGCTGACGTTCATCGTCCGCGCCAGGCTATTGAGGTCGGTCATCGAAAGCTTCCGTGACAACGCGCCGAGCTCGGGCGGCGTGATCACCGTGACGTGGGCCTCCCCGCGCGTCTTGAGATTGACGTGGCTGAACCCGATGACGCTGGTCCGGATCGCTGCGTAGCCCGTGACGGGCAGGTCGATCGCCAGGTAGCTGCCCTTGGCGAGCGATGCGCTGGTCGGGCCATGCAACGCGCTGCTCGGCAGCGTGAACGACTTGCCGCGAATCGCGGTCGCGATCGAAGCGACCGCCCCATCCGCCTTGCCGTCACCGGCCACGGCATCGTCGTCGCCGGAGTCCTCTTCAGGATTGAGGCAGCCGGGATGGGCCACCGCGCTGGCGGCGAGCAAGAGAGCTGATAGATGGCTGAGGCGCGTCATGATCGCGGACGGGGGAGCAAGCTGCATGCCGCGCGAACGATTGGAGATTGTTCCGGCATCGGGCGCTCTCGGGCTAGCCTGGCAACTCCATCCGCCAGCGGCTCGACGTTCGAGGCTCGGCCGCTCAGCGGACGTGATCCGACGCACCGGCCGCGTCGAGGGCCGCGATCCGCGCCAGCGCGCGTGGCTTGTTCGCGAGTGCGACGTCGGTCACCAGCGTGTTGATCACGACGAGCGTGGCGGATAACGAGTTCGTGAACAGCAGGTTCTGCGCCTCGACCGCCAGGGTGGTCGTCGCCACCTGCGAGAGCGGCGAGCGAATCCCGTCGGTGATCGCGATCACCGGGAACTTGAGATCGCGCGCGCGCTCGGCGGCGCGGATCGTGGCACGCGAGTAGGGCGGGAAGCCGAAGCACATGACCGCGGACTTGCGCGGCAACAGCTCGATCTGTTCGGGGAGCGTGAGCGGGCCACCGGAGATCGCCGAGGCGGGAACCCCCACGAGCTGGAGCTGGTAGGTGATCAGCTGGGCGAGCAGGCTGCTGACGCCCGCGCCGACGGCGGCCACGTGTTCGGCAGCGCACAGCACCGTGCGCGCGCGTGCGATCGCCTGCGCGCTGCAGCTCACGAGCGTGCGGTTGATGTTGTCGACCTCCTTCGCCGCGACTCGCTCGAGCGTCGTCGCGGGCGTCACGGCGGTCGCCGCGAACCGCGCGGACGGGGTCAGCTCGGCGCGCGCCTCGTCGGTGAGGGCGGTGCGGAGCTCCTGATACCCGTCGAGCCCGATCGCGCGGGCAAAGCGCACGATCGTCGCCTGGGAGACGCCGATCGCGCGAGCGAGCTCCTGGATCGAGAGGGCGAACGCGGTCGAACGATGCTGGACGAGATAGTCGGCGATCCGGCGGTTGTGCCCGGTGAATCCCGGGTAGCGCGCCTCGATGGCATCCTGCACGGCAGAGGTGCGTTCCATCGATGAAACATAAGTTTCAGGCTGCTCCCGGTCAACGCGTGGCGCCACTCGACGGCGTCATGAAACTATTGCCGTCATGTGGATTTGAGTTGAAACATTTGTTTCTCACTTGCTAGGGTCCGATTCGGGATGACCCTTCACCAGCTCACCAGCTCGCTTGCCTTCGCCCTCGGCCTCGCCAGTGTCGCCGCGTGCAGTACCGCGGCTGCGCAGCGTGGGGCCAGCCTGTCACTGTCGAGCCCTGACTCGCTGACCCCCGCGGTCGGCGATCAGGTTCACATCGTCGTGCGAGCGGTGTTCGACGACGGCTCCTCGGAGGACGTCACCGACACCGCGACCTGCGTGCTGTCCGGCGGGATGCCGCCGGGCACCCTGGTGGGAGCTGTGTTCACCGCGACCGGTCCGGGCACGACGGACGTCGAGTGTACGTGGGAGATGATCCACGGCTCGATGGGCATCACGATCGACGGGCGTCGCACGGTCAAGGCCGCCGATATCCAGCGCGGGCAGATCCAGATCGGCACGGTCGTCGATCTCGACCTCGTGGTGTACGCCATCGAGCCCGATCACGGGTACACGGACCTTTACGCGCAGGACGCCGGCGGCGGGAAATATAGCGGGATCTACCTCCGCGACCGCCGCACCCTGACGGCGACGGAGATGGGGGTCCCCCCGGCGAAGCCCGGCGACGTCGTCCATGTCAGCGGCACCTACCGTGAGCGCCACGGGCGATCGATCGTCGAGTTCGACGCGGTCGTGGTCAAGGGCACCGCGACGCCGACCGCCGAGGCGCTCCGGATCGCGGACGTCGATCCGGCGATCTGGGATGGCTGTTTCATCCGGCTCTCCAACGTCGTCGTCACCAATCCGATGGTCGACGCGTACACCTGGCAGATCGCACAGGCCAATGCGCCGACCCCGACGTTGCTCGTCGAGACGCTGCTGTTCGATGCGGCCCCGAGCGCCGGGCAGAAGTACGCGGTCATCGCGGGGCCGCTCTACATCGATCAGCCGCAGGCCGCGGCACCCACGGAGGTCGCGATCGCGCCGCGGTCGGCGGACGACCTGATGACCGGGCAGGTGTCCACGGTCTCCGAGGTGCTGGGGCTCCCCGACGGCACCGCGGTCGTGATCGCGGGCGCCAGCGTCTCCGCGGTCGATCCGTTCACCTCCGGCATGAAGATGTTCTACGACCTGTTCGCGCAAGACCCCGCCGGTGGCCCGCGCGCCGGCATCCACGGGCGCGACCTCCGGACAGCCCCGACGGCGATCGCCGAAGGCGACATCGTGACGCTGACCGGGAAGCTCGGCACGCACAACGGTAGCCGCGTGATCGACATGACGAACGTGTCGGTGACCGGGCATGGCGCGGTGACGACCACCCCGATCGCGCTCGCAGGCCTCGACCCGCGGATGTACGAGAACAGCCTCGTGAAGCTGTCCAACCTCAAGGTGTCCATCGCCACCTTCGATCCACACGCGTTTCAGGTCATCGATCGCGCCGGCGGCGCCGGCAACGCGCTCGTCGACGACTACTTCTACAAGGTCGCCCCGGCCACCAACGCCACGTTCGCATCGATCGTGGGCGTCGTGTACTGCGATGCCACGCGGTGCGCGGTGGCCCCGCGGCGCGCCGGAGACGTCACGCCGTGAGCGCGCTCGCTGACGAAGGCGCCGCGGTACTCGCCCGGGCGCGGGCACAGCTCCCCGCCCACCTCGAGGTGCTCGCGCGGCTCGTCGAGGTCGATACCACCGCGAGCAGCACGAGCGCCGAGGACTGCCTCGGCATCGTCGAGACCACGCTCCGGGGTCTCGACTTCGTGCCCGCGCGCGTTGCGGGGCATGCCGCGGGGGTGAGCCGCAGCCACATGATCGCCGACCGCCCGGCGCGGGGCCACGATTTGGCGGCGCCGGCGCCGACGCTGCTCGTCGTCGGTCACCTCGACACCGTGCTCCCCGGAGGCCCCGACACGCTCCACCGCGATGGCGCGCGCTGGCGCGGACCCGGCGTGATCGACATGAAGGGCGGCGTCGTCACCGCGATGCTCGCGCTGACGCTCGCGCGCGAGACCGGGGCGCTCGAGGGCGTCCACGTACGGGTCGCGTTGTGCGCGGACGAGGAGATCGGCTCGCCGACCGGTGGCCCGATCATGCGCAAAGCCGCGCGGGGCGTCGACGCGATCCTGTGCTTCGAGGCGGCACGCGAGTGTGGCGGCCTGGTGGTCGCCCGCAAGGGCCTGGGCGTCGCACGCATCGTCGTGCACGGACGCAGCGGGCACGCCGGTCTCGATCACGATCGTGGCGTCAACGCGTTCACGGTGATGTGCAGGCTGGTCGCCCACGCGGAGGAGCTCGAGAGGTCCCTGTCGGTCACGGTGTCGGCGGGAGGCACGGTGAGCAGCTCTCCGGCGGCGCTCAACGCGATCGCCGATCGCGCGAGCTGCGAGCTGGAGTGGCGGTTCTTCGATCCGGCGGTCGGCGCCGAGGTGCTGACCGCACTCTCGCAGATCGCGTGCGCGCTCGAGGCCGCGAGCGGTGCCACGATCGTCGTCGAAGGCGCGATCGAGGTTCCACCCATGGCGCCGTCCGCTGCGACGTACGCGATGCTGGAGCGGTATCGCACCGTGGCCTCTGCGCTAGGCATGGAGGTGACGGGCACGCGGACCGCGGGCGTCGGGGACATCAACGAGCTCGCGGCGCTCGGCGCGGTCTGTCTGGACGGCGTGGGTCCCGAGGGCGGGGCCATGCATACGACCGACGAGTGGCTCGAGATCGACAGCATCGCGCGCCGCGCGGCGATGAACGCGATGGCGATCGCCAGCTGGAGCCGCGATGCGATCGGAGCCCTGCGATGACCCATCGCCGACGAGTGGTCCCCGTGGCCGTCGGCATGGTACTCGCCACCCACGCTGCATCCACCCGCGCCGACGACCGCGTTTCGGCCTCCGACGAAGTGGACCTGCCGTGGTTGTGGGAGGATCCGCAGCTACCGGACGGTCTGACCGCCGCGGGGCCGGAGCTGCGCGGCATCGCAGCCGCGCTCACCCCAGGCCGCGCCGCACCGCGCGACGGCTTCGGCACTGGCATCGCTGCGCTCCCCACGCCGAGCCATGCGTTCGAGGTGGCGGCGTTCGACGAGCTGACCTTCAAGCCGTTCACGGCGCGCAACGTCGATGTGGGCCGCCTGCTCGCACGCTACCCGACCACGCTCCCACAGGACCTGCTCGGAGGTCGCCGCGTGTACCTCCATCAAGTCGGCATGCTGGCGCGCGGGCCGCTGTCGAAGTCGTTGGGGTTCTACGTGGACGCGATCGACGCTCGCACCAGCGATCAGCCACTGGGCGCGCCGATCGCCGACGCCGCCTGGGCACCGCGCTACACGGTCAACCTGCGCTACGCGCCGAGCTCGCGTGCCGAGGCAACCATGGGCGTGCGCTACGACGGCCTGTTCATCGACCGCGACGGGCTATCGGCGTGGGACCGACCGGCTACCGCGCGTCAGCGCAAGTCCGATGCGATCTTGTTCATCCTGGGCGGACGCCTGCAGCTCGGTAGTCACGACGAGGTATCGGCGTCGCTCGACGGGGCGATCCGGCGCGATGACCGGATCCCACTTCATGGCCTCGGCGTGGCTGGTCACTACAATCTCGACACCTACGAGCGCTGGGAGAACGCGGCGCTGTTCTCGCGTCACCATCAGCGCGAGGGTCGGCTCGACGCGCGGTGGCGGCACTTCATCGACGCGCTGGTCAGCCCCGAGATCGCGCAGACCTTCATGCTCGGCGCGCAGCTCGAGCGCCAGGATCACAGCCTCGACGACAGCCGCACCGGCGGCTTCACCTACGTCGACCGTGCTGCCCTCGACGCCAACCGGATGCCCCTGGCGACCATCGACGAGACCGATCGTTCGACCTGGGAGCTGTTCTCGAGCGATCGTGGGGACGAGCTCCACGCGAAGATCCGGCTCGAGTCGATGGCTGCCTATGCCGCCGACGAGATCCGGATCGGCACGCGGGTGGTGGTCACGCCCGGGCTGCGGATCGAGCGCCAGCGCGGCAGCTTCGCCGATGGCCCGGACTCGCTGTCCAGCACGACCCTGTCACCGCGCCTGACCACGGTGGTCGACGTGACCGGCACCGGCGCCGTCAAGCTGTGGGCCCAGCTCGGTCGCTACCAGCGTCGGTTCGATCCCGCGATGATCGTACGCGATCGCGCGGGGGCGGCCTACTCGGCACTCGAGTACTGGGACTGGACCGGCGCGCGCGACGCCGATCCTCCGCCGTCGAGCGACCCCGGCTGGGTGCGCTCGCGTCAGTTCCCGGCGGTGGTCGGCGCACGCGCGGCGAACCTCTCGACGCCGGCGCTCGATCGCGGTGCCGCGGGGCTGGTGGTGAATGTGCCCGACGTGTCGCTCACGGTCGGGCTGCAGTACGAGCTGCGCGCGTATCGCCACCTGCTCGGCCTGTACGACCCGGCGTTCACCACGTACGACCCGGTCAGTAACCCCGGTGGCACGTACGATCAGGTGACGACGACGGTCGCGGCCCCGACCACCGCGGGCGAGTCGGTCGGCTACTTTCAACCGCATGGTGGCTATCGCCCGAGCTACGTGATCGGGAATCCGAACGGCGCCGTTCACACCGCGCAGACCGCACGGCTGCGCGTGCGTGCTCTGCTCGGCCGATTCGCGATCGCGACCGCGGACCTGAGCGTGCACACGGACCGCGCCAACCTCGACGATATCGATGGCCTGTCGCTGGACTGGCGCGATCCGAGCGGGACGCTGAGCTCGAAGGGCCCCCTGCCCGAACAGGATACCGTCGTCGCGCGCCTCGGGGGCACGTTCTACTTGCCGCTCGGGTTCGACCTCGACGCCGACTACACCTTTCGATCGGGAGCCGCGTACTCGCGTCTGATCCGCGTGTTTCCGATCGGCGCACCCCGCACCGACGTGTTCGATGCGCGGGGTCGCGGTGGCTATCGCTACCCGAACCGCAACATCGTCGACCTGGCTCTCCGACGACGGATCCCGGGTCTGAGCTCGGCGTGGCACTTCACGGTAGCGGCGCGAAATCTGATGAACAGCGCGACGGTGACGGGGTTCCGGCAGCGATCGACCTACTTCCAGGGCGTCACCGGCCTCGAGCAACCCTTCGAGCTCCGGATCGGAGTGACCTATGCACCGTAGCCTCGTGCTCGTGTTCGCGATCGTCATGGTCTCCGGCTGCACTCCGACCTGGCAGACACCGGTGACATCGGTGACGCCGGCGACGACTCGTGGTGGCAGCCTGCTGCTGATCGGTGGCGGCAAGAAGCCCGACGACGTCATGCGCAAGTTCGTCGAGCTGGGCGGCGGCGAGCGCGGGCGGTTCGTCGTACTCCCGCTCGCGAGCGGGGTCGCCGATACCGGGGCCTACTACGTCGACCTGCTCGAGAAGTATGGTGCGCGCGACATCGTGGTCATTCCGGTCGACGACCGTCGCGATGCCGAGCGCGGTGCCCTCGTGGAGGTGGTGCGCTCCGCGACCGCGGTGTTCTTCCCGGGTGGCGATCAGAGCCGGATCTCGTCGCGGCTGGTCGGGACGCCGATGCTCGAGGCGATCCGCGCCGTGCACGACCACGGCGGAGTGATCGGCGGGACCAGTGCCGGCACGGCGTGTCAGAGCGAGATCATGATCGTCGGTGGCCAGCCACCGGAGTTCCCGCAGCGCGGCGCCGTTCGCGTGACCCGCGGGCTGGGCCTGTTGACCGACATCATCATCGATCAGCACTTCGTCGCGCGTGGCCGCCACAATCGCCTGCTCTCGGTCGTGCTCGAGAACCCGGCCAAGCTCGGCATCGGGATCGACGAGGGGACCGCGGCGTGGTTTCGCCCCGACGGCGTCGTCGAGGTGATGGGGCTGGGCTCGATCGTCGTGTTCGACGCGCGCGGCGGCGCGGTGACGGAGGGCGATGACCGTCGCCTGGTCGCGCCGGCCTTGACCACGCAGGTTCTCCACCCCGGCGAGACCTTCGATCTGCACACGCCAACCACGGCAAGACCGCAGTGACGATGACGCCCATCCAGAGCGCCGGGCCGGAGGTGACGTTCCGCGCCATCGTGCTCGGCGTGGTCCTCGGCATCGTGTTCGGAGCGGCCAACGCTTATCTCGGGCTCCGGGTGGGCATGACCGTCGCGACCTCGATCCCGGCGGTGATCATGACCGTCGCGATCACTCGCGCGCTCGGTCGACCGGCCGGGATCCTCGAAGCCACGCTGTCGCAGTGCATCGGCTCGGCGTCGACCTCACTGGCGACCGGCGCGATCTTCACGCTACCCGCGCTCTATCTGTGGGGCATGCCCCCCGACTTCCTGCAGGTCGTGCTGATCATCCTGCTCGGTGGGATCCTGGGAACCGCCGCGATGATCCCGTTGCGCCGCGTCCTCATCGTCGACGCCGAGCGCGAGCTGCCGTACCCCGAAGGGCGTGCGTGCGCGGACGTCCTGCGTGCGTCGACCCGCGGGCTTCCCGGCACCGCGTGGATCTTCTACGGGCTCGCGATCGGCGTCGCGCTCAAGGCGATCGTCGCGTTGACCCGCGTGATCCCCGCGGAGGTCGGTGGCGCGGTTCCTTCGTTCCCCTCGATCGGAATCGGGGTCGAGCTCGCGCCCGCGTTGTTCGGCGTCGGGTACATCCTCGGCGGGCGCCGGGCGAGCGTGCTGGTCTCCGGAAGCGCGCTCGCCGCGCTCGTGATCGCACCGATCCTCGCGATCGGATTTCCCGACGCGCACCCGCCCGACTCCATGCTCACGGCGGGAACGATGACCGCCGACGAGCTGTGGTCCGGATTCCTGCGCTACATCGGTGCCGGCGCCGTCGCGCTCGCCGGGATCGGGACCGTGATCGCGGGACTACCGTCGATGATCCGCGCCTTCGCAGCCGTCGCCGGGCGGTTCGGGGATCGCAAGCAGGCCGGCGCGCTCGTCGATGACCGCGAGCGCGATCTGCCTCGCTGGGTGGTGTTCGTGTGCCTCGGGGTCGTGGTCGTCGCGGTCGCCTTCGTGCCGCAGGTGCTCGGCGACGTGCTCGATCCGACGCAGCGCCTCGTGTGCGCGCTCGGGGTCGGCGTGTTCGGGATCGTATTCGTCGCGGTGATGGCACGCATCGCCGGCATCGTGGGCACGTCTTCGCAGCCGGTGTCGGGGGTCACGATCGTGACCGTGCTGGCCACTGGCGTGGCATTCGTGGCGCTCGGCTGGACGCTCCCGATCCACAAGGTGGCGGTGCTGTGCGTCGGGGCGATCGTCGCCATCGCGGCAAGCTCGAGTGGAGAGATGGCGCAGGATCTGAAGACCGCGCACCTCGTCGGTGCGACCCCCGCCTGGCAGCAGCTGGGCCAGCTCCTCGGCATGGTGACGTCGTGCTGCGTGGTGGCGCTGACGCTGCGCTTCCTCGCGAACGCGTACGGCTTCGGTACCACCGAGCTGCCGGCGCCGCAGGCCACGCTGATCCGCACGCTGATCGAGGGCGTGCTCTCCGGTGGACTGCCGTGGAAGCTCCTCGGGATCGGCGCCGCGATCGTCGTGATCCCGAGCGCGTTCCGGGTCGGCGCGCTCGCGTTTGCCGTCGGGCTCTACCTGCCGCTGCCGGCGATGCTCGCGATCTTCCTCGGCGGCGCCGCCCGCGTGTGGGCCGAGCGCGGCCGTTCGGAGGCGCGGCCCGAGGGGGACGTCGATGGCGGCGTATTACTCGCGTCGGGGCTCGTTGCCGGCGAGGGCCTCGCGGGCGTCGCGGTCGCGATCGTGCGCGGTGGCCTCGGCTTCGAGCCGCCACGCTCGCTCGTCCCGCACTGGTTGGCTACGGCGCTGGGCATCACCGCGGCCGTCGCCGTGCTGGCGTTGCTCGTGCGCGCGGGTCGCAGCGGATCACGGACCAGGACGTGACCGCGTCGGTGCCGGGACAACCGTGCGATACCAGGCCGCCTGCGTGAACGTCACGTAACGCTCGGCCAGCTCGTCAAGGACCCGATCAAACGCGGCCTCGACACTCACGTGGCCGTCTCGTGCAGCGAGCGTCCATAGCGGCTTGCCGATTTGGCCGACTTGATCGAAGAGGTCGAGGCGGCCGCGTAAAAACCGCGCCGAGCCACGACCGTAGGCCACGCGGCGTATCACCGATCCTGGGATCCGCAGGACGACCGAGGCCGGAATGTTGGCGGCCAGCTCGTCAAAGTCGGACGAATCAGACGTCAAGCAGGTTTCATCGCGAGCGCCTTGGCGAACGCCGGACGCTGCTCGAGCTCGTCGAGCCAGCGCGTCAGGTTCGGATACGCCGAGAGGTCGAGACCCAAGAACGTGCGAGCGGCGCGAGGCCACGTGAAGTTGATGATATCGGCCAGCGAGAATTCGCCGGCGAGATAACGAACCTGCGCGAGGCGCTTGTCGAGCACGCGAAATAGCCGCTCGGCTTCTTTGCTGAATCGCTCGATCGCCGCGGGAAGCTTCTCGGGCGCGTACTTCGTGAAGTAGGTGAGCTGGCCGAGCATGGGGCCGGGTCCACCGATGTTGAAGAACACCCATTCGAGCGCCGTGTAGCGTTCCGGGCCGCTCGTCGCGAGCAGCTTACCCGTCTTCTCGGCGAGATAGATGCCGATCGCACCTGACTCGAAGATGGTGATGGAGGTGCCGCCGAGCCCGTCGTGGTCGACGATCGCGGGAATCTTGTTGTTTGGATTGATCGCGAGATAGTCGGGCGTCATCTGCGCGCCCTTGGTGATGTCGATCCAGTTGGTCTGGTACTCGACGCCTAGCTCCTCGAGAGCGATCAGCGCTTTGTACCCGTTGGGCGTGGTCCACACGTAGGCATCGATCATGAGACGACCTTAGTCCCCGGGACCCGGAGCGACCAGGGCAATCCGGTCACAGGAAGCTGGACGTGTAGATCGATAGGGTCACCGGAGCGGTGCGGCGACCATCGACGAGCGCGTCGACCACGATCTGGCACGTGCGCTCGGTCCCCGGAGATGGGCACGCAGGTGCCACGGTGCCGACGATCGCGTCGCCGACCAGACGGGCAACGCTGCCACAGTCGTTGGTGACCTCGCGGAACGACGGACGCCCGGAGCTGTTGAGCACGACCAGCGGCAACGTACCGAGCGACGCCGGGTGACTGCTGGTCGCGCACGCGAGCTGGGTGTAGCCGCTCGGGCTTGCCTGGACGAGGCCGGTGGCGCTGTCGCGGTAGCGCAGGATGGCGGTGCCCTGGCGCGCGTCGCGGAGGCGCGCGTCGAGCTCCAACCCTTCCAGGACCAGGTTGTCGAGCGCGACGCTCGCGAGCTGCGCGGCGTGGCCGAAATAGTCGCGGAAGACGACGCGATCGGCGACTCGCGAGAACGAGAGCGCGAGGTCGTCACGCTCGCGCGTCCACAGCGCCTCGTCGTCGTTGTGGATGCCGGTACCGACGAAGACCACGCTCGAGTCGCCACTGGTGTCGTCGATCGTCTCGGTGCCGCCGAGGCCGAGGTTGTCGACGAGGTAGATGTCGCGACCAGCGCCGCCGGCGAGGAGGTCGTCTCCTGGACCATCGAGAAGGATGTCGTCGCCGTCGCCGCCGTACAGCCGGTCGGATCCCGCCCCGCCCGACAGCACGTCGTCCTCCTCGTAGCCGTACAGGCGGTCGTCACCTTCATGACCGATCAGCGCGTCGACGCGGCGGGTGCCATACAGCCGATCTCGGCGCGAGCTGCCCTCGACGACCCGCGAACGATCGATCGGGACATTCGCGGGTGGGCCAAAGCGTCGGCCCGTATTCCACGTCGTGCCGTCGGCGAACCGGATCGCCGAGACTCCAACCGCGCAGTCCTCGCCGCGCACGTCGTAGCGGCGCACCACGGCGCTGTCGCCGCGATCGCCGAACAGCACGAAGTCGCCACC
>JAYUVX010000300.1:0-4194 GCA_043753855.1 Myxococcales bacterium | reverse complement strand
CAAGGAACCCGCATGACCCTGCGTATCGGCATCAACGGTTTCGGACGCATGGGCAGGCTCGTGCTGCGCGCCGCCTGGGGCTGGCCCGAACTTGAATTCGTCCACATCAACGAGATCGCGGGCGGGCCCGAGTGCGCCGCGCACCTGCTGACATTCGACTCGGTGCATGGGCGCTGGCCGCGACGCGTCGAAGCCGGCGCCGACGCCATCCGCATCGACGACGCGCCGATCTCCTTCACCAGCCACGCGAAACCGGGCGAGGTGCCATGGGCCGCGAAGGGGGTCGACCTCGTGCTCGAATGCTCGGGCCGGTTCCGCACCGCTGACACCCTGGCGCCCTACTTCGACGGCGGCGTGCGCACCGTCATCGTCGCCGCACCGGTGAAGGAAGGCGCGCTCAACATCGTCGTCGGCGTGAACGACAACCTCTACGAGCCCGACAAGCATCACCTCATCACCGCCGCGTCGTGCACCACGAACTGCCTCGCGCCGGTCGTCAAGGTGATCCACGAGAGCCTCGGGATCAAGCACGGCGTCATCACCACGATCCACGACATCACGAACACGCAGGTCGTGATCGACTCGCCGCACAAGGACCTCCGCCGCGCGCGTGCGAGCAGCCTCTCGCTCATTCCGACGAGCACCGGCTCGGCGACCGCGATCACGCTCATCTACCCCGAGCTGAAGGGCAAGCTGAACGGCATCGCCGTACGCGTCCCGCTCCTGAACGCCTCGCTCACCGACTGCGTGTTCGAGGTCAACCGCCCGACCACGGTTGAGGAGGTCAACCAGCTCCTGAAGGCCGGCGCAGAGGGACCGCTCGAAGGCATCATGGCCTACGAGGAACGTCCGCTCGTCTCCGTCGACTTCAAGGGCGATCCGCACTCCGCGATCATCGATGCGCAGTCCACGATGGTCATCGACCGAACGCAGGTGAAGATCCTCGCCTGGTACGACAACGAGATCGGTTACGTCCATCGCATGATGGAGCTCGCGCGCAAGGTCGGCCAGAGCCTTCCGTTGATGCGATGAGCGGCATCCGCAACTACGTCCTCGTGACCGCGGCCTACTGGGCGTTCACGCTCACGGACGGCGCGCTGCGGATGCTCGTCCTGCTGCACTTCCATAACCTCGGCTACACGCCGGTCGAGCTGGCGTTCCTGTTCGTGTTCTACGAGCTCTTCGGCGTCGTCACGAACCTGGTCGGCGGGTTCATCGCGGCGCGACTCGGCCTTCGCGCCACGCTGCTCGGTGGACTCGCGCTCCAGGTCGTCGCGCTCCTCATGCTGGCCCTCCTCGATCCTGGTTGGGGGCGTGCCGCATCGGTCGCCTACGTCATGTCCGCGCAGGCGCTATCGGGCATCGCGAAGGACCTGACCAAGATGAGCGCGAAGAGCGCGATCAAGGTACTCGTGCCGAAGGGCGCGGACTCGTCGCTGTTCAAGTGGGTCTCCGTGCTCACCGGATCGAAGAACGCGCTCAAGGGCGTCGGGTTCTTCCTCGGTGGGGTGCTGCTCGGTTCGCTCGGATTCCGGGGCTCGCTCATCGCGATGGCGGCGGGCATCTTCCTTACGCTCGCGTTCTCGACCCTGTCGCTGCCGCGCGACCTCGGGAAGGCGAAGGGCAAGGCGAAGTTCAGCCAGATGTTCTCGAAGAACCGGAGCGTGAACGTGCTCTCCGCCGCACGCTTCTTCCTGTTCGGCGCGCGCGACATCTGGTTCGTCGTCGGCGTGCCGGTGTTCCTGGCGACCCGCTTCGAGTGGGGATTCACCGAGGTCGGCGGCTTTCTCGCCGCATGGGTGATCGGCTACGGCATCATCCAGTCGATCACGCCGGCGATCCTGAAGCGCTTCACGGGGGGCCGTGCACCGCAGGGCCGCTCGGCCACGATCCTCGCGTTCGTGCTCGCTCTCGTGATCGGCGGCGTCATCCTCGGCCTCCACGAGGGCATGCGCGCCGACGTGTTGCTGGTCGTGGGACTCGGCGTGTTCGGGATCGTGTTCGCGATCAACTCGGCGGTTCACTCGTACCTGATCCTCGCGTACTCCGACGGCGACAAGGTCACGATGAACGTCGGCTTCTACTACATGGCCAACGCGGGTGGCCGGCTCGCGGGCACGGTCCTGTCTGGCGTCATGTACGAGCGCACGGGGCTGCTCGGATGCCTCGCAGCGTCGGCGGGCTTCGCAGTGGTTGCCGCCGTCCTCGCGATGCTGTTACCGCGTACCAGCGCGGACTTTGTTCTTCCCGACGGCGTCGAGGTCGGTGGTGACTAGGCTTGCTCGGCGGCATCCCGATCTCCCGCCATCTGACTTCGTGCCGAATCGTGTCTTTGGCGACATGCGGATATCGTGATATTGATATGACGTGCTCGATAGTGCAACCAACATCGAAGACGTTCGTCCGCTGACCAAGCTGTTTCGTGCGCTCGGAGACGAGACGAGACGAGACGAGACGAGACGCGACGCGCGTGCGCATCGTTGCCTTGCTCGTGCATGGCGAGCTGTGCGTATGCCACGTCGAGAAGGCGCTCGACCTCAGCCAGCCGAATTGCTCGAGCCAGCTCGGCATCCTCAAGTCGGCCGGCATCGTCGACAGCCGGCGCGATGGCACCTGGGTCTACTACCGGATCACGGAGCAGCAGCACGAGTCGGTGACCAACGTACTCGAGGTGGTCCCGAAGACGTTCGGGTCAGCGCGAGCGCTCCGCGCCGACCACGCGCGACTCAAGAAGAACTGCGGTCCGGACGCCTGCAAATGACTCCGTTCGAAGCCATCGATCCGACGTCCGTCGCGCCGGGCTTCAAGCTGCGATGGAGCGAGCATCTCGATCTACTCCACCGGGAGCTTCACACGGTTGCCGACACCCGTACGCGGATCTGGTCGCTGCCGAGCCACGAGCGTACCGACCGCGAGATTGACCATGCAGTCGTCACCGAGCGTCGCACGCAAGCTGTCGTTCCTCGACCGTTACCTGACGGTCTGGATCTTCGCTGCCATGGCGATCGGTGTCGCGCTTGGTAACTTCGCGCCAGGTGTCACACGAACGATTGATCGTCTGAGCATCGGCACCACCTCGATCCCGATCGCCGTCGGCCTGATCCTCAGGATGTACCCGCCATTCACGAAGGTGCGGTTCGAGGAGCTGGGCAAGATCTTCCGGAACAAGCGACTCCTCGTGCTCTCGCTCGTCCAGAACTGGGTGATCGGACCGGTCCTGATGTTCGCGCTCGCAGCGATTTTCCTCCCCGATCACCCCGACTACATGCTCGGGCTGATCATCATCGGCCTCGCGCGGTGCATCGCGATGGTGATCGTCTGGAACGAGCTCGCGAAGGGTGACACCGACTACTGCGCGGGACTCGTCGCGTTCAACTCGCTGTTGTCGAGGTGCCCGTGATGCTCGCACTCGTTCACGCTGCGCTGTGGGCACAGCGTCGGTACTTCAACGGCCAGCGGATCGCCCCGGAGCTCACATGACTCGCAGCTCGTCCAGGCGGTTTCGAAGACGCCCGCCGCGACGCCGGATCGCGACGCTGGTGGTGGATGGCGAGCACGAAGACGCGAGGGGCTTCCACCTTGAAGAAGACGGAGAATGGAAAGCGACGAAGCAGGGCGCGCCTGACGTCTCCATGAACTCCCGGACACATCAGCGGCATGCTCGTGAGCTGTTCGAACACGACGTCGATCGCGAAGAGCAACGGGTCCGCCTTGTCCAACTGTGCGTGGTGCGCGTGAGCGTCGGCGATGTCTCGTGCCGTCGATGGCTCGACCACCAACTCGAAGATCATCGCCTGTTCAGAATCTCGGCCCGTACTTCGGCCCGCGGGCGCGCCGCATCGGGGTTGGCACGATGCTCACGAAGCGGTTCGTCGATGAGTGCTCGCTCGTGTTCACGTCCGCTCGAACGACGCGACCACCTCGATGAGCCCGACGATGTTGCGGTTGCGCTCCAGGACGATGTTGCGGTCGTCCTCTGTCGCGATCTCGGATGACCTTGTGAGCTCGATGCTGTCACCGTGTCTCCGAACGCGGGCGGACCCGATGATCGCTCGTGGGTGGTGCCAGAACGACACGAGATCCTGAAGTGCTAACTAGTTCCCGGATCAAAAAGCCCAAGCGCGCGATCCGAAAGGCGAATTCCCGACGACGATTCCGGAAATAAGCATCGGAGCCCCCGAGTTTTGTGGGTGC
>JAYUVX010000299.1:0-35974 GCA_043753855.1 Myxococcales bacterium | reverse complement strand
CGAGGCCACTCGCGGCGCGCACCCAGGGCCGGCGCACGAACACGCACGCGAGGATCGGGACGAACTGGGTCGCCAGGTTGAGCAGCGCGGCGATCCGGTACTTCCAGACATCGTCGATGATCCACTCGACGAGCGGCGGGCGGTCGAGCCCGGCGAGATCGAAGCGGATCAGCAGCTGGTGCCGCAGGTTGTCGGAGAGCGCCCAGCGCAGCGTGCCGTGGCCGCTGATGAGCTTGTGGAACACCGCGCCGGCGAACATCAGCGCAACCGCGAGTTGCACGAGCCGCAGCGACCACTGATAGCCGCGCGCGATGTTGACCGCGGGGATACCGCGCCAGCGGCGGATCCACGCATCGAGCGAGAGCACATCCCCACCGCGTGCACCGAGGAACGCGCACTGCGCGAGGAACACCACGTTGTATTGATGCGACCAGGTCACGCCGCCCGAGAACGAGATGGCGGCGAGCGACGAGGCCGCGCCGAAGCTGACCGCCGTGGCCGCACGGGTGCCAAACCCGACGAGCATGCACGCAGTGCCACCCCAGGCGAGCACCCACAGGAGGTCGACGAGCAGGTCGGCCGGGACGTTGTGCCCGAGCAGCATCCAGACCCCGACCGGGCGGTAGAGCCCCGCGGGCGCGACGAGCGGGTTCTGGAACGACAGCCGGTACAGCGAGAGCAACACGGCAATCGCGATCGCGATCCGGACGATCGCGACGGCCCACCGACCACCGTCGGCGAACCAGTATCGCT
Source organism: Myxococcales bacterium (assembly GCA_043753855.1). Taxonomy (GTDB): domain Bacteria; phylum Myxococcota_A; class Polyangia; order Haliangiales; family Haliangiaceae; genus JABFXX01. The sequence continues at coordinate 35,221 of JAYUVX010000299.1, read as the reverse complement.
GCCAGCGGTTCACGCAGGAGACGCTACGCCCGGATCCGCCACACGCGGAAGCCCTGCCGCGTAGATCTGGTGGCAGGGTCCGGCAGGATCTCGGTGCGGCAGGCTCTGCCGGTACCGCGACAGCGTGCTAGACGGTAGCCGTGGCCAAGGATCGCGCACGGCCGTTCTCGCGGAAGCACCGCAGGTACTGGATCACGGTCACCGGCGGCATGCTGCTGATCGGCCTGTTCAACGTCGCGATCGGAATGTGCGCCTACGAGTCGCCGAGGACGCCGGACCGGATCATCCCCCAGCTCCCTCCGGCCGGTACGCCTGCTGGAGCGCCGCTCGACACGATCGGCCTGGCGGCGATCCCCACGCCGGTGATGCGCGCATTTGCCATCGCCTATCCGCGGCACATCCCATCCGCGCGGCGGATCGCGCAGCCGGATGGCAGCACGGTCTACGAGCTGACGTTCACCGATGCGGGCAAGTCCCTGCGCGTGAGCTACCGCCCCGACGGCTCGTTCCTGTCGGCGCGCTGACTACTCCCAGACGAAGTCGTTCGGCAGCCGTGCCTGTGCGGCTTCCGGCTCCACGAGGATCGACGCCGGCACACCGCGCAGGAACGCCTTCACCGTCGGCAATTCGGTGATCGAGAACGGCTGCTCTGCCGTCACGCCGAACAGCGAGCCAAGCGTGCCGAACAAGCTCGACGGTAGGTTCGGCAGCTCGATCAGCTGGACGTGTGCTCCCGGGGCGAGCTTCATCCGGCGCTTGGCCTCGGCGAGCACATCACCGAACCCGCCGAATCGATCGACGAGCTTGATCGGCTGCGCCTGTGCACCGGTCCATACGTGGCCACGGCCCACTGCATCGACCTCGTCCTTCGTGATCGACCGCCCCTCGGCGACCGCGCCGACGAACCGCCCGTACATGTACCGCAGCTTGTCGAGCAGCACCGTGCGCTCCTCGTCGGTGTAGGGCCGGAACAGGCTCTCGATATCGGCGCGCTTCCCGCGCTTGTAGGTATCCGTGGTGATGCCGATCTTCTGGGCGAGGCCGCCGAGATCGAACTTGCCGTAGAAGATGCCGATCGAGCCGGTGATCGTCATCGGCTCGGCATAGATCACGTCGCACCCGGCGGCGACGAAGTAGCCACCCGATGCGGCGAGATCCGACATCGAGCACAGGATCGGCTTCACGCCGCGAGTGGCGAACACCTCGCGCGAGATCAGCTCGGATGCGAGCGCGCTCCCGCCCGGTGAATCGATCCGCAGGATGATCGCGCCGATCTTCGGATCCGCACGCGCCGCCGAGATCGCGGCGACCAGCGTCTCGCTGCCCGCCAGCTGCTGGCCGAGGAACGGGACCGACTTCGACGCGCCATCGGTGATGTCGCCATCGATGTAGATCACGGCGACACCCGGGTGAATCCACCGTTCGGGACGCTCGGCCGGCGGAGCGTCGACCGGGAGGATCACACCCATCTCGGAGGCCACCAGCTGCGCGACCTTGTCAGGTGCGGCGACCTCGTCGACCAGCTTCTTGTCTTTCGCAAGGTCTCCCGCGGTGTACGGCCCCGCATCGACGAGCGCTTGGACCTCCGCCTTCGAAAGCTTGCGGCCCTCGGCGACCAGCGTGAGCCAGTTGCCCCACAGGCTGTCGAACATCTCCTCGTGCATCTGCGCCGCGACCACCGTGGGTCCGGTGTTGGTGAACTGCTCCGGCGCGCTCTTGAACTCCGCGATCTTCTCGAACTGCGGCACGACGCCGAGCTGATCGAACACACCCTTGAAGTACATCGTGGTGCCCGCGATGCCGACGAGCCGGACCCCGCCTGCCGGATCGACATAGATCTTGTCGGCCGCCGTGGCGACGAAGTAGTCGCGGCCGGTGCCCGACACCATGTACGCGAAGACCTTGCGGCCGGTCTTCCTGACCAGGGTGATCTCGTCGCGCAGCTCCTCGAGCGTGGCCCACCCGCCGCTGATCCCATCGAACGTGACGACCAGCGCCTTCGCCGTGGGGTCTCGCACGATCGCGTGGAGCCGCACGACGATCGAGGTGATCTCGCGCAGCCCGATCGCTCCGGTTAGCTCGAGCCGCTCGATGTGGTCGGGGTGAGCGAGCACCGAGGGCGGGCCGAGAGTTGACGAGCGCAGCACGATCTGACCGCCGAGCGCATGGTTCCCTCCGGTGTCATCGCGCAGGCCCGTTCCGAGCGCGGTGATGCCGAACGCGCCAAACGACAGCTCGATCCCCGCCATCGCGCGCAGATCGCGGCCCTCGTCATCGATCTGACGGGTGGCGGAGTTGATCAGCGCATGCACCTCGCGCGACTCGACACCGACGTGGACGATCAAGCCGCGCGCGATCCGCGCGGACAATCGCGCCCAGGCATCGACGTTTGCCCGGGTCTCGCCGATCCTGCCACCGAGCGCCAGCTCGAGAACAGCGGTTCCGAGCGGGCGAAGCACCGCTTCGACCTCGTACCGGCGCTGCACCGGCGTGCCTGCGATCGACGAGGTCGCAACGTCCCGGAGCGCGGCGCCGACGGCGAGATGGTTGCCCCAGCGCGTAGAGAGGCCGAGGTCGAACGTATCGGCGCTGTCGAGGATGCCCTCGTCGTGGAAGTGATGCCACGAGAACCCGAAGCCGGCGGTCTTGCCGAGGCCGCTCGCCAACGCGAGCGTGAACCGAAACGGTGCCCCTGGGTCCGGTGAGAGCTGCGAGCGCTCCGGGCGCAGCCACTCGAAGCCAAGCCCGATCGCGAGCTTCGGAACCAGCCGGCCACCGAACACGCTCGCAGCGAACAACCCGAGCCCCGGTCCCGCACTGGTCGCCACCTCGCCGTTCTCGAGCCCGAGTGCGAGTGCGAGCTCGGTGCCGCGAAGCAGCGCCAGCCCGCCGGGGTTGGCGACCACGGCGCGCGCATCATGCTCGCCGGCGAGCGGGGTCAGCGGCAGGGCCATGCCACCGGTGGGCTCCTCGGCGTAGCGTCGGTCGACACCCTGGGCGGTAGCAGTCGCGGTAAAGACCACCACGACCGCGAACACGATCATTCTCATCGCGGTGCGACCGTAGCAGGGAATCGTGGATACTGGCCACGTGCCAACCCCGACCCTGCTGGAGAAACACCCGCTGCTGGTCCATCTGGAGCCAGAGCAGCTGACGCGGATGGCACGCGCCGGCGAGATCGAGAGCTACAACCCGGGCGAGTCGATCGTCGTCGAGGGCAGCCTCGGTGACGCGCTGTTCTTGATCCTGTCCGGACAGGTCGCGGTACACAAGGGACCGCAGACGTTCGCCACGCTCGCGAGTGGCGAGTTCTTCGGCGAGATGTCGCTGGTCGAGCCAGCGCCGCGTTCAGCGAGCGTCACCGCGATGTCGGCGACCTTCCTGTTCCGCCTGCCTCACGATCAGCTGCGTCATCTGATCACCGACGATCCAAGCGCTGCGTCGGTGCTGCTCGTGCAGGTCGTGAAGACATTGTCGGAGCGGCTGCGCCGCGCGAACCAGATGCTGTCGTCGGTCGACCTGCTGGCCGACTGGCTCGCAGGCTCGATGGTCTAGACCGTCAGTTCAGCAGGCCGTCGGACTCGGTCTTCTTCAGCATCCGGTTGCACGCGGCGACCTTCTTCTGTGCGGTCGCCTTCTCGTCATTGGCGGTCTGCTTGTACAGACCGATGTAGATGTCCTTGGCGCGGTCGAATGCGCCCTGGCGATACAGCGCATCACCATAGAGGAACTTCGCCTTGGTCTTCTGGGCGCCCGGCATCGAGGCCGCGCGCGCTGCGAGCCGGACCGCATCGTCGGTGTCCTGCCCCGAGAACGCGGCCCATGCCTGCTTGTAGACGGCCTGCGGCGCGTAGCCCTTGATCTTCTCGAGCTTCATCCAGATCCCGCGCGCTTGCTGCCACTCGCCGGCTGCCTCGAGCGCCTCACCCTGCTTGAGTAGCGCCTTCGGATCCTTCTCGTCCGCGATCGCGACCACCGTGGGCTTCTTCACCGCTGGAGCCTTGGGCAACTTCCTCGGGTTCTTCGGGGTGGCCTTGTCGGGCGCCGCGCTGCCCGAGCCGTCGCTGCCGGTCTCGGGGTTCTTGACCGCCGCGTTGCTGCCGGTGTCGCTGCCGCTTCCGGGCGGTGCGACCGCCGAGCCGTCGTGCTCTGGTGCGGAGGGCGGTTGCTCTTCGACTGCGTTGGTCTTCACGGGCTGACGCTCGCCTCGCTCGCCGAGTGCGACGTAGACCAGCGCGCCCACCCCGCCGAACAAGATCGCTCCGAGCAGCAGCCAGCCGAACATGCCGAGCGCGCTGCGCTTGGGCGCGAACGGCATGGAACCGCTGCTCGGCGTCGAGCTGGCTTCGTTGGCCGAGGGCGCGCGCAACGGGACCGGTGTCAGCGCAGGCTGTTGCCCGGTGGCGCTGTTCGCCGCGTCGAGCGCCGCCTGGAGATCGGGATTGCTGCTGGTGCCGCCGCTCGATCGCGGCTCGCTCTGCGCGCGCACGATCCGCTGCTGGCCGCCGCCGGTGGCGAGCGCGGGGCCCGACCACAGCCCCGGCAGCTCGGCCATCCCGTTGTGCGTGTTCGATCGACCGAGGCTGATGCCGCTCGAGCTGCTCTGCGCGCGCGGGAGGATGCCCTCGTCGGTGTTGCGCATCGATAGGCCCGGATTGAGCGTGGCGACCACCGTGGGATCGGTGGTCATCCCGAGGATCTGCGCGACCGCGACGCCGCGGCCCGCGAGACACTTGTTGAGCTCGTATTCGAGCGTCTCCATCGTCTGCGGGCGCGCGTCGGGGCTGCGCGCCATCGCCTGCATGATCAGATCGGAGACCTGGATCGGCAGCTCCGCGCGCACCGTGATCGGTGGCGGCGGATCCTGCGTCGCCTTCTTGGTCAGGATCTCCATGAAGTTGTCGCCGGAGTACGGCGCCTGGCCGGTGGCCATCTCGTACATGATCGCGCCGAGCGCGTAGACATCGCACCTCGCATCGGCCGGGCGACCTGCGGCCTGCTCCGGCGCCATGTACTCGGGCGTTCCCATCGCCATGCCGGGGCTCGTCAACCGGCGCTCGCGCGCGGCCTCGGCCTCGGTGGTCTTCGCGATGCCAAAGTCGAGCACCTTCACCACGTCGGCGGCACCATCGCGGGTGATCAGGAACACGTTCTCGGGCTTGAGATCGCGGTGCACGATGCCCTGCGTGTGCGCGGCGGCGAGCGCGCGGCAGATCTGCGTCGAGATCTTGAGAGCGCGGGCGACATCGATCGCACCTTCGCGCTCGATCACGCTGCCGAGCTCGACGCCCTCGAGATACTCCATCACGAAGTACACGCTGCCGTCGGGCGTGGTGCCCGAATCGGTGACATCGACGATGTTCGGGTGACCGATCTTCGAGGCCGCACGCGCCTCGCGGCGAAACCTCTCGACGAGGTCGGGCATCCGCGAGTAGCTCGGATGCAGGACCTTGAGCGCGACCCGCTTGCCGATATCGACATGCTCGGCGAGGTAGACCTTGCCCATGCCGCCCTCGCCGATCAGCTCCATCACGTGGTAGCGACCGTCGACGGTCTTGCCGAGCAGGTCCTGATCGGTCTCGTCTTCGTCGGGAGCGCGCGCGAGCGCGGCGGCAGCCTGACTGCCATCGTCGCCCGGCAGGTTGCGCCGGTCATTGGCCTTCCGGCGATCGTCGTTCAGATCGTTGCGATCGGCCGCGCGGCGACCGATCGACCCCGGCTTGCGCACCGGCGGCTCGCCCGAGACCTCCGACAGCGAGATCTTCTCGGACTGCTCGATCATCCGGCGCAGCTCGTCGGTGGGCGGCAGGGTGAGTGCGCGCGTGCGAACCCGCGACAGCAGCTCCTGGCGCTCGACGCGCTCGCGCTGGATGTCATCGGCGAACAGCTCGAGCAGGAACGTCGACATCCGCGTGCCGTCTGTGGTCGGCGCATTGACCGCGAGCCACGACTGCAGCGCCATGCGCATCTCATCGCAGTTGGCGTAGCGGTCTTCCTTCTTGCTCGCGAGGGCCTTGACGCAGATCTCGTCGAGCTCGACGGGTACGCGCGGCGCGCGCTTGCTCGGCCGCATCACCTCCGGGTTCTTGGCCCGGGTCAGCAGGTCCTGAGGTTGGTCCTTGCCCGGCGGGAACAGCTGACGCCCGGTGAGCAGCTCCCACAACACGATCGCTGCCGCATACATATCGGAGCGGCCATCGAGCTTCTCGCCCCTCGCCTGCTCCGGCGACATGTACGCAACCTTGCCGTAGATGATGCCAGGAGCGGTCTTCTCGAGCTTGAGCGTGGAGCTGGCGAGGCCGAAGTCGGTCAGCTTCACCTCGCCGGTGTAGGACACCAGGACGTTCGGCGGCGACACGTCGCGATGGACCAGATTCAGGTCAGGGAACGAGTGCGCGTAGGCCAGGCCGCGGCACAGCTCCTTGGCGATATAGACGGCCACGTCGATCGGGAACGCGACCTGCTTCTTTGCGCAGCGGTTCCACACCGCGCGCAGGTCTCTTCCCTCCACGAAGTCCATGGCCAGGAACAGCTCGCCGCCGACCAGGCCGGCATCGAACACGGGAATCAGGTTCCCGTGCGACAGCTTCACGACAACTTTCGCTTCATCGCGGAACCGCGCGACGTACTCGGCATCGGCAAGATGTGGAAGGACGGTCTTGATGACCATCAGGCGTTCGAGCCCGCGGTCGCCAGCGACCGCGAGATAGAGCGCACCCATGCCGCCCTGAGCCAGGGGCCCCAGCAAGTGATACTTGCCGAATTTCCTGGGGTAATGCTCCAGGTCTCCCTCGTGGAGCGCCACGCAGAACGAAGCTACCACGCCCTCCAAACCGCTACCAATTGTGGGTGCCGCAAGCAGCCCCAATTCGCAGCGCCCCGATTGAGTCCGTAAATCAGAGCACATAAGATATTGATCCCCGCGCGTTGTGCCGCGGGGTGAGAGGTACACCGACATGGCCGGCGAGCTCGTCCTCGTGATCGATGACAGTCCGACCATCACCAAGGTCGTACAACTGGTGCTGACCAAAGCGGGCTATCAGGTCGCCACGGCACCTGATGGAGAAGCGGGACTCGCAGCGGTTCGCGAGAAGCGGCCCGATCTGATCCTGCTCGACTTCGTGATGCCACGGATGAACGGCTACCAGTTCTGCCGAGAGCTGGTCGCCGATCCCAAGCTGCGAGATATCCCGGTCGTCCTGATGTCCGCCAAGGGCGATCAGGTCGGCGAGCGGTTCGTGAAGGTGATGGGCATCGTCGATTACATCACCAAGCCATTCTCTCCCGAAGCGATCACGGCAGTGGTCCAGCACACGATCGGCAAGTACGGCCCCGCCGGTGGCCCCGACGAGGACAATCCATCCCTGGTCACCGGTGAGGATCTCGCCGCCACGGATGATGCCGACCGCACCCATGCCAAGGCGGCCGCGCTGTACCAGCTCCGCTCCGAGATCTCCGATGTGGTCTCGGCCCGCGTCGCCGCGCTGTTCGCACTCGCGGAGACCTCGCACGATCCGGATGCCAGGGTGTCGACCGATGCCGCCGCGATCCGCGAGGCCGCCCGTTCCGCGCTCGATGATGCGGCGCTGGGGAAGATCATGGCCGCACTCGACCTCGGCCTGTTCGGCGAGGGCACACCCGGGCTGCGCGGCGATCTGCGCGTGGTCCCGCTCGCAGAGGTGCTGCAGCTCCTCGACGTCCAGGAACAATCCGGCATCCTCACCGTCGAGCGCTCCGGAGCGCGAGTCGACATCTACTTCCGCCGCGGCCGGGTCGACCAGGCCGTCGCCGACGGCGTGCCTGAGGAGTTCCTGCTCGGCCGGTTCGTCCTCGACGCCGAGCTCATGCAGCGCACCGACTTTGAGTCGTTCCTCGAGTCGCGATCCCACAAATCGGGCCCCTCGCAGCGCCTGATCGGCCAGCAACTGGTCAAGCTCGGCTTGCTCGCCGAGCTCGACCTCAAATCGTGCCTCACCCGCCAGTCCAGCGAGCTGATCTACGAGATCCTGCGCTGGCGCCACGGTCGGTTCCGGTTCGCCGCCGGCCTCGAGCTCCCGCCATCCGTGATCGATGCCGCGCTCGGCCTCGATGTCGAAGCCGTCCTCATGGAGGGCTACCGACGCGTCGACGAGTGGCACCTCATCGAGCGCGCGATCGACAACTTCGATGTCGTGTTCCTCCGGAACGAGGACTCCGTCGCGCAGATGGGCCGCGGTCGGCTGACCCGCGAAGAGCTCGCGGTGCTCGAGCTCGTGAACGGCAAGAACACGGTGAAGGACATCATCCGCAAGTCGCGGATGGGCAGCTTCGAGGTCAGCAAGATGCTGTACCGCTTGCTGAGCATCAAGCTCGTGCGCCGCCGCGTCCTCCCCGTCGCCGTCTGAACGCCCTCCGTCGGGCCCGTTTGAGAGACGGTGAGGTCCACGGCTCGATGCGCCAGCGAATCACGTCCGCGGCTCGGAGACCAACCACGGGCGCGCGTCGGCGATGTCGCGGTGGATCTGCGCGATCAGCGCATCGACGGAGTCGAACTTCTGCTCCGGTCGCAACCACGCCACGAACGTGGTGCGCACACGTCGATCATAGATCTCGCCGGTCCAGTCGAGGACATGGGCCTCGAGGACGAGCCGCCCACCCTCGACAAATGTCGGGTTGGTCCCGAGGCTCGCGACCGCCGGCATCGGGGGCCCCCCTTCGACGCTCAGCGTCACCGCGTAGATGCCGGGCGCGACCGGTAGATCGCTGGTCGGCGCGACGTTCGCGGTAGGTACGCCGATCGCGCGTCCGCGCTTGGCGCCGTGCACCACGACGCCATCGATGTCCCAGCGCCTGCCGAGCAGCCGCTCGGCTCCCAGCAGATCGCCGGCACGCAGATACGCGCGGACCTTCGTCGAGGATGCGATCTCGCCCGCGACGTGGACCGGATCGACGATCGCAACCTCGATGCCGGCGCGGCTTCCGTGCGCACGGAGTGCCTCGGGGGAGCCTGCACGTCCCGCCCCGTAGCTGAAGTCGTAGCCGACGACGATCGCGCGGGCAGCGAGCGATTCGATCACCACGCGATCGATGAAGGCGTCGGGCCCGAGCGCGGCGAGATCACGCGTGAACGGTTCGACCACCACCGCATCGAGGCCGGCCGCCGCCATCAGCTCGAGGCGACGCTCGAGCGAGGTCAGCTTCGGCGGCGCGGTGTGCGGCGACAGCAGCTCCGAGGGATGCGGATCGAACGTCAGCGCCACCGACTTCACGCCATGCGCGGCGCCGAGCTCGCACGCGCGAGCGATCAGTGCGCGATGACCTGCATGCACGCCATCGAAGTTCCCGATCGCAACGGCGGCACCTGGCCACGCACGCTGCGCGAGCTCGTGATGACCGCGGAGAACGTCCACCCGCTCACCCTAGCGCGAAGCGCGTGCGACCGGAACGCGTGACCCGTGCTCGATCACCGTCCATGCCGGAGGCAGCAGGACCAGCACCGCGATCGTCGCCCCCGCCACCGCCTGGCCCGCCGCGAGCCGGATCATGCCGGCGAGCCTGCCGACGGCGAGCCCGACCGCGAGTGCCGCGACGGCAACCAGTGACGGATCGATCCTTCCGCTTCGCACGCTGACGAGCAGCGATCCCAGCACGACCGTTCCGACCGCGAGCTCCGCATGGCGAGCTCGCAACAGCAACGGGAGACCGGCGACCGCCGCCACCGCGGTGATCGGTCCGAGCGTGGCGCCGGTCAGCTCGAGCACCGCCCCCAGGCCGCGCGGGGTTCGCGGTGCGCTGCACCAGGTATCTCCGAATGCGGCGAGCGAGCCGTGTTCGGAGAGCCCGGCGATCACGGCGAGCACGAGCGCGAGCACGCCGGCGATCGGCACGCCTACCGCCCAGCGCGGGCGCTGCCACGGCGCGGTGACGAGCCGCGAGCCTGCGATCGCGACGAGCGCGATGTACGCGGGCGACAGCACGGCCGCGATGATCGCGGGGAGCATCGCGACCAGCGGCGCGGTGGTCGGCCGCGCGAGCTCGAACAGCGCCCACCCTGCCGCTGCGATCGCCACGCACGCGCGGATCAGCGGCACCCCGTGAGCGAGCGACGAGTCGAGCAGACAGGCGATCGCGAGCAGCGGCGCGAGCACTGCGCCGGTCATCGATGCCGGCGAGTCACCGGCGAGCGCACGCACGGCCGCGGCGAGCGACGCGCCCGCGAGCCCGACCGCGACGATCGGTCCCGGTGCGAGCGCACCGAGCCCCGCGGCCGCAGCCGCCGAGGCTGCGCCCATCGCCGGAATCACCAGCCAGGACCGCACCCTGCCACGCTACGGAGCGCAGACTCGGATCGCGACTTTTTGGTGGTGCGCCCGGCCGCCGTGGCGATCCCGACTCGGGTATCTTCGCGGAACTCATCGCAACCCACGGGGCCAACCAGGCCGCCGTCGACGTTGCCCGTGCCGTCATGGTGTGGTTCGTGTCGGCGAGCGCCCAGCGCGGCCGGATGTCGGGCAAAGAGCGCGTTCGGCGTCTCGAACGACGGGTGACCGACGCCGCCGCGGATGACGAGCGCGTGATCGCCGCCTCGATCATCGCGCTGCTGCTCGAGCGCGATCTCGAGCGATCGTCTCGTTTCACCGCGGCGCGCCAGGCCCGGCCTGACGCGCCACGAACCACGCGAGCACGAGCGCAGCGCGGAGCTCACGATGAAGCGAGACCTGACCCCAGCAGGTTGGTCCGAGGGTGGGGGGCGCAGTACAATTTTCACAGCTTTGTCTCGGTCAGGTCCCAGGAAGTCGCGGCTCGCGCCCGCAGCGCGCTGGCTTGCGCCCGCTGCCGCGGCCGCATGTGGCGGGGCCCTGGCTGCCGGCGGCTACGAGGCGGTCGGCGTCGCGGACCCGCTCGGGATGATCGCCACCATCGGGTTCTTCGCGATCCTCGCCGCGCCGCTGCTGTTCGCGACCAGCATCGTCGTGCGTGGTGTGATCGCTGCGTGGTCTCCACGCGAGCTGATCGCGCGGATGACCGAGCCCGCCGGAGGCATGCCGCGACTCGTGGGCTGGGTGGCGACGATCCTGGTATCGGCGCTCGCACTCAGCTGGATCGTGTTCCAGGGCACCTGGCAGCTCGCGTCGTGGACCGCGTTCAAGCCGCTCACCGTTGGGTTCCTCGAGCCCGTGATCGCGGTCGGTGGCGCGCTCGGACTGCTCGCGGTGTCTCGCCCCCTCGCACGGTTGTGGGCCGCGCTCGCGCAGCGCTTCGATCGACGCTGGCTCCGCGATCACCCCGAGCGACGCTCGCTGCTCACGCCCCTGCCGATCTTTGGCGCGGCGGCGGTGTTATCCGTCGCCGCGGCCTACGTGCTGTGGCGGATCGTAGTGAAGCCGCGGATCGGGGTGGTGGACACCAGCATCGGCGCTTCGCCCGCGATCGCCGTCGTCACCGCGATCGCGATCCACATCGCCTGGCCGCGGCTGAGCAAGGCCCGGTTGCCGGTCGGCGCGAGCCTCGGCGGCATGCTGGTTGCTGCGATCGCGCTCGCCGTGGTCACCGTGAAGACCGAGCCATCGCTGACTCTCGAGATCTGGGGGGATCGGCCGCTCGCGGGCGTGGCGATCGAGCGGCTGTGGAGCCTCGATCGGATCCGCGCCGACATCTCGCTCACGCAGTTTCGCCCCGTCGATCGGCCTGGGTCCGCACATCCCGACATCGTGCTGGTCACGATCGATACGGTCCGCGCGGACCGCACCCCACCGTACGGCGGCCCCGCGGAGATGCCCGTGCTGAAGGCCCTCGGCGATCGCGGCGCGGTGTTCAGCTGGGCGTTCTCGCCGAGCAACGTGACGCGTCGATCGATCCCGTCGATGGTGATCGGCGCGGCCGCGACGCGGATCAAGGGCCGCGTGGTCGGCTGGGCGCTGCGCGTGGATCCGCGCCACGTGCTGGTCGCGGAGCGCTTGCAGGCCGCGGGCTACGAGACCGCCGGCTTCATGTGCTGCCGCGGGTTCTATGATCCGGAGGTCCGGACCGGCTTGCAGCGCGGCATCGAGCACCTCGACATCGAGCCCAATGGCCGCGTGCTGGGCAAGGCCGCACACGAATGGGTCACCGCGCGGGAGCAGCGGAAGGGCAACCGGCCGCTGTTCATGTGGGTGCACATCCTCGAGCCCCACAACTGGGACGTCGGCAGTGGCGTGCCGCACGATGACGCGGAGAGATACAAGCTCTACGATCGCTCGCTGACGATCGCCGACCAGATCCTCACCGAGGTGCTCGCCGGCTTCTCCGACCGCGCGCCCGACAAGGTGCCGATCGTGATCGTGACCGCGGATCACGGCGAGGCGCTCGGCGATCACGGCCAGCCCAATCACTCGACCGACCTCTACAACTCGCAGATCCGCGTGCCCCTCGTCGTTGCCGGGCCCGGCATCAAGCCCGGCCACCAGCTCGAGACCGTCAGCCTCACCGACCTGGTGCCGACGCTGGTCGAGCTCGCGGGGTTCGAGGCTCCGAGTGGACCGAGCATCGATGGCCATTCGATCGCCGATCTGATGACCGGCAAGCGGGTTGGCTCCGCCGATGCCGGCATCGCGTTCGCGGCGATGATCAAGGACCGCTCCAATCCCGGCGGCGTCGTCGCGATCATCTCCGGTCGGTGGAAGCTGATCGACACCAGCGGCGTGTTCGAGCTGTACGATCTGCGTACCGACCCCAACGAGGAATCGAACCTCTACTCGGTGCGCACCGAGATCGCCGCACAGATGCGCAAGCTGCTCGAGACGACGCTCGACAAGCAGGCAGCGAAGCCGTTTGATTGACTACGACGGCGCGGCCGCGGCAAGCGCATCGAGCTCCTGCCAGCGCGCGAACAGCTTGTCGACGTCCGCGCGGGCACGGTCGAGCTCGCTGACGAGCTTCTGAACCTCGGCGCCGCGATCCTTGAACACCGAAGGCTCCGACAGCGTGGCCTCGAGCGCGACGACCTTGCTCTCGGCCCGCGCGATGGCCTCCTCGATCCCCGCGAGCTCGTGCCGCTCCTTGAACGTCAGCTTGCGGGGACCGGCAAGCTTCGCGGCCCGGTTCTCGCGGCTATCCGAGCGAGGACGCGCGTGGGTATCCGTCGAACCCTTGGGCCGGCGCTCCGCGTAGAACGCATAACTGCCCTCGTACAGGGTCACCGTGCCGTTGCCCTCGAACGCGAGGATCGCCGTGGCCACGCGATCGAGGAACCACCGATCGTGGGACACGATCAGCGCGCAGCCCGGGAACCGGGTCAGACCTTCCTCGAGCGCGCCGAGCGTGGGCAGATCGAGATCGTTGGTGGGCTCGTCGAGCACCAGCAGGTTGCCGCCCTTGCGAAGCAGCCGCGCGAGCTGGACGCGGTTGCGCTCGCCACCCGAGAGCTTGCCGACGTGAGTATCGGCGACCGAGTCGGGGAACGCCATCATCCGCAGGAAGCTACGGACATGGACCTTGCCGTCGGGCAGATCGACGTAGTCGTAGCCATCGCCGACCTCCTCGAGCACCGTGAGGTCGTCGCGTAGCTCGGTGCGGCCCTGCTCGAGGTAGGCGGGCCGGGTGTTCGAGCCCACCACCACCTTGCCGGAGTCGGGAGGCAACAAGCCGAGGATGGTCTTGATCAGCGTGGTCTTCCCGACGCCGTTCGGCCCGACGATGCCGATCCGATCGCCGGGCTTCATCACCAGCGTGACGTCCTTGAACAGCAGCTTGCCGCCGAGCGACTTGCCGACCTTGTCGAGCTCGATGATCGTGCTGCCGAGACGAGGACCGTTCGGCAGGGTCAGCGCGAGCGGTGCGTTCCGGATCTCCTCGGCCGTGGGCGCCGAGCCCACCGCGGCATCGAACCGGTCGATGCGCGCCTTCGCCTTCGTCGTGCGCGCGGGTGCACCGCGGCGAATCCACTCGATCTCGCGGCGGATGAACGAGACCCGCTGGTACTCGGCCTCGCTCTCGGTCGACAGCCGCTCGGCCTGCTTCATCAGGAACTCGGCGTAGTCGCCCTCGTAGGCGTACACCTTGCCGCGATCGACCTCGAGAATCCGCGTCGCCACGCGATCGAGGAAGTAGCGATCGTGGGTCACCACGATCAGCGCTCCGGGCCAGGCGCCGAGCCGACCCTCGAGCCACTCCACCGTGGGTGTGTCGAGGTGGTTGGTCGGTTCGTCGAGGACGAGCACCTCCGAGCGACCGAGCAGTGCATGGCCGAGCGCGACTCGCCGCCGCTCGCCATTGGACAGCTCGCCGATCAGCTTCTCCATCGGCGGCAGCTGCAGCGCGTTCGCGATCGTCGCGATCTCGTAGTCCTCCACGCCATCGCGTTCGAGCGAGCTCGCGACCGTGGCATCGGGGACCAGCCGTGGCTCCTGCGCCACGTACTCGAGCGAGAGGTCGCGCTTCCAGGTGATCAACCCGGCATCGGGGATCAGCGCGGTGTCGTCGCCGCCCATCGCCCGCTGGATCAGCATCTTCAGCAGCGTTGACTTGCCCGCGCCGTTGGCGCCGATCATCCCGACGCGATCGCGCGTGTGCAGCGCGAACGATGCACCCGCGAGCACCTGGCGCGAGCCGTAGTGCTTCTCCAGTCCCTGGACGGTGAGGATCGCGCTCACGTCAAGACAGCCGTGCTGCGTCGGTCTGCACGAGCAGGTACGTCAGCCGCATCAGGTTCAACCGCGCCTCCGGGGACCGCACCTTCGCCGAGAGCTCGCCGAGCCGCGTCCGGCCGTCGAGCAAGCTGTAGACACGCAGCAGCGCATCGCCTAGACCGAACTGCGCGAGCTCGCCATCCGCCGTGGGCTCCGCAACGATGAACGCCTTGGTGTTGGTGACGAGCCAGTCCTCCACGAGTGCCTCCGAGAGCTGCGCCGCACCCGCACCGATCACGCGGAAGCAATCGAGGTGCAGCGAGCGCGCCTTCCACGGATTGGGATGCCGCGGCGTCCAGGTGTAGCGGCCCTTCGGCCAAGAGAATGCCTCCATCAGCTTCGCGGCGACCTGCTTCGCGAGCATCCGGTACGCCTCCAGTGGATCCATCAGGTCGAGACCGACCAGCGTATCGGCGAGCCGGCCGCCGAAGTGGTGCATCACCGAGAACGCCCGCTGCAGACCCTGCGGCGTCAGCGCACCCTGTGCGACCAGGAAGTTGCCGAGCCGCTCGCTCTCGACGTTCGAGCTCACGAACTGCGGCTGACCATCGACGAGGTAGGCCTCCTTCAGCACACCAGCGCGGCCCTCGAGCACGAGCATGCCCGTGCCCTTGGTCTTCGCGAGCCGGTACACGACGCGGATCAGCGGATGCTCGCGCAGGTCGCCGATCTCGCGCGGCCCCGACGGAGCCTCCACGTGCTCGGCGACCAGGTCGTCCTCGCCCACGGTGATCGTGCCGCTCGAGCCGATGTCACCCACCTCGCCATCGGGAATCGCATCTCCCGCGATGTACGCGGCGCGCGCCGCGGCCGCGTCCGCCTCGGCGCGAGCGATCGACATGCGGGTCATCGGGCCAGACAGCGCCTCGTCATCGCGCGTGGCCTCGCGGACCACGGCTCCGCTCTGCGGCTCGAGATCCGCGGTCGGCGCGTTGATCACGCTGCCGATCAGCGCCGCGAGATCGCGCGTCTGCACGCCCGTCGTGCGCCGGATCCACTCGTCCAGCGCATCGCGGAACTGCGCGGCGCTCTGCCAGCGATCCTCGGGACGGCGCTGCAGCGCGCGCACCGTGAGCACGCGGAGCTCGATCGGAAACTCGCTCGCGTACTTGTGCAGGCGGTCGAGCCGCGCGTCACGCACCATCAGCAGGATGTCGAGATCGTTGGTCGACGTGAACAGCCGGCGCGCCATCACCATCTCGGCGAGCAGGATGCCGACCGAGAACAGATCGCTGCGCGCATCGATGTCGTTGCTCCCCGAGACCTGCTCGGGCGACATGTAGCCGTACTTGCCCTTGAGCGTGCCTGCCTCGGTCTTGTGCCGGCGCTCGGCTGCGCGCGCGATGCCGAAGTCCGTGAGCTTGACGTCGCCGCGCCACGACAGCAGCACGTTGCCCGGCGAGATATCGCGGTGGATGATCCCGAGCGGCCGCCCCGCCCCATCGAGTGCGTTGTGCGCGTAGTCGAGCGCATCGAGGACGTCCCGTGCGATCAGCGCCGCCAGCTCGGGTGGCAGCCGGATCTGGGCGCGCGCGCACTCGCGAAGCAGTGCGAGCACGTCGAGACCATCGACGAACTGCATCGCGATGTACGGCGTGTCGGCATCGTTGCCGAGCTCGAACACCTGGACGATGTGGCGATGATCGAGCTGCGCGGTGATCCGCGCTTCGTCGATGAACATCTCGACGAACGTCTTGTCGGTAGCGAGGTGCGGCAGGATCTTCTTGATCGCGACCAGCTTCTCGAACCCGTGATCTCCGGTCAGCGTGGCCTTGAACAGCTCCGCCATCCCCCCCACCGCGAGCCGGTCGAGGATGTGGTACCGCCCGATGTTCTTGGGCGTCGGTGCGGTCACGAGAACAACTCCACGGCGGCCGCCAGTTTGGCAGGTTTCTCCGCCGACGGGGTGGCCGGTGTGGCGCTCGATTGTTGCCGTGCGCCTCGCCGACGTCGACAATCCGCCGATGCCCGAGGCACCTGCGCCACGTCGCTCCGGCGGCGCCCTCGCGGTCGCCAGCGGGATCTTCCTGTCGCGGATCGCGGGCCTGGTACGCGAGCGCGTGCTGGCCCACTACCTGGGTCTGTCTGCGGCGGCCGATGCGTTCCGCGCGGCGCTGCGGATCCCGAATCTCCTGCAGAACCTGCTTGGCGAGGGCGTGCTCAGCGCATCGTTCATCCCGGTCTATTCGCGCCTCCGTGCGGAGGGCAAGCACGAGGAGGCATCGCGGGTGGCACGTGCGGTCGGCACGCTGCTCGCGCTGGTCGCAGCGCTGATCTCGCTGCTCGGCGTGGTCGCAGCGGGTCCGCTCGTCGAGCTGCTCGTGCCCGGCTACCACGGCGAGACCCGTGCACTCACCATCACGCTGGTGCAGGTCCTATTTCCCGGCGTCGCGCTGCTCGTGATGAGCGCGTGGTGTCTCGGTGTCCTCAACAGCCATCGCAAGTTCTTCCTGTCCTACGTGTCGCCCGTCCTGTGGAACGCCGCGCTGATCACCACCGCGATCCTCGCGGGTCGCCGGCTCGCCGGTCACGATGACGACATCGCGATCTGGGTCGCGTGGGGCGCCGTGATCGGCTCGGCCGCACAGTTCCTCGTGCAGCTGCCGACGGTGTTCCTGCTGTTGCGCGGCCTGCGTCCATCGATCGCGGTGCGCGAGCCCGGCGTGCGCTCGACCGTGCGCGCGTTCCTGCCGGTGCTGCTCGGCCGCGGCTCGGTGCAGCTCTCCGCATACATCGATCAGGTGATCGCGAGCTTCCTCGGCACCGGCATCGTCGCCGCGATGTTCCAGGCGCAGGTGCTCTACCTCCTGCCAGTCTCGCTGTTCGGCATGGCGGTCTCCGCGGCCGAGCTCCCCGAGATGTCGAGTTCGACCGGGACCGAGGAAGTCCGCGGTGCTCACCTGCACACCCGCCTTGGCCCGGCACTGCGCAAGGTCGTGTTCCTCGTCGTTCCCTCGGCGGTCGCCTTCATCGCGATCGGTGGGCCGATCATCGCGCTGTTGTTCCAGACCGGCAGGTTCAGCGCGCACGACACCACCGTGGTGTGGATCATCCTCGCCGGCTCCGCGCTCGGCCTGTCTGCGGGCACCCAGGGCCGTCTGCTCGGCTCCGCGTTCTACGCGCTCGGTGACCCGCGCCCGCCGCTCCACGCCGCGCTCGTGCGGGTCTCGATCACCGGTGTCCTCGGCTGGGCCTTTGCACTGCCGATCCGCGAGGCCGCCGGGTACGGTCCCGAGTGGGGCGCGTTCGGCCTCACCGCCTCGGCGGGGTTCGCGGCCTGGGTCGAGTTCCTGCTGCTCGAGCGCTGGCTCAGCAAGCGGATCGGCAAGGTCCCGATCCCGACCAAGCTCGGCCTCGGTGCGCTCGTGGCCTCCATGCTCGCGGGTTGCGCGGCGTACGCGGCGGGGTACGCCGCCCACCAGGCCGGCCTGCACGGCTGGCAGATCGCGCCCGTCGTGGTCCCTGTTTTCGGCGTGATCTATCTCGGTGTGATGGCCGCCGCACAAGTGCCCGAGGCGAGCGCCTTCACGCGTCGCCTTGTGCGCCGCCGCTGAGCATGGATCTGCTAGCGTAGCGCCGATGTCTCGACGGCTCGCCGCGATCGCCTGCGTGCTCGGCGCGTGCAGCGAAGGCTACGATCCGAACAGCTGCAAGCCCGCCGGCACCGCCGACGTCGCGGGCATGGTCAAGAACACGCCGATCGGTCCGTTCGTGCGCGCCGAGCAGGTCCCCACCAACCAGCCGATGGGTCCGCCGTACGCGATCGTGCTCGAGGAGGTCGCCCGGGCATGCGGCGAGAATGCGCCCACGGGATCCCACCTGGTATTCCTGTTCTGCGATCCACCCGCCGCGCGGACCTACGAGGTCGCGAGCGAGCAGTACTTCCGCTGCCCCACCGATCAGGTGCTCGCGCTGATCGAGCACGACGGTGGCCAGGACTTCGCGGCCTCGACCGCAGGCACGCTGACCATCGAGCACACCGGCGGCTGCCTCGATGCCAGCTACCGCGCGACGTTTGGCATCGACGAGCTGGTCGGCACGTTCGACGCCGTCGCGTGTCCGTAGCTGGTCACTGCGTCCAGCGCCAGCGCAGAAACGTCTTCTTGCCGAGCCGGAGCTCGGTGGCGCCCTCGATGACGACGACCCGCACGCGCTCGCCGCCCTCGAAGGTTCCGTTGCTGCTCGCGGTGTCCACCAGCAGCAATCGATCCTCGAAGTTCTGCGCGGCCGATCGTTGCGGCTGGAGCAGCAGCGCATGCACGCGCGACATCGAGTGATCCTCGCCAGCGGCGTCGGTCAGATCGCAGCGGCCGTAGCGACCGAGCAGCACGCCATCCTTCAGCGCCTCGGCGCCGATGTGGATCGTGAGCCGGCGGTTCGGCGTGTGGATCTCCAGCACGCCAACGCCATCGCCCTGGGCGAGCTGCATCGCGGTATCTCGCGGACCATTGGTGCGCGTGATGTAGGTCTCGCGCGCATCGAGGGCCGCCCGGCGGACCTTGCGCAGCGACCCGGCCGCACAGTTATCGAGCTCGTCGAGGTACACGCGCTCGGGCAGCATCGACCACGCGTCCGCGGGATCCGCGGGCCAGTCGCTCGGATCGCCGAGCACCAGCATGAACATCACGTAGCCGGCACAACGAAGGATCGCCGGACCCTCGGCAGCGAGGCCGCGCAGCGGTCGCCCTTCCTCGTCGACCATCGGTGCCGACGTCCGGAGATCGAGCACGCGATAACGAATCGAGGTGGCGCGCCGCTCCCAGCTCGTCACCGGATCGACGATCACCGCGAGCTGCCGCAGCGATAGCTCCTCGCGACCCTGCAGGTACAGATCACACCGATCGTGACGGCCCACGATCGCCGCGACCGGCCGCTGCACACGCGCGCACAGCTGGACGATCCCCGCCGGGATCCCGGTGGCCTCGTCGACCGCGATCACCGCGAGGCCGGGCTCGTCGAACGCGCGGCACACCGGGGCGAACGTCTCGTACGCGCCGAGGAACAGCTCCCGCGCGGTGCCGATCCTCGTCCGGACGAGCGGGCGCGCCGCCTTCATCATCAGCGTCGGCGCGTTGGGCACGACACCCCGGCTCTGGCCGGCCCACAGGTTCACATCAAGCGTTGGGCGACCTGAGGTCACTGAAGCAAGTTAGCAAAGTCTCGATCCGGTGCACCAGAGGAAAACCCCTTCCGTACCCCAACCTTCGGCTCGCCTACCTGTCGGCGGCGATCACGGCATCACCATGGAGCAGGCTTGTAGTCCTTCAGGAACAGCCCCCACAGGTGGTTGCCGGTGGTCACGCCATCGAACACGGGATCGACGATCCGCGCCGCCCCATCGACGATGTCGAGCGGCGGGTGGAACCCGTGGATCCTGGTCTTCCGCTGCGCGTGATGCTGCGGGTCTTCATCGGTGACCCACCCGGTATCGACGCTGTTCATGTGGATGCCGTCGCGCACGTACTCGATCGCGCTGGTCCGCGTCATCATGTTGAGCGCGGCCTTGGCCATGTTGGTGTGCGGGTGCTTGTCGGTCTTCCACCGCCGGTAGAACTGACCCTCCATCGCGGAGACATTGACGACGTGTGCGTCGTTGGTCGGCACCTTGGCGAGCAGCGGCCGCAGCCGCGCATTCAGCACGAACGGCGCCACCGCGTTGACGAGGTGAACCTCGAGCAGCTCAGCGGTCGGGACCTCCGCGAGGGTCAGCCGCCAGCTGTTGGTGTCGCGCAGATCGATCTGCTGCAGATCTTGATCAAGCCGCCCCTGCGGGAACAGGTGCTCGCCGCGCTCGGAGTCCTCGGCGAGCAGTGGCACCTGCGAGAGCACCGCACTCTTCCACAACCCCGTCGCGTGGATCTCGTGACCCGCGCTGCGCACGAGACCCTCGCCGAGCGACCGATTGCGCTCGAGCATCTGCTGCTCCGCCGCCGGCAGCTGCGCGAACGGCTCGAGCTCCGGCGCGAGCACGTGGTCGTACCAGCCCGAAGGCCGGCGCACGGTCTGGCACGCGTTGTTGATCAGCGCGTCGAGCCGCGGCAGCGTCCGGTTCAGGTGCTGGCACAACAGCTCCACGCTCGGCGTGTGCCGCAGGTCGATCCCGTAGACGTGCAACCGGTGGGTCCACTCGCTCGCATCGACCTCGCGGGCGAACCGGCGGGCGGCATCCCGCGGGAACCGGGTCGCGACGATCACCTCCGCGCCCGCGCGTAGCAGGAACATCGCGGCCTGGTAGCCGATCTTCACCCGCGCACCGGTGACCACCGCCACGCGCCCACGCAGATCCGCGGTCTGGTTCCGCTTGTTCCAGTTGAGCTCCGCGCACGGCGGGCACATCTGATCGTAGAAGTGATGCAGCTCCTTGAACTGCGCCTTGCACACGTAACACATGCGGGCGAGCTCGACGCGCGCACCCTCGCCCTCGCCATCGCCCTCCTGCCGCCGCGCCTCGGCCGCCGCCCAGGCATCGACGACCTCGGCACCTTCCGCCTCGTCACGCACCGCCGCATCGAGCGCCATCTGCGGCTTCGGCAACGGCGTGCGGAACACCGGCTCGCGGCGCAGCGCGCGGATGCCGGTCTGATCGAGGACCGCGCGATCGGCATCCCGCTTGGCGCGGAACTTCGCACGGGTCAGCGCCTTGCCCAGCGCGCGCCGCGTGTAGCGATCCGGCCGCGACAGCTGCCCGGCGGCGGTGACCAACCGGATCCGCAGGTCCTCCTCGATCTCGGCGAGCGAATTCATATCCGCCCCGATCTCCTCGAGGAGCTCGATCGCGGTCCTGACCTTGTCCTCGTCCACGGCTGGAGTGTGTAACCCGCTCGACGCGCCACGCCAAGGGGCGGTATACGGAGCGCCATGAGCATCGCCAGCCGCCTGAAGGGCAAAGCCATCTCCGCATGGCTCGGGCCGACCGGGGACGCCGCTCGCCGCGCCGTGTCGCGGATCAAGGACACGATCACGAAGCTGCCCCGCACCCTGGACGTCTACTTCGACCCGACCGACCCGTGGAGCTACCTCACCGGCCAGGCCGTCCAGCGGCTGATCGACATTTATCCGGTCGAGCTCACGTTCCACATCATCACGCCACCCGCCCAGGACGTGGACCCGGCGCCACTGCTCCGGGCGATGTACAACGTGCGCGACGCGCAGCACCTCGCCGCCTACTGGAACGTCGAGTTTCCCGGCAAGAAAGATCCCGACGCCGGCATGGTCCGAGACCTCGGCACGGCGCTGATCAAGACGCGCCCACCGCGCGAGCAGCTCGCCTGCGCGATGGAGCTCGCGAATGCGATGTGGACGGTCGACAAGAAGCGGCTGGTCACGCTGCTCGGCAAGTACGGGCAGGAATCGCACGGCGCCGTGAAGCCGATCATGAACACGACCTACGCCGAGCTGCGCAAGGCCGGTCACTACCAGGGCGCGATGCTGCACTACGACGGCGTCTGGTACTGGGGCATCGATCGCCTGCCCTACCTCGAGCGCGCCCTCGCGCGGGAGCTCGGCAAGGAGCTCGTGCACGTCGTCACGCCGCGCTCCGAGGCCGAGCGCGGTCCGCTGAAGCTCTCCGAGAAGCCGCTCTCCTGCGAGCTCTACTTCTCGTTCCGCTCGCCGTACTCCTACCTCGCCCTCGAGCAGATCGAGGCGGTGCTCGCGCCGTACTCGGTGCCGCTCGTCCTCAAGCAGGTCGCGCCCATGGTGACCCGCGGCCTCCCGCTGCCCACCGTCAAGCGGCTGTACATCGTGAAGGACGCCAAGCGCGAGGCCGATCGCCTCGGCATCCCGTTCGGCGAGCTGTGCGATCCACTGGGACCGGGGATCGACAACTGCCTCGCGATCCAGCACTGGGCCAACGGCGTGGGCGCGGGCCTGGCGTTCGCGCGGTCCGCGATGAAGGGGATCTGGGCGGAGGCGCGCGATCCCGCGGACTACGTCGACCTGAAGCTCATGGTCGAGCGCGCGAACCTGTCGTGGGACCAGGCGCGCGCCGCGATCCAGGATACGGCCGCGATCAAGGTCGCGGTGGACAATGCCGCCGATCTCGATGGCATCGGCCTGTGGGGCGTGCCGTCGTTCCGCTGCGGCGACTTCATCGCGTGGGGCCAAGATCGGCTGCCATTACTGGCAGATCGGCTTCGCCGACACGCGCTAGCGACTGCTTGACAAACGCCTACGTCCGGACCTGGACCATGAACGGTCCAGATCCAGGTCCACGCGCGGAAAACCCCTCGTTACCGCCCGAGGCAGCGTGTTATCACCCGCAGACGGGGCAGGGTTTCCCGGCACCTCCGGAGGCAGTGATGTCTGAAGCTAAGCAAGAAGCGGTGAACCTGGTGGATCCGGGTGTCCCCGCGGATCAGGGGCTCTCGACCCTCGGCCTGTTGATGCAGCTCGGCGGCAGTCTGTTCGCCGCGCTCGCAACGCTCGGCACGTTCGTCACCATGCTTACGATGGGCATCGGCGGACGTGGCGACCAGACGCTGTGGATGTTGCTGGTCCTCGCCACCTGCGTCGCGCGGTCGGCGTTCCACCGCATGGCGGGCACCGAGCTGCTCTACGGCAAGCGCACGCTCGAAGGCACCGCGAGCCCGCTCGCCGGCGTCAAGCGCTACATCGTCGTGGGTCTCGTCCAGTCCGCGATCCTGTTCATGATCATGACCGGGAAGTTTCACCTCGACTTCAAGATCGCGATCGGACCCGCGCTCGGCCTCGCCTCGTGGCCCGCCGTGCTCGCGGTCCTGGTCTCGCTCCCCCGCTTCCGCCGGTTCACCACCGAGCTCCCGGTTGCCGAGGACAAGGGCTTCGAGGCCGCATCGATCCTGATGACCGTGCTCGGCACGACCGGCGTGCTCGGCACCGGCCTGTTCCTGATCGTGATGCTCGATGCCGGCGGACGCATGCTCTCCCAGGGCCCCGGCGTCCTGCTGATGCTCGCCACCGTGCTCCTCCTGATCCGCTCGTGCTTCCACGTGCAGGCCGGCCTCTCCGGCTTGCGCGAGACCTCGGTCGATCGCGCCGTGGAGCTCGCGAACCGCTACGCCAACTTCGGGGTGATCAGCTCGTTCAGCGCGGCCGGCGCCCTGCTCCTCCTTCTGATGAGCAGCCACATGGACATCAGCGGGCTCGCGATCGTCGCCGGCGTGTGCTGGATGCTGATGGCATGGCCGCTGATCATCCGCCGGTACTTCAGCGAGCGGCAGTTCGCCGACCTGATGCAGGGCGACCAGGCCAACCTCCACCGCCGCTCCCCCGACGCGGGCCTGACCGGCCTCGGCTGGCTGCTGTTCGCTCACGCGATGATGAGCGCCGCGATCCTGATCCCGCAGCTCGTGGTCTCGCCCGGTGAGATGTCGCGGAAGATGTTCGAGGCGATGGCGATGCTCGGTGGCGGCGGTGCACGCTCGATCTGGTTCTCCGCGGGCCTCGTCGCTCTGCAGGCGTGGGCCGGCTACGAGCTGATCCGGATGAGCAGCACGCAGCGGATCATCGGCACCGTGTTCTCGATCGTCGCGATCATCGTGAGTGTCTACCTGACCTGGCCGGTGCTTCAGCAGCTCAAGCACATCGGACGCATGGGTCCGCAGGGCGTCATGATGTTCGTCCCGATGACGATCCAGCTCGTGATCCCGATCTCGACGCTGATCTTGGTGAATCGCAACATCGCGCCCACGGCCCGCGCGCGCTTTCGAGGCACGCCGGCGTGATTCCCACGACGCTCCGATCGCCCCCCTGCCCCTGAGGATCGTGTTATTGCTCGGGTGGGAGCTGACCCTCGTAGGTCGGTGATTCACATGACGAGACGCATCGCCCTCATCTCGACCGGTGGAACGATCGAGAAGACGTACGACGAGCTCTCGGGCGTGCTCGCGAATCACGTCTCCGTGCTCGACGTCATGCTGGTGTCGCTCGAGCTGCGCGGGGTCGAGGTCCAGCGCGTCTCGCTGATGAACAAGGACAGCCTCGACATGACCCCGGACGATCACACGCTGATCGCCGAGACCGCCACGCGCCTCGCGCGGGAGCTCGCCGGCGTGGTCGTGGTCCACGGGACCGACCGCCTGGCAGTCTCGGGCGATCGCGTCGTCGAGCTGGTCGGGACGCCGGCGAGCCCGGTCGTCTTCACCGGAGCGATGCGCCCCTACGAGCTGCGCTCGAGCGATTCGCTGCAGAACCTGACCGAGGCCCTGCTCGCGGTGCAGATCCTGCCACCCGGCGTCTACCTCGCCATGCACAACCAGGTCCTCCAGTTCCCCGGGATCACGAAGGACAAGCTGGCCGGGACGTTCGTCAAGGCCGCCGGATGACCGAGGAGCCGGATCGCGATCTGTCGGCGCTGATGCCCGCGCTGCTCGCGGCACTCGGTACGAGTGGCATCGCGGTGATGTTCGTCGCGGATGATGGCAACGAGCTCGTTCGCTGGTACGCGAATACGCCGTCGGCGGCGATCCTCGGGTACACGCTCGACGAGCTGTACGCGAGCGAGGTGTTTGCGACGCTCTCGCCCGAGCAGCGGCCGTTGATCACGCAGCTGACGGCAGGGTTTCGCGCGGGCCAGGCAATGCCTCCCGCGATCGAGCTCGTGCTGATGCACAAGGATGGATCGCGGTTGCCGGTCGAAGCTGCACTCGGGAGCATGCTGGTCGGGAACCTGCGCGTGTATGCGATCGTGGTCCGGGTCTCGGGCGCGTATCAGCAGCAGCTCTCACTGCTCGAGGCTGATCGGATCAGCCTCGTCGGTGCGCTGGCCGCGGGGTTCGCGCACGAGATCAACAATCCGCTGACCTCGGTGCTGCTCAATCTGCGGTCGATGCGCAAGCAGCTCGCGGCGATGCCCGAGGGCGCACAGCCCCAGGCACTGCGCTGTCTGGACGACATCACGCTCGGTGCGGAGCGGATCGCGAGCAACGTGCGTGCTCTGCAGACCTTGGCGACGCGGAGCACGACACAGCAGGTCGACCTGGCGGGGGTGGTGTCGTCGGCGCTGCGGCTGGCCGCGCCGACGCTGGAGCCGCGCGCACATGTGACCCGACACATCGCGGCGGTGCGGCCGGTCACCGGCGAGGAATCGCGGATCGGACAGGCGGTGCTGGCGATGCTGCTGTTTGCGAGCTCCGGGTTCGACGGCGAGGTGGCGAGCACGAGCAACCGGATCACCGTGACGGTCGAGGACCGAGCAGCCAACATCGTGGTCGAGGTCTCGGATAATGGGCGCGACCTGACCGCGGAGGAGGTCCGACGCGTGTTCGATCCGTTCTTCCGGACGTCATCGCGCGGTGCGGGCATGGGCGTCGGGCTCGGCGTCGCGCGGTCCGTGGCGACGACGCTGGGCGGCGAAGTGGTGCTGGCGGCGCGGCCGGGCGGGGGCGCGGTGATCACGATGCGGCTGCCTGCATCGGCGTAGCTGCGCTACCCGCGCATGACCAGGAAGATCCCATGCGCGCTCGCGACCGGCGAGTTGCGATCGCCCTGCCACGCCTCGACGCGGACGTTCGAGATCCGCCTGCCCTGGCGCGTGATCACGCCACGGGCATGGGTGGCGACGGCGCCCGCGGAGCGCAGGAAGTCGACCGTGATGGTCACCGTCTTGGGCAGCACCACCGTCTCGGCCCGCCACAGCAGCTCGAAGATCGCGGCCGATTCGAGCAACGCACCGAGGGTTCCGCCGTGGAGCGCGGGCAGCGCCGGGTTGCCGATCAGGTGCTCGTTAAAATGCATCGTGGTGACCAGCTCCTCACCGTGCATCTCGGCCGCGAGCCCGAGGAACGTCGCGTACGGGATCGCGTCGAACAAACCCTGGTAGTCATTCGCGGCCTTGGCGGCCGTCAGGCGCTCGACCAGCGTCATGACTTGAGGTTCCCGGCCTTGGTCGACACCATGAACGTCCCGACCGAGTGCGCGATCGGATCGTCCGGATCCTCGTGATAGGCAACGGCGCGCGTGAACGCGACGTTCTTCGTCATCTTGTAGCAGGTCGCACGCGCGTGCACGGCCTGCCCCACCTCGGCGGGGCGCAGGTAATCGATGCGGAGGTCGAGCGTGGCGATCGGCACGAACTCGACCAGCGCGGCGAACACCGCGGCTCCCGAAGCACCATCGAGCAGCGCGGTGATCACGCCGCCGTGGATCACGCCGGTGTCCGGGTTACCGATCAGCTTCTCGTCGTAGGGCAGCCGGAACAGCGCCTCGCGCGCCCGGAGCTCGAGGATCTCCATCCCCAGCGCCTTGTTGTGCGGCACGTTGACGGAGAATCCTCGGACCAGCTCGAGCCGGAGCCGCAGGTCGTCGTCGGCTGACATCCGGCGACGGTAGCAGGTAGAGTGCCGCCATGGCGCGCCCCACGATCCCGACCGCTGTGATCGCGGGCGAGGCCGCCCTCGGCTGGGACGCCGCATGGGACGAGGCGAGGCGCGCGGCGGATCCCGACGGCCTGCTGCAACCGGTGCGCATCGCCGCCGAGCACCGAGGCGCGTATCATGCACTCGGCCCGGGCGGCGTCGCGTGGGTCGAGGTGACCGGAAAGAACTTTCACGAGGCGAAGGACAAGCGCTCGCTGCCCACGGTCGGCGACTGGGTTCTCGTCGAGGGCTGGGTAGCGGGGCTCGCGGCCAAGGGGGCGGGTGTGATCCGCTCGGTGCTGCCGCGCCGCAGCTTCCTGGTGCGCAAGGCCGCCGGCGAGGCCACGGTGCCGCAGCCGCTCGCGGCCAACGTCGATGTCGGGTTGGTGATGACGTCGGCGAACTCGGATCTGTCGCTGGCGCGGCTCGATCGCTACATCGGACTGCTGCGCGATGGAGGGATCGAGCCGGTGCTCGTGCTCTCGAAGATCGATCTGGTGCCCGATCCGGCGCACGGGCTGGCGACGCTCGCGAGTGCGAGTCATGGAGTGGTGATCGCCCTGTCGAGCACGCGCGGGGAAGGGCTCGCGGAGCTGCGTGCGCTCAACGGGCCCGGCAAGACGGCCGTGCTGCTCGGAAGCTCGGGCGTCGGCAAGTCGACGCTGCTGAACACGCTGATCGGCACCACGCAGGTTACGCGCGAGCTGCGCGCCGACGAACGCGGCCGCCACACCACCACGCACCGCGAGCTGTTCGTCGCGGCCGATGGCGGGCTGTGGATCGATACTCCCGGGATGCGCGAGCTGTCGCAATGGATCGACGAGGCCGAGCAGCCCGACGAGCACGCGTTCGACGACATCATCGAGCTCGCGGCGGGATGCCGGTTCCGTGACTGTCGCCACCAGGACGAGCCCGGATGCGCGGTGCGGGATGCGATCGACCCGGTGCGGCTCGCCAGCTTTCGCAAGCTTGCGAACGAGCGCACGACCGGGGCGGTCAAACAGAGCGAGGCGCAGCGGATCGCGGCTACGAAGAAAGCTCGCAAGAAGATGGCCCCGCCTGCGGACGAGTGAGCGTGCTATAGGACCGCCCCGTGATCGCGTTCTCCTCGGTCAGCAAGCAGTACGGTGGACAGCTCCTGTTCGTCGAAGCCTCGTTCCAGATCAACCCCGGCGAGAAGGTGGGGCTGGTCGGGCCCAATGGCGCCGGCAAGTCCACGGTGTTCCGCATGATCGCCGGCGAGGAGAGTCCGGATGACGGCGGCATCGAACGGCCGAAGAAGCTGACGCTCGGATACTTCCGGCAAGACGTCGGGGATCTGAAGGGGCGGTCGATCCTTGCGGAGACCTGCTCCGGGGCCGGCGAGGTCGCGGATCTCGGCGCCGAGCTCGCAACCCTGACCGCGAAGCTCGAGAACCCTGGCGATGACCTCGATGACGTGGTTGCGCGGTTCAGCGAGGTGCAGGAGCGCTACCAGAACCTCGGAGGATACGAGCTCGATGCGCGTGCGCAGTCGATCCTCCACGGCCTCGGGTTCCATGATGCGCAGCTGAACAACGATGTCGGCACGCTGTCGGGTGGCTGGAAGATGCGCGTCGCGCTCGCCCAGATCCTGCTCGCCCGGCCGGACCTGCTGCTGCTCGACGAGCCCACCAACTACCTCGACCTCGAGTCGATCCTGTGGCTCGAGCAGTTTCTCCGCGACTATCCCGGCACCGTCGTGATGACGTGTCACGACCGCGAGATCATGAACCGCGTCGTCGGCAAGATCGTGGAGATCGATGGCGGTGCGCTGCGCACGTACGGCGGCAACTACGACTTCTACGAGCGGATGCGGGTGATCGAGACCGAACGGCGCGAGGCGGAGTACGCGCGGCAGCAGGCGCGGCTCGCCAAGGAGAGCCGGTTCATCGAGCGGTTCAAGACGCACGTGGCCAAGGCGTCACAGGTGCAGAGCCGGATCAAGAAGCTCGACAAGGTCGAGAAGGTCGAGGAGCCCAAGCGGATCATCGAGAAGCAGTTCGATTTCCGGGTGCCGCAGCGATCGGGCGATGACGTCGTCAAGATCACCGGGATCAAGAAGGCGTACGGCGAGCACGTGGTGCACTCCGGCCTGACGCTCACGGTGGCGCGCAAGGAGCGCTGGGCGATCATGGGCGAGAACGGCGCCGGCAAGTCAACGCTGCTGAAGATGATCGCCGGCGTGCTGACGCCGGATGCCGGTGACGCGAAGATCGGCGCGAGCGTCACGATGGGTTACTACGCGCAGCACGTGATGGATGCGCTGACCGCGGATCACACGGTGCTCGACGAGCTGCAGGAGCACGCGCCGAACGCGAACCAGGGCACACTGCGCGGGCTCGCCGGCGCGTTCGGATTCCACGATGACGACGTGTTCAAGCCGGTGCGCGTGCTTTCGGGTGGCGAGCGGGCGCGGCTGGCGCTGGCGAAGCTGCTCTACGACGCCCCGAACCTGCTCGTGCTCGACGAGCCGACCAACCACCTCGACATCGTCACCAAGCGCGCGCTGGTGAAGTCGCTCGCCGATTACGAAGGCACGCTGCTGTTCGTCTCGCACGATCGCCAGTTCCTCCGCGCGCTCGCGAATCGCGTGCTGGAGCTCTCATCGGTGGGGCCGCGGATCTACGGCGGAAACTATGACGAGTACGTCGCGTCCACGGGCCGCGAAGCGCCGGGGATGCGGACACTGTCCTGACCAACCACTTGCGTCCCGGTGGCAACCGATCGCATCCTGGGTGTGAGTTGGGGGTTGCGCCGATCAAGATCCTGCTCGTCGATGACCGGCCGCAGAACCTGGTCGCGCTCGAGGAGCTGCTGCGCCAGGACGATCGCGAGCTGTTCAAGGCGAGCTCTGGCAGCGAAGCGCTGCGCTTGCTGCTGGAGCACGAGTACGCGCTGGTACTGATGGATGTCGAGATGCCGGTGATGGACGGCTACGAGACCGCCCAGCTGATGCGCGGCGCGGATCGCACACGCCTGGTGCCGATCATCTTCGTCACCGCGGGTGATCGCTCGGAGGAGCGGCAGTTCCGCGGCTACGAAGCCGGCGCGGTGGACTTCCTCTACAAACCGATCAATCCGCACACGCTCAAGAGCAAGGTCGACGTGTTCATCGAGCTCCATCGCAAGGCCGCGGAGCTGGAGCGCACGAGCGCGACGTTGCGCGAGCGCATCGCGGATCTCAAGACGGTGAGCCAGACGCTCGCCCACGATCTACGCGCGCCGCTGCGCACGATCCGCAGCTTCTCGGCGATGCTTGCGGAGTCCCTCGAGGGCAAGCTGTCTGCGGAGGACGCGGATTCGCTCGACCGGGTGATCCGCGGCGGAGCCCGGATGGCGACGATGGTCGATGACCTGTTCGCGCTGCTCCAGCTCTCCACCGATGATTCGATGCCGTTCGACCTCGATTCCGGCGCCGTGCTGAAGGATGCACTCGAGAACCTGCGCGCAGATCTCGAGCAGGCGCGCGCCACGGTGACCCACGACGAGCTGCCCCGCGTGCGCGGTAACCGGATGCTGGTCGGCCAGATCTTTCAGAACTTGATCAGCAACAGCATCAAGTTCCGCAGACAGGACCAGCCGTCGGTGCATGTCAGCGCCGAGCGGCTCCCCGAGGTCTGGCGGTTCGCTGTGCGCGACAACGGGATCGGGATCGAGCCTCAGCATCGCGAGCGCGTGTTCAAGCTCTTCGAGCGCGTGAACAGTGCGGCGAGCGGATCGGGCGTCGGGCTCGCGCTGTGTCGCCGTGCCGTCGAGAAGCTTGGTGGCCGGATCTGGATCGACGACAATCCGCCGGGCGGAACCACGTTCTACTTCACGATTCCGCGACCGCGGGGCGTGGAGTCAACGACCTGACCGAGCAGCCCGAGCAGCTGCGCGACATCGATCGGCCTGGTGAGAAACGCGTCGCACCGGCCGCGAGCGCGCGCTCGCGCTGTCCATCCGTCGACGGTCGATGGGACCCACGTGGTGGGCCGTGTTACGATCGGTACGTGGCGAACGAGGAGCGAGGGAAGCCCCCGGTCGGCACGCAGTTCGGTGTCGGCCCGATGACACCAGCACCGCTGCCCCGCACTCCGTCGGTGGGACACGCCTCACGGGCGCTCGGCGGGGCCAGCGGTGTTCCGATAAATTCGCAGGCGCCACATTATGCGGCACCCTACTCGCACGACTACGACAGCGGCATCGGGAGCTCGTTCGTCACGCTGCCCGGCGTGGACCTCGCCGCCGGAACGCGGATCAAGCAGTACGAGCTGATCCGCGAGCTCGGGCGCGGCGGCATGGGCGTGGTGTACGCGGCGCGCGACATCAAGCTCGGCCGTCGCGTCGCGATGAAGTTCTTGCTCCACGTCGAACGCGAGGTCATCGATCGGTTCCTCGTCGAGGCGCGCGCCACCGCCCAGTGCAATCACGACAACATCGTCATCATCTACGAAGTCGATGAGTGGAACGGCATGCCGTACATGGTCCTCGAGTTCCTCGAGGGCAAGTCGCTGCGCGAGTTCATGGGTCCGTTCGGTGATGGCCAGCCGCTCGCGGCCGCGCGCGTGGTGGAGCTGATCCTCCCGGTCGCCCGTGCGCTAGCTCGCGCACACGATCTCGGCATCGTGCATCGCGATCTCAAGCCCGAGAACATCCTGGTCACCCACGCTGGCCAGGTGAAGGTCGTCGACTTCGGGATCGCGAAGGCGCTCGGTTCGGTCGAGGCACCGCGCGTGTCGCAGCTCATGGCAGGTGCTGATCTGGCGCTGACGCGCGAGGGTACGCTGGTCGGAACGCTGCCGTACATGTCCCCGGAACAGATGGGGGTCGACGAGGTCGATCACCGATCGGATCTGTTCGCGCTCGGCTTGATCATGTTCGAGATGCTGGCGGGCCAGCATCCCGTCGGTCCGCTGTCCAGCGAGGCGCTGCTGCAGAACCTGGTGTCGCCCGGGCCGATGCGATCGGTGCGCGGCGCGGTTCCGGATCTTCCCGATGGTCTGGTGCAGGCGGTCGATGGCTGCCTCAACAAGACCAAGACGGAGCGCATCGGATCCGCGCTCGAGCTCGCGCGCCGGCTCGAGAGCCTGCTGCCGACCCGCCACGCCCGTCAGCTCGCCGAGGGCGAGAGTCCGTATCCCGGCCTCACCGCGTTCCAGGAGCACGATGCGGATCGGTTCTTCGGTCGCACGCGGGACGTCGCGCGGATGATCGCGAGAGTGCGCGAGCTGCCGTTGACGGCGATCGTCGGACCTTCGGGCGTCGGCAAGTCCTCGTTCGTGCGAGCCGGCGTGGGCCCGGGGCTGAAGAGCTCCGGCGAGACCTGGGACGTGGTGACGCTGCGGCCCGGCCGCCATCCAATCGCCGCACTCGCCACCGTGATCGAGCGGCTGTCCACGCGGGTCGGCGGGCCCACGAACGGTACGCTGGACGAACACACGCGGTTGATGTCGCGGCTCCGCAACGAGCCGGGTTTCTTCGGCGTCACGCTGCGCGCACGGGCCGCCGCCACGGGCAGCCACACGCTACTGTTCGTCGACCAGTTCGAGGAGCTGTACACCCTGGTCCCTGACTTCGAGGAGCGCCGCGCCTTCACCGCCGCGCTCGCGGCCGTGGCAGATGACTCGGTGGCGCCGCTACGCGTCGTGGTCTCGATGCGCTCGGACTTCCTCGACCGCGTCGCCGAGGATCCGCAGTTCATGGAGGAGGTGTCGCGCGGGCTCGTGTTCCTGTCGGCGCCGGATCGCGATGGGCTGCGCGAGGCGCTCGAGTTGCCTGTCGAAATGGTCGGCTATCGGTTCGAGAGCGCGGCGATGGTCGGCGACATGCTCGATGCACTCGCCGGAACCCCCGGCGCCCTGCCCCTCCTCCAATTCGCGGCAGCGAAGCTGTGGGACGCGCGGGATCGCCAGCGCAAGCTGCTCACGATGTCGAGCTACCAGTCGATCGGCGGGATCAGCGGTGCGCTCGCCACCCACGCCGACGACGTCGTTCGCAACATGTCGACGTCGCAGCAGAAGCTGACCCAGCGGGTGTTCCGCCAGCTGGTCACGCCGGAGCGAACGCGCGCGATCGTCGAGATCGCAGACGTCTATCAGCTCGCGCAGCACGAGGACATCGGCCGCGTCATCGACCTCCTGGTCGCGGCACGTCTGCTCGTCGTCCAGACGCGCAGCGATGCGAGTGGTGGCTCGGTCGAGATCGTTCACGAGTCGCTGATCGACCGGTGGCCCACGCTGAAGCGCTGGCTCGACGAGGCGCAGGAGGATTCGCAGTTCGTCGCGCAGCTGTCCGCGGCCGCCAAGCAGTGGGATGGGCGCGGGCGACCGCTGGGCCTGCTGTGGCGAGGGGATGCGATGGAGGAGGCTCGCCGCTGGTACGGCGGGAGCGTGCGGCAGCTCGCGCCGCGCGAGCAGGCGTTCCTCGATGCGGTGCTCTCGCTCGCTCAGCGCGGACGTCGAGCCCGCCGGATCGCGCTGATCGCGGCGTTCGCGGTGCTAGGCGTGGTCGCCGGTGGTGCCAGCGTGGCGTACGTGCGGGTGCGTGCCGCCGAGCACCAGGCCACCCAGGAGGCGGAGCGCGCCAACACCGCCGCCGTCACGGCCGAGGCCGCCCTCGCCGATGCGAAGAAGAAGAAGGAGATCGCGAACGCAGCCGAGAAGCAGCGCCAGGCCGCGATCGCGGACAAGTCGGTCGTCGAGGGCAAGCTCGCGGTCACCGACGCGAACCTCGCGCTCAGCGCCAAGGAGCTCGCGGACAAGAACGTCGCGCTCGAGGCCGAGAAGAAGACCGCGCTCGCCGCCCGCGACCAGGCCGAGGCAGCGTCGAAGAAGGCGCTCGCGGCGGCCGCAGAGGCCCAGAAGGCGAAGTCGGAGCTGCAGGTCAAGCTCGATGCGGAGAAGCAGCGGGTCAAGCAGCTCCAGGAAGAGACCCGCAAGCTCTCGACCAAGCTGAAGGACTAGAACGCGCCGCTCAGCGAGACCGTCGCGCCGCCACCGGCCATCGGCGTCACCGAGGGCGTGAGCTTCTCGACGCTCTCCGGATACACGGTGCGGCCGCGATTCATGTAGAGCATGACGGCGCCGGTGGCGATCGTGGCGCCGCCGATCACCATGACGCTGACGGCGATGTTGGTCTTGAGCCGTGCATTGTCATCGAGGCCGCGCACGCCATCGAGGCGATGATCGTTCGGGTCTTTGGTGTCGCACGAGATCACCGAACAGTTCTGCGCCACGGTGCGATCGTACGAGTCCATGTCGGCCTTGGCGTTGAGGTCGAGCACGCCACCGATACCCGCCACCGCGAAGCCAGCGCCGAAAACCACCCATGGCAGGTAGGTCGGCCAGCGGTGCTCGATGCGTGCGAACCGGCCGAGCGGCTCGAGCTTCACCGCGACGTCCATGCTCTTGCCACCGAGCACTATCACCTCGACGGTCCTCGTCATCAGGCCGTTCTTCGTGCCGACGAGCTGATGCGGGCCAGGAGCCACGCGGCGCGTCTCGTTGGCGGGGCAGGTCGCGAGCGGCTGGCCGTCGAGCGTGATCTTCACGTCGGGCTGCGCGCAGCTGACCTTGAGATCGCCGATCTGGTTGGCCAGCAGCTTCTCGTAGGCGAGCGCCTCGTTGTAGACGGCCTCCTCGAGCGGCGCCGCGTTGTACTTCAGCGCGAGCTTGAGGTTGTCACTGGCGTCCACCGGGCGGTCGAGCTGGATCAGGCAACGAACGATGTTGAACCGGATCGCCGGATGGTCCCACGCGCCCACCGCGGCCTTGTACTTCTCGAGCGCCTCGGCGTACTTGCGATCGAGGAACAGCGCGTTGCCGGCTTCGAGAAACTTCTGCGCGGTGGCCTTCTGCGCGTCGGTGACGCCGACCGACCACGGAGGAGTGTCGGCATGTGCGGGTGACGCCGCAGCGAGAGCGAAGACGATCGGGAGCGCGAACCAGCGAGTCACCGAGGAATTATCTACTCCTCCGCGTCCACGGGCCGCTTCTTCCGCGTTTTCTTCAGCTTTTTCTTCGGCTTCTTGGTCTCGGTCTTCGCCTTGTCGTCCTTCTTGACCTGCTTGACCTCGGGCGGCGGCTCGGGCGGCTTGGGAGCCGGCGGCAGGATCTTGACGAAGCTCGCGCCTGCACCGGGCTCGTCGATCGCGAGCGCTTCTTGGAGCACGATCAGCTTCCAGCCATCGCCGGTCTTCTCGAACACGGCGAACGCGCGGAGCGGCAACGGCTCCTCGTC